>NZ_DAMBYD010000003.1:0-387560 GCF_032051575.1 Aminipila sp. | reverse complement strand
TGCACATAAAATTCTAAAGGAATGCACACTTCCTTATACAGCATTAAAAGTAGTAAATATGATTATTACTGAAATGGGCGTAATGGAAATTACTGATAAGGGTATCTTACTTACAGAATTACACCCTGATTATACTTTGGACGACATTAAGGCTGCAACAGGCTGCCAATTAATCATAAGCCCAGATTTAAAGCCTATGGAAGAAGAATAGTTAAGTTATAGGAGGTATCCAATTTATGAGACAATGTAAAAATGTTGTAATAGCAGGGGCTGGCTTAATGGGAACGTCTATGGCTCAGATTTTTGCACAGCTGGGATATGATGTTATAATCTATGATGTGATAGAAGCTGCTATAGAAAAAAGCAAGAACTTAATTAGAATCAATCAGGAGGAGCAAGTCAAAACAGGAGAATTAACTTTTAAGGAGTCAGAAGAACTTCAGGGAAGATTAAGCCATACCTGTGAAAAAGGATGTTTTACTGAATGCGATTTGGTGGTTGAATCCATTATAGAAAAAATGGAAATCAAGCATTTATTTTGGAAAGAAGTTTCTACATTAGTACCAGAAGATGCAGTACTGGCATCCAACACCTCTGGATTATCCATAACAGAGATTGCAAAGGTAATTCATAAGCCGGAACGTTTTGCTGGTATGCACTGGTTCAACCCTGCGCATTTAATTCCTTTAATTGAAATTATAAAAGGAGATGAAAGTGCAGATGAGACAGTTGATTATCTGTATGATTTGTCAATAACAATTGGCAAAGAGCCTATTAGAGTAAATAAAGATGTCCCTGGCTTTATAGCAAACAGAATTCAACTGGCGATTTTAAGGGAATCCTTGTACCTAGTTGAAAATAATGTAGGCAGTTTTGAAGATATTGATAAATGTATGAAGTATGCACTGGGATTCAGATATGCCTGCCTTGGACCTTTTGAAGTTTGTGATATGGGTGGACTTGATACCTTCTATCACATAGCCGAGTATTTAAATAAAGACCTTTCAGATGCCAAAGAACCTCAGAGAATCTTAAAGGAATTGTATGAGGAAGGACATTATGGTGTAAAGGCTAAGGCGGGATTTTATGATTATAGTGATGGCAAAGACGAAGAAGCAATAAGAAGGCGTGATGAACTTTATATCAAAGTTAGTAAATTGTTAAAATAGTAGATTAATAAATCGCTAAAAAGGCAGATGCAAAAATGTATCTGCCTTTTTAGACATCCTATGCGGGCTGCGGGTCTTGTATAAGTATAATAATTATGATAGAATAGCCAAGAAATGAAGTTAGGGAGAGAACAATGAACAAGATAAATACTATATTATTTGACTTTGATGGAACAGTAATGAATACAAATGAACTTATCTTAGGTTCATGGCAGCATACATTTAAGGCTATAACAGGAAAGGAAGGGGACAGAGAGGCTATCCACAGAACCTTTGGAGAGACATTAGCTAAGAGCATGGGAGAATTTTTCCCAGAATTTCCGTTAGAAGAAGCAATTGAAATTTATAGAGGCTATCAAGTCGGCAGATTTGCTGATGCTATCTCACCGTTTCCGGGAATGATTGAGTTAATTAGGGAACTAAACTTACAGGGATATAAAACAGCAGTTGTTACTTCAAGATTAAGACCAACCACAATGGAGGGGCTTGAAAAATATAAACTGCATAATGTATTTGATGCAATTGTAACCATGGAAGATTGTACAAAGCATAAGCCTGATCCTGAACCAGCGTTAATTGCATTAGAAAAACTGGGTTCAAAACCAGAGGAAGCAATGATGATTGGTGATAGCAAATTTGATATTGGCTGTGCTAACAATGCAGGAGTTACCTCTGTCCTTGTAGATTGGGCAGTTGCTATATATGATAAAGAGAAAGAAGGAATGTTTAAGCCAGATTATGTAATCAAAAATGCTGAAAAAGTTCTGGAGATTTTAAATGCATAGTCTAAGTTCCTAAATATAAAGGGTATGTCAGTAGTGACATACCCTTTCGTTTTAAACATTATATGTTAGGTACAGACTATATGGATTCCTGAGCACGTCTCCTTAGCACAGGTATAAGTCTCACTGGAAGCGGAAGATGACCAGGGAAGGTATCTACTGCTGCTTCATAGACTTTTGCCACCTGCTTTCCAAAAGCCTCCTTAGAGTAAGATTCTGCGGAAGCTGCAGCATTTTCACAAAGAACTGAATAGCTATCCTTATCACGGAGAACTGATAGAAGCTTATCTATAAACTCTGCTGACGTGTCAAATGAAAATCCATTATGGCCTTCTATTAAAACATTTTCCAGACACTGGTCATATTTACATAAAAGAGGAATACCGCTGGCTAATGCTTCAATATAAGTGAGCCCTTGAGCTTCACTTTGTGAAGCACAGATAAATAATTTACCTAACTGAAAATATTCAGGAACTAAATCTGGAGAAATCATACCTGTAAAAATTACATTCTTCTGAAGCTTCATGTTGATAACAAGTTCCCTTAGTGCATCTTCATAAGGACCGCCACCCACAATCAGCAGAACGATGTCAGGATGGGATTTCGCTAAAATCTGCATATTATCAAGAAGTTCATCTATATTCTTCTCAATAGCAAGTCTGCCGATACTTACGATAACGGTTTTATTAGCAGTTATCCCATATTGTGAAAGCAGTTCACTGCGACGATTGTCAGAAATACGGTTTCTATATTTATCAAGATTTATTCCTGTAGGTATGGTTATAATTGGATTTTCAATACCATAGGAAAGTAATAAATCACGAGCTTTATTTGTAGGCGTTATAACATAGTCAGTAGCATTTATTGCACGATTCGAGCCAAAAAGTACTAAACTCTTACTTATGCGTTTACTTCTTAAAATGTAATGTGTATAATCTTCATAAATTGTATGATAAGTGTGGACGATAGGAATGTTTAGCTTAAGAGCAATGTATTTTGCAAAATAGAATGAGACCCATTCACATTGCGAATGTATAATATCAGGCTGCCATTGTAAAATTTCGGGTAAGTATTTGCTATGAAAATTGTAAGTAGCCCTAGCTTGAGGATATATTTTTACTTTAAATGACTTGAGATAGTAGGTATCATCTTCAAAGTGCTGATGTCCATCAGGAGAGAGTGTCAACACCCGTACCTCATGTCCTGCCTTCTCTAATTCAGATTTTAAATTTATTACGGAGGTAACAACCCCGTTTATAACCGGTTTGTACCAATCAGTCGTTATTAATATTTTCATTTTTTTTTAATCCCTCCTAAATTCCCACTATATATTGTTTCATACATTGGTGCGAAAGTCTATTAAATATTTATTAAGTTTTCGTAAGATTACTAAAAATAATAAAAAATATATATTCTTTTATTGGAAACTAATAATAAGTGAGTGATATTTGACTTGAGTATTGCGTTGTTGTTTGATTTTGAATAGAAATTAAGTTTACTTGACTTTTATAAGCAATCAAAATATAATATAATAAAATAATTTGATAATCAAAATAATTATTGAACGATAAAAAGGAGGCTACATTGGGAATAAGTATAAAAAATACTGGAAAAGCAGTACCTAAGTTAGTAGTGAAGAATGATGATTTAAATAGATTTGTAGAGACAGACAATGACTGGATCGTTGCAAGAACGGGAATTACAGAAAGAAGAATTGCTACCAGTGAATCAGGACTAGATTTAGCAGTTTCCGCAGCTAAATTAGCTTTGGATGGAGAGAACTATGATGATATAGGGTTGGTAATCGTTGCAACAGTAACACCAGACAAGTTGGTTCCCTCTATGGGCGCATTGGTGAAGAGAGAACTAGGTCTTGCGAATGCTGTTGCTTTTGATATTAGTACGGCCTGCAGTGGTTTTATTTATGGAATATGGATTGCAGAAGCCCTTATTAAGAATGGTATGGTAGATAAAGTTAATGGCGTTAGTACAAACACCATAAATAAAGCTTTAATTATAGGTGTGGAACGATTGAGCAGAATTGTTGATTGGACAGATAGAAGCACATGCATTCTTTTTGGAGATGGAGCGGGTGCGGCATTACTGGAAAATAATCCACAGGAAAAAGGAATCCTTTCTTCTTTTGTAAAAAATTATGATGATACGACAAATTCTTTGACTTGTGGAATGGAGTTTTCAAAAACACCATTTACAGATGATAGCTTAGATAATCCTGAAAAACAGAGTTTATCCATGCATGGCAGCCAGGTATTTAAGTTTGCAGTAAATGCTATTGGTGAAGTTATGGAAAAATCTTTAGAACTGGCAGGACTAACAGCAGATGATATCGCTTACTATGTTCCACATCAGGCAAATCTAAGAATTATTTTATCTGCGGCTAAAAAATTTAAGCAGCCAATAGAAAAATTTCAAATTAGTCTGAATGAGACAGGAAATGTGTCCGCAGCAAGCGTACCTATGGCATTATATGATATAATAGATACAGGAAAAATTAAAAAAGGCGATAAGATAATGCTTATGGGCTTTGGCGGAGGCTTAAGCGCAGGGGCAGTTATCTTTGAAATGTAAATAATTCAGGAGGAATATGTATGAACGACGTATGTCAGATTTTAGGAACAGAATATCCAATCATACAAGGAGCTATGGCTAGAATAGCAGAAAGCTCATTAGCAGCAGCAGTTAGTAATGGCGGTGGACTTGGTATAATTGCAAGTGGAGGATATGATGCGGACTGGCTTAGAAATGAGATAAAAAAGGTAAGGAAACTTACAGATAAACCTTTTGGGGTAAATCTTATGCTTCTTATGCCAAATATAGATGAACTGATTGAAGTGGTTTGTGAAGAAAAGGTTCCTGTAGTTACAACAGGTGCAGGCAATCCAGGCAAGTATATAAAGACTCTTAAGGAAGCTGGAGTAAAAGTGATTCCAGTAGTTGCTTCTGTAGCTCTTGCAGTGAGAGTTGAAAGAGCCGGTGCAGACGCAGTTATTGCAGAAGGTACGGAAGCGGGAGGTCATATTGGAGAAATTGCGACTATGGCACTAACACCACAAGTCGTTGATGCAGTGTCCATCCCGGTTATTGCAGCAGGTGGTATTGCAGATGGCAGAGGCGTGGCTGCTGTATATATGCTGGGTGCAAAAGGTATTCAGGTGGGTACGAGATTTGTAGTGGCAAAGGAATGCATTGTTTCACCGAACTATAAAGCTGCGATTATTAAGGCGAAAGATACCGATACCTGTGCAACAGGAAGATCGACAGGACATCCGATCAGAGTTATAAAGAATAAGTTAGCTAGAGAAATTCTGGCAATAGAAAAAGCAAGTAGTACAGGGGAAGAAGCTCAAGCTGCAATTGATAAGGTTGGTATTGGTGCTTTGAGTGCAGCAGTATTTGATGGAGATGTTGAACGTGGTTCTGTTATGTCAGGGCAGATTGCGGGTATTGTAATGAAGGAACAGCCGGCCGCAGAAATCATTGCTGAAATGTTTGAAGAGGCAAAAAAAATTTACGTTGATAGAGTATCTTTATTTTAGGAGGTTATCAAAAGTATGAAAATTGGATTGATTTTTGCTGGGCAGGGGGCTCAGTATACTGGAATGGGAAAAGAATTATATGACAATTCCAGTAGGGCTAAAGAAATAATGAATTTAGCTGGAGAACAAGTTAAAGAATGGTGTTTTGAGGGAACTAAGGAGATGCTTAGACAAACTCACATTACACAGCCATGTATTTATACAGTAACAATGGCAGCTTACGAAGCCTTATTAGAAGAAATAGAAAAGCAGGATTCTGATTTACTTAATTCTCTTGAAATTGTAGGCCTTGCAGGCTTCAGTTTAGGCGAATATGCAGCATTGACCGCAGCTGGTTCTATTACAGACATAAGAAAAGGTATGGAGATAGTTACCCACCGAGGTACATGGATGAATGAAGCCGGACTTGGAGAAGATGGCGTGCAGAGAGGCAGTATGGTTGCCGCTTTTGGAGATAGAAAGGCAATTTTAGATTGTGTAGATGATGTTAAAGAAGATGGAGTTTTGCAAGGCGTAAATTTCAATTCGCCAGTACAGACAGTTGTAGCTGGGGATAAGGAATCTTTGGAACGATTTAAAGCAGAAGCTAAGGCTAGAAAGATAAAAGCTATTCCACTTAGTGTTGGAACTGCATTTCACAGCAAGATGATGGCACCGGCAGCTGCAAAACTGCAAGATTTTCTTATGGATTGTGATTTAAAAGCACCAAACAAAAAGGTCTACTCAGATATAACAGCAGAAGACATGATGAAAGGTGCAGAAGGGTTAGATGAGGCTGGCGTAAGTAAATTTATTGCAGAATTGATGGGTAAGCAGGCTATGAGTCCTGTTTATTGGCAAGAGATTATTGAAAACATGGCAGCAGATGGAGTGGAATGTGTTATCGAAATCGGGCCAGGAACAACTCTTTGCGGGATTGTAAAAAAGATTAAAGAAGATATGCTTACATTACATGTTCAGGACATGGAAAGTTTACAAAATACAGTAAAAACTTTAATTGAAAATAAATAATAACTGCAGATTAGCAATTAGATTTTGCATTATAGCAAAAATGTTGTATGAATCTGTATGCGGAGGTAAGAAATGTTAAAAGGTAAAAGTGCAATTATTACAGGTGGCGTTAGAGGTATCGGTAAAGCAATTGCAGAAGTATTTTGCAAGAATGGTGCAAATGTACTTTTATGCTATAGAAGCAATGATGCGGCAGCAGAAAAGACTCAGGATGAACTTGCTCAGTATGGTACAAAAGTAGAAATCCTAAAAGGAGACGTAGCAGACTCTGCTTTTGCTGTAGAAGCTGTGGCAAAGGCAAAATTAGATTTTGGAAGAATTGACATTTTAGTGAATAACGCAGGAATTACAAAAGATAAACTACTTATTCAAATGAAAGATGAAGATTTTGATTCAGTTGTAGATACAAATTTAAAAGGCTCTTACTATTTCTTGAAAGAAGCTAGTAGTGTAATGATTAAACAGAGGGCAGGAAGTATCATAAATCTTTCCTCTATTGTAGGAGTAAAGGGTAATCCAGGTCAGGTTAACTATTCAGCGTCAAAGGCAGGCATTATTGGTATGACCATGTCAGCTGCTAAGGAACTTGGCAGAAGAAATGTCAGAGTGAATGCAATTGCGCCAGGGTCAATTGAAACAGATATGACGGATGCACTTACTGATGACCAGAGAGCTAAGATGAATGCAACTATAAGTCTTGGAAGAATGGGACAGCCTGAGGACATTGCAAATGTGGCCCTGTTCTTAGCTAGTGATATGTCACAGTATGTTACAGCACAGACTATATGTGTTGATGGTGGAATGAGTATTTAAAATTTGGAGGAAATTATGAAAAGAGTTGTTATAACAGGACTTGGGGCAATAACGCCCGTTGGAAATAATACTTCCGATTTTTGGGAAGGTATTAAAAATGGTAAAAATGGAATCGATAAGATTACACTTTTAGATACCACTTATCAGAAAGCAATCATGGGTGGAGAAGTAAAAGACTTCGAGTACGAAGATAAAAGAGCCGCTAAAAGATTAGACAGATCATCACAGTTTGGACTGACTGCTGCTAAGGAAGCCATTGAAGATAGCGGAATTGTAAGTGGAGAAAACGTGAATCCACATCGTTTTGGAGTTGTTGCAGGTACTGGTATTGGCGGTGTTATGACTTTAGAAGCTGAAGCTAAAAAGGCAGCACTTAAGGGTGATGAAAAAGGTACTTCAAGAGTATCCGCGTTACTCGTTCCTATGGTGATACCAAATATTTTAGCAGGAAATATTTCTATTGCTTTTCAGGCGAAGGCAACAAGCCTTGGTATTGTAACTGCTTGTTCAGCGGGAACACACAGTTTAGGGGAAGCTTTCAGATACATTAAACACGGTTATGCAGATGTTATGCTAGCTGGTGGTGCTGAAGCAGCATTTTCGCCAGTTTGTTTCTCAGGATTTGCAAATATGACTGCTTTGTCAACCAAAAAAGATAAAGACAGATGTTCAACTCCTTTTGATAAGGAAAGAGATGGATTTGTAATGGGTGAGGGCTCTGGCTTCCTTGTTCTTGAGGAAATGGAGCATGCACTAGCAAGAGGAGCAAAGATTTATGGTGAAGTGGTAGGTTATGGTACTACTTGTGATGCTTATCATGTAACATCACCATCTCCGTCAGGCGAAGGCGCTGCTGCTGCAATGCAGATGGCTATTGAAGAAGCTGGCATTCAGGCTGCAGACGTTGATTACATTAACGCACATGGAACAGGGACTCCATACAATGATGAATTTGAAACAAAAGCAATAAAATTAGTTTTTGGTAATGATACAAAGGTGCCTGTAAGCTCAACGAAGAGTATGACAGGGCATTTACTTGGTGCAGCCGGAGCAATTGAAGCAGTTATTTGTGTTAAGGCTCTTGGTGATGATTTTGTTCCACCGACTATTAATTATAAAGTTCCTGATGAAGAGTTAGACCTTGACTATGTCCCAAATGAAGGAAGAGCTAAGGAACTTAACTATGTTATGTCAAATTCACTTGGATTTGGCGGGCACAATGGAACAATACTATTAAAGAAGTTTGTAAAATAAATTTTGTGATAATATATTAAAATGTGTGTAAAAGATAAATAATAAAACATAAGCCACAAGCAAATCCAGAAAATTGTTTATGTGCTTCGGAAAGGAACAACTACATGTTAATGAACAGAGAACAAATTATGGAAATAATTCCCCATAGAGATCCGTTCCTTTTAATTGATGAAATTGAAGAAATGGAAGAAGGCAAGAGCATTACAGCGATAAAGTATGTAAGAGAAGAAGAATACTATTTTGCAGGCCATTTCCCCCAGGAAAAAGTAATGCCCGGTGTACTAATCGTAGAAGCTTTGGCACAGGCAGGCGCAGTTGCAATTTTGTCTATGCCGGAACATCGAGGTAAGATTGCGTATTTTGGTGCCATCAAAGAGGCCAGATTCCGCCAAAAGGTTTTTCCTGGAGATACACTGCGTCTGCATGTAGAGCTAGACCGCCTTCGCAGCAACTCTGGAAAAGGAGTAGCGACGGCTTATTTAGAAGATAAGGTGGCCTGTAAATGTGAAATCACTTTTGCTATAGGCTGATAGACAAGGAGCAGAAGGTGGAGAAAAATACTAAACTAAACGAGATACTAGTCAGCCTTATGAATAGTGTTTTAAAGGTTGAAGAACAAGCATTAAAAGAATCAACTAATGTTGACCTTTCTATAACAGAAATTCACACACTTGAAGCGATTGGCATTGGAAAATTAAAAACCATGACCCAAGTAGCAGGTTCCTTGAAAATTAGTGTCAGCACGTTGACAGTAGCCATAAATAGACTGGTAAAAAAGGGATATGTAGACAGATGTAGAATTCCTGAGGATAGAAGAATAGTAAAAATTGGCCTTACAGATGCAGGAATTAGTGTGGTTGAAGAGCATCAGACTTTTCATACAAACATGATTAAGGATATAACGGCAAATATGGCTGATTCTGAAATCGATGTGCTTCTAAAATCATTAGAAGGGCTAAGGGATTTTTTTAGAATGCAGCTTATAAAGCCTGTTAGAAGTGAGGGACCTATGGAACTTAAACCAATGAATATGAATGGACTAGAAATACCTATACCTATATTTCAAGGTGGCATGGGTATAGGAGTTTCTATGTGGAAACTGGCTGCAGCAGTAGCAAAATGCGGCGGCGTTGGCATTATATCTGCGGCACAACCGGGATATATGGAAGAGGACTTTTATACAGATCCTCTATCTGCAAATGTGAGAGGAATAAAAAGAGAAGTTGAGCTTGCTGTAAATGCAGTTAAAGATGTACCAGGGGCAGGACCAATTGGCATAAATATGATGTGCGTCGGCAGAAACTATGATGAAATAATAGTGGCTGCTGTTGAGGCAGGAGCTAAGGTTATCGTTTCTGGAGCAGGTCTTCCTACTTCACTTCCTGGTGTCGTAAAAGGAAAAGACGTTAAACTTATACCGATTGTTTCCTCTGCAAGAGCAGCAGCTTTGATTATAAAAAGCTGGGCTAGAAAGCATAACAGGATGCCGGATGGCTTTGTGTTTGAAGGCCCTAAAGCTGGGGGGCATTTAGGTTTTAAAGAGGAACAGCTGGAAATAGCGGATGAGAACTATTATAAGACCATTATGGAAATTAAAGCGGAGATAGCAAGTATTCCAGAATGTAAACTAATTGTCGGCGGCGGCATTTTTACAAGAGATGACGTTGAGAAGGCGTTATCCTATGGTGCAGATGGAGTTCAGGTCGGAACGAAATTTGTCGCTACAGAAGAATGTGATGCTCCTGAAAGCTTTAAACAGGCGTATGTTAATTGTACTAAAGACGATATTGCAATTATAAAAAGCCCTGTAGGTATGCCGGGCAGAGCCATAAAAAATAAGTTTGTCACAAATGTTGCAGAGAAACAAGAAAAACAACCAATTAAACGTTGTAATGGATGCATGACAGCATGTAATCCAAGAGTTGCGCCGTACTGTATCACAGAGGCCTTAATAGCAGCTGCAAGTGGTGATGCTGAAAATGGACTTGTGTTCTGTGGCAGTAATGCTTATTTAGTAGATAAAATAGTAAAGGTCAGTGACGTATTTGCAGAATTGACTGGTGAATAATATGAAAAGATTTGAGAGTCCGAGTGTGAGGTTATAGATTTCACACTGGGGCTTTTTTAATATAATTCATGTCAAATGAATGGTTTACTATTGTAGTGAATATGATTTTAGGGGTGGATTGAAAAAGAAAAACTTCTAAATTGAAAAAAACTACCCAAAGGGTAGTAGGAAAAAAGAAAAATTTACGGCACAATACTATTGTATGACTTTTTATTTTGGAGAGGCGAAAGAAATGAAAAAAGTCAAGACGTATCTATACGTATAGTGTTAATTGGAATTTCCGCCACTGAAGTATTTCAGTTGGTCCAGAAATAATAAAGGAGGAACTTTAATGATAAGAAAAAAAATAGCAACGGTGATGCTGATGGCACTCCTTGTGTGTACAGCGTTTTCAGCAAGTGTGACGCCAGCATATGCAGACTCACAAAGTTTCGTAGGAGAGATACAGCTATTTCCCTATGGCTTTGCACCATTAGGATGGACAGAATGTACAGGGCAGACTATGGCTATTCAGACCAACACTGCGCTGTTTTCACTTATAGGAACATATTTTGGTGGTAATGGGACAACAACCTTTGCATTACCTGATATGAGAGGGATGGAGCCTATAAAGAATATGAGCTACTATATTGAAATGCAAGGAATATTTCCTACGCGTGATGATGGAGACAACGGGGATTATATTGGAGAAATCAAGCTTTTTCCCTACAATTTTGATCCCAGCGGATATATTCATTGCGATGGGAGGCTATTAAACATTGCTCAATATGACACACTATTTGCCTTAATTGGAACTACCTATGGCGGTGATGGGATGACAACCTTTGCACTGCCTGATATGCGCAGTATGGAGCCCAATCAATATACAAGATATTGTATCAATCCAATGGGTGTATTCCCAAGCCAGAATTAGAAGGGAGAAGGTATGATGAAAAAAAGATTAATATCTAAAATTATTATAATGGCAATTGTTCTAAGTAGCATGATGGTTCTTAATGTTGGCCCGTCGTATGCAGAAGCAGGAGAACAATTTCTTGGTGAAGTCCATCTGATGTCCTTTAATTATGCGCCTAAAGGCTGGGCATTGTGCCGTGGACAAATATTAAATATCAATCAAAATCAGGCATTATATGCTCTAATAGGAATAAAATATGGAGGTAACGGAGTAACAACCTTTGCTTTACCAAATTTGGAAGCAGCTGAGCCACAAGTTGGGCAGGCGGGTTACGGGATGCATTACTGCATAGCTCTTCAGGGAATATTCCCATCACGTAATTAAATAAGGGGGGGCAAATAGGTGAATATAATTAAAAAATTAAAGTGTAAAACACTTCTACTGATGCTCATAATCATCCTATCGCTACTTATCCTGTCGGAACAAGCCTATGCTGGCAGCACAAATGTAGTTCAGGGAAAAGCAGCTACCTGCAAGAACTTTGAGTATACAGGTCAGGATAATAAGCACATTGATATCAGCTACATGGTCCCATATGGACCTTCAAGGGCTGTGGACGGAAATATAGATGCCTTAAATAGGTGGCAGACCAGAAAAGGTGTAGATGGTTCTTATCTTCAGGTGAATTTAGGAGGCTTATATTCGATTGATAGATGGGTTGTATATAATCAAAGCTATGTATGGGACAACAACCCTATATATGCAATGAGAGGGTATAAACTTCAGAAAAGTAATGATGGCGTAAACTTCACGGATGTGGATGTTGTAAGTGGAAACACTTCTTCTATGACTGACAGGACCGTTTCGAGATTTACGGCAAGTTATTTAAGAGTACAAGTAACAGAAGGCTGCAAGGATAATAATAATAATAGCTGGGATTCTATTCTGGAATTTCAGGCTTTTGGTGATCTTGTAGCACTGCCATCTGTCAGTACAATGGGAGTATCTGAAATTTCCAGCAATAGTGCAGCGCTAAGAGGAACGCTAGTTTCGGATGGTGGCGCAGATATAACTGAACGAGGTTTTGTTTATTCATTAAATGATAATCCAGTTATAAATGGGGGCGGCGTCTATTCGGCTGCTGTGAGCGGAACTATTGGAGATTTTTCCCAAATAATCACAACAGGGCTTGTTAAGAATACAAAATATTACTATAGGGCCTATGCAAAGAATATAAAGGGGATTACATACGGAGAAATACAGGATTTCACCACCTTAGATTCGCGGGCTGATATTTCGGCTCCAGACGCATTATCTGAAGGCTCACTAAATAGTAAAGCCATAATTGTAAACCTCACAGGTGACAATTTTAAGGACAATATGCTGGATGCTGCTAATTTTACGCTGGTCAACGCACCAATTGGGCTAACGGTTGGCAGCGTAAGCTGCAACAATGATACACAATGCACGATTAGCTTGGCTTTTGATGGAACTGATTTTGATTCAGATATAAGCAATCTTACCCTTACCATTAAAGGCGCTGAACTAGCTAGTGGGAGTGATTTGTCCGCTGCAAACTATTTGTCGATTACTGCAAATCAGGAGCCTACAGATATAAACTTATCATCAGATACAATAGATGAAAACAATCCAACAGGTACAATCATAGGAGCCTTCTCAACCGATGATTCTGACGTGGGAGATACATTTATCTATTCTTTAATAGCTGGCCAAGGGGATACGGATAATGGAGCATTTACTATACAAGGTAATGATTTGATTACGGGTCAGGAATTTGACTATGAAACAAAAAATAGTTTTAGCATCAGAGTAAGAACAACGGATTCCCTAGGAGGCATATATGAAAAGAACTTTACTATACATATAACTGATGTAAGTGAGATAGCAAATGTAACCAGTATAAGTATTAAGACACAGCCAACCATAACTTACAACGAGGGTGATAGCCTTAATTTGGGGAATCTTGAAGTGACGTTGCACAAAGACAATGGAACAATAGAGAATGTGGTGTTTGCAGATTTTACAGCAAAAGGCATAACTGTAAATAAGACCAACGGAACGACATTGACACTTTCGGACAGTGGCACAGCAATTACTGTTACTCATACAGCCAGTGGGAAGACAGTTCTTACAGACAATCTTATGGTAAACGCTTTAATTGCAAACACTTTTACAGTTATTTTCGAAGATTGGGATGGAAGCTTAATCGATACTCAAACAGTAAATGAAGGAGACAGCGCAGCTGCGCCGGCAGATCCCGTAAGGGCAGGCTATATCTTCACGGGCTGGAATAAAACATTTAATAATGTAACAAAGGACTTTACCGTAACAGCACAGTATATAGAAGATATTCCTGCAGTGACAGATGCAGATAAGGTTGCTCAGGATAAAGCGGTTTTGAATATAGGTTTTGCATCGGGAGATAATGCAAGCTCAGTAACGAAGGACATTACCTTGATTACTACAGGAACGAAAAATGGAGCAAGTATAACCTGGAATTCAGCCAACATATCAGTAATAAGCAACACAGGAGTAGTAATAAGACCGGAATTCTTAAGCGGAGATACAGAGGTGGTTATAACGGCTACTGTGAATTACAATGGAACAAGCGATACAAAAAACTTTTTACTAACTGTATTGAAGCTTGAACCGGCAAATTATACAGTTACTTTCAAAGATTGGGATGGAAGTATATTGAAGACCCAATCAGTCAACGAAGGAAGCGGAGCAACAGCTCCAGGGAATCCAACGCGGAAAGGGTACACATTTACTGGTTGGGATCAGATCTTTGATAAGGTTACCTCAAGCCTGACCATAACGGCTAATTACAGCCAGAACACTTCTCATAGTGGAGGTGGTGGAGGAGGGAGTACTACAAATAATATACCTTCACAGCCGGCCAAAACTGTGATAGCTACATCTGCAAATAGTGTAACTGCAACTACAACCACAACAGCTACCGTTGACAACAGTGGTAAAGCAGCATCTACAGTTACACAGGCACAAGTAATTGAAGCTATAAGCAAGGGAATGGAAGCTGCAAAACAAGGAAGTGGCACTATGGCTACTGTTGAAATAAAAGTGGAAACGCCAGCTGGCGCAAAAACAGTGGAAACAAGTATACCCGCTAAGGCAGTGAATGCAGTGGCGGATAACAGAACTACAGGGCTGACTGTATCAACATCGATTGCCTCCATTACTTTTGATAAAAAAGCAATAAATACAATTTCACAAGCTGCATCAGGCCAGGTGATGATATCTGCTTCTATTGTAAGCTCGGGTACATTGAACTCAGAATCACAGCAAGTTGTAGGAGACAGACCGGTATTTAATTTCAGTGTGACAAGCGGAGAAAACACAATATGCCAGTTTGGAGGAAATGCAACAGTAACAGTACCATACGAACCCAAAGCAGGAGAAGAAACAGACTCCTTAGTAATATACTATATCAATGCAGCAGGGAAACCAGAAATAGTAAGCAACTGTGCATATGACCCGGCAACCAAAACAATTAAATTTATAACAAACCATTTTTCAACATACGCAGTAGGCTATAACAAAGTAAGCTTTACAGATGTACCTGAAGATGCAGGCTACAGCAAAGCAGTAAGCTTCATAGCAGCAAGAGGAATAACAACAGGAACTAGAGATGGAAACTTTAGCCCTAAATCAACCATAACCAGAGGACAATTCATCGTAATGGTAATGAAAGCCTACGGAATAAAGCCTGACGTGACACCAAAAGACAACTTTACAGATGCAGGAAACACCTATTACACAAGTTACCTGTCAGCAGCAAAGGGTTTAGGTTTGGCAACAGGTGTGGGCAATAACAAGTACGCACCGGACAAAGAAATCACCCAACAGGAAATGATAAGCCTAACGTACAAGACACTAAAAGTAATAGGAGAGCTGCCAACAGGGACAAAGGGAAAAGCCCTTAATGCCTATACAGATGCAAGCCAGATAGCCCCATGGGCTGAAGAGGCAATGGCACTGTTTGCAAAGACAGGAATCATTACTGGAAGTGAAAAGAAACTTGCACCTACAGAAAAAGCAAGCAGGGCACAAATGGCACAGGTGCTTTACAATCTATTGGCTAAATAGGTTACGAGCCATAATTGACATTTAAATTATAAACTATTTTTTATAATAGGAAAAAGAGAAGCAGATACCGTTTTGTAGAAATACATAATTGTGGTATCTGCTTCTTTTTTCCTAAGGTAGTATATTTTTTAGAACATTTATACTGATTTTTATTATAGCTAAAGTAAAAGGTGTTTGATATACTTAATGTATAAATGAATTTTAAATAGCTATTACATATATTGAAAATAAGGAAACGATAGAATATTATGCTAAACATATATTATGGAAGAGAAAACATAGATAAAGACAAATTTATATTTGACCGAGTATCTGGCAGAACCTTACTGCTGGTACCAGATCAGTTTACTCTGCAGGCGGAGCGGAATGCGTTCAAATATTTAGGTGTTCAAGGCTTGATGGATATAGAAGTAATCAGTCCATCCAGGCTTGGTTTGCGTGTACTTAAGGAGGTAGGGGGAGAAAAAGTATCTCGTCTTGATAAGTACGGCAGGCATATGCTTCTATCCAAAATCATTGCAGAGGAAAAAGACCAGCTGGAAGTTTTCAGGGGGATGGAGGCAAAAACTTCATTTATAGAATTGGTTAATAATCTGATATCAGAAATGAAACAGTATAATACGCCCCCCGAAGCCATACCAGAAATCTTAAATAAGCTGGATAAGGACTCTATATTATACAAAAAATTAAAAGATATGCAGGCAGTTTATGAAAAATATGAGGCTGTCATAGCTGAAAGGTACATAGATACTGAGGATTATCTTGAGCACTGCATTAATAAAATGAAACATTCTCGTATGATAAAGGAAAATGAAATCTGGGTTTATGGATTTGATTATTTTACACCTAAAAATCTGGATTTAATTAGGGAACTGATAGATAATGCCATAAATGTTAATGTGGTCATGACTTATGGTGAGGATAGCCGGGATAGTGAAATATTTGCTTTAACGGGAAGTGTGATAGAGAAACTACAAAAGCTTTCAGAGGGTTTGTCAAAACCATACTGTACAAAGCAAATAAACGATGAAAAATGTATAAAAAAGGGCATAGCTGTCGAATTGTCTGCCATAGAATCGGAATTGTTCTCTATACCAGTGAGAAAATGGCAGCAAGAGGCTCCGGCAGTTACTTTAGTAAAAGCTGCAAACCCATATGCAGAAGCGGAAACAGCCGCGGCATACATTACAAGACTGCTAAGGGAAGAAGGACTCAGATATAAAGATATTGTTGTAATATGCAATGACCTGGAAACACGAGGTTCCATAATAAACCGTGTTTTTAAGGAGTATGGACTGAATCCTTTTATGGATAAAAAAAGAAGTATACTTCATAACCCTGTAATTAGCCTAAATATTTATCTGTTGCAGATTGCACTGGGAAGAATGGATATTGAAACGGTTATGGGCTTTATAAAGACAGGACTTGTGGGACTTCCCCAGGACGCGGTAGAACAACTTGAAAACTATGCTTACAAATATAAAATACGGGGCAACATGTGGAAAAAGGAATTTACCCGAGGTATAAAAGAGTATGAACCAGAAGAGCTCAATGAGATAAATCAGGCCCGTGACTTTGTTATGCAGATAATTTCTGCGTTTGCAGAGCCGTTTAAAAAAGCAGAGAACGTAGGACAAAAAATAGCCGTCCTCTATTATTTCCTAAAGGACAACTTACAGCTTCCACAACGTATTGAGGAGATAATGGAGGAACAAAATCAAAAGGGCTATTATGAAATGGCCTTTGAGATGGCACAAATATGGAAAATAGTCGTTGAGATTTATGACCAATTAGTAACCATTATGGGAGAGGAAAAGCTAGAAGTTGCAGAACTGGAAACCATTATAAGAGCAGGTTTTGAATCCGTAGAAATTGGCATGCTCCCAGCCACTATAGATGAAATCATAGTAGGAACGATGCAGCGTACCAGAACTGGACAGGTAAAGGCTCTTATAGTAATTGGCGCAAATGATGGGATTCTGCCTTCAACAGTAAGTGGCGACGGAATTCTGAATGATGATGAAAAGACGGTGCTCCTAAATAATCAGGTAGAAATATGCAAACTGGACGAACTTCGGGCAATGGAAGAAAAAATAGCTATGTACAGAACCATGTCTAAGCCAGAGCAGTATTTGTTTATGAGCTATTCCGTTTCAGACAATGATGGAAAAGAATTAAAGCCATCTGCGGTGTTTAATAAGATTGCCAGCCTTTTTCCTAAGGCTGGAGTAAGGAAAGACGTAATTAGTCAAGAAAATCCTATTAATCTGCTTGAAGCGAAAAATAATGGAATAAAGCATTTAACAGAGGCACTGCGTAAGAATTTGGATGGTGAACCTTTAAATGAATGCTTTAAGGCAGCTTTAAACTGGTATAGAATGGATGAATATAAACCTTTAAACCAAGTTAAGGAAGGGCTTTTCTTTAAAATAAAGGAAAAAGATCTTTCAATAAAAGTGGCAGAAATGCTTTATAAAAGAGAAGAAAATACAGATTTATCAATAAGTCCTTCAAGGCTTGAGAAGTTTGGAAGATGTCCCTTCGCCCACTTCATAAACTATGGTCTTAAGCCTGAAGAAAAAAGAATTTTTGAAATAGCAGGGCGTGAAATTGGAGATATCTATCACTTATGCCTTATGAAGTTATCGGAGCATCTTACAGAGAAGGGGGTTCCTATTACGGATCAAAACTCTCGATGGATGAACATTACAACTCAGGAATGCGCTGAATTTGTCAGCGAATTTATGGATACTGAGGGTACCCAATACAGAGAAGGTATCTTCTCTGGGGGAAATGAAGAAAGCTATAAGGCAGGCAGGCTAAAGCGAGTATGTACGGATGCAGCATTAATACTGGTGGAGCATGTTCAACAGGGGAAGATACAAGATGTATTTTTTGAAGCTGAGTTTGGAAAGGTTTCAAGGAAGCATTTTCCACCGATTGAAGTGGAGACTTCTCAGGGAAAGGTGTTAGTCGAAGGAAAAATAGACAGAGTGGACCTGCTTCCAGGAGATTATGTAAAAATTATAGATTATAAGTCCGGAAGTGAAAAATTTGATATAGACGAAGCAAAAGGCGGTTGGAGACTTCAGTTAATGCTGTATTTAAAGGCCGCATTAGGGAATGATGGTAAAATGAGCAGTAATGTAGTGGAAACCAGACCTGCAGGAATTTTTTACTTCAAATTAGATGAACCTGTTTTTAATGCCAGTGACTGGGCAAATGAGCAGATTGAGGATAAAATAAAGGCTGAATTTAGAAAGTCATTTAAGTTAGATGGCATTTTAGTCAATGAGACCGATGTTATAGAAAGTATTGCAGGAGACTTTGCAGGAACTTCAGATATAGTGCCTATTCGTAGAAATAAGGAAGGCTTGATTGTTGGAACAGGAAAGGATAAGCTGCTGACCAGTGAGGAGTTTGCAGAACTTCAGAATGCTGTAGATAACAAAATATCAGAACTCTGTGAGCAGCTGGCCCAGGGAAATGTAGAAGTTGCACCACGAAAGTCAGGAAATGAGACTGCTTGCAAATACTGCATGTATAAAAGTGTCTGCAAATTTGATCTGGCCTTTGAGGGTTGTACTTATAAGACTGTAAAATAAATGAACTATGTCTCGGAGACCGCGTTATCCGAGGCATTTTCTTTATCAAACCAAAGATTTAAGATAAGACCAATCGCTACGCAAAGTCCGCCTAGAAGATTGCCTAGAGAAAAAGTATGGCTTATAATGATATCTAAAACAATTCCTGTAAACACCTGACCGACAAACATAAGCAAGGTTACATAAAACGAAGAAATTTTTGTTACTACCGCATTGGAAATACTAACAGTGCATACACCCATTGCGCCTCCAAGATAGATCCAAAGCTGATTCCACTGTAATGAAAGTGGCGCTTCTGGCAACTGCGAGGCAACGAAAAAGTGCATACACAAAAGTACCATGACAGAACAGATTAGTCCCAATATATAATTATAAAATGTGCTTTTTAGCAGGCTGGTTTCTGCTGCTAAACGGGCATTCGTCGTTCGGGATACCACTACGGTGACTCCCGCTAGAAAAGATACGATGATAGCAATAAGCATTTACTTTATCCTCCGATTTCTATATAACCATGATTAAAACAATTCCTAAAACAATGAAAGAGAGCCCAATAAGTTTTTTCCTGTTAAAGGGATGGTGAGGCATATCCAGCCAGCCAAAATGATCGATGACAATGGAAGTGATGCTCTGCCCTAGTAGAACAATTGCCAAAATGGCAGACATACTAATCTTACCGAAAGCTACATTATTAAAAATTGTCGTGGCAACACCAATCAGACCACCGGAATAGAGGAAAAGAGGCAGGTGCTTATTTTTCCATGGAGCAGGATTTTCTTTGTGACGGATGAGTATAAGCGTGATAATAACTAAACCAACTATATGAATAATTACAGTGGCAAGGTATATGCTATAATGTGAACTCAAAACCCCATTAACAGCAATCATTACAGCAATGATTGAACCTGCAAGGACAGATAAAAAATAATACATTTAAAAATCTCCTTTCCATTTGGAGATAAGAATATCAGAAGAACTTGACGCCAGATATGACATATGTCATAATTAAAGAAAAATATATTATGCCCTATATAAACGGGAAAGGGCCGAAAGGAGCGATTTGTATGTCAAATGGAAGTTTAACAGTTACCATGAAAAATGAACTGCAGAAGTATGGACTATCTGATTTTGAAGCTGGTGATGTAAGAGTGCTAAAGTTTGAAAATGGTCAATACCTTTGTAGGGAAGGTTTTCCTATGGAGTATCTATTATTTATGGTAAATGGTAAGGCAAAAGCGTTTATTAACGTAAGTAATGGAAAGTCTTTATTACTGGCTTTTTATGCTAAGTCGGGTATACTGGGAGACATAGAACTGATGACTGACGGGATTTGTACGACCAATGTACAGGCATTAACAGAAGTAACCTGTATGGGCATTCCCATGAAACACTGCGGTGAACGACTTAGACGTAATGTTACTTTTATGAATTTTGTGGGTACGCATTTAGCTCAGAAGCTTGACCGTTGTGCCAGAAATGGAGCAATAAACATCTTGCTTCCTTTGGAAACAAGATTATGCTCTTACGTGCTTATGACCAACGAAGATGGACTGTTTAATGAAAATCTTACAGAAGTAGCAGAATTACTTGGCACAAGCTATAGGCATCTGCTCCGCACTTTTGACAGTCTTAGGAAAGATGGTATTTTAGAAAAGGCGGCGAGAGGGTACTTCATTAAGGATGGAATAGAATTGCAGATTCGTGCACAGGATTTTTATACAGTGTAATGCTAGAAAGGGTAAAAAGGCATAAATATGATACAAGATATTGAACCGCGTAAATTTGATATAGCCTATAGAAACGTTGAAGCAGAAAACAAGGACTATGCGCTTTTATTCAATGATGAAATGGCAATGATGAAACAGCCTGAAGGTCAGGATAAGGACGCAGAATTCCTTACCTTTGAGGAACTTAAGAATATGGGAATGGTTAGCGAGATACAGGAAAGTGCAACGTATTTATTTTCTATAGATGACAATAAATATTTTTTAGTAAACCAACAGACCATGAAGCAGAATGTTTCAAAGGATGCTCTAACTTGTAAAGCTGAGTTAATGGATTGGCAAGGGAAAGAGACTTCGGATGGCAAAGTATTAGTCTGGCACTCGGAAACTGTTTTTCGAACCTTAGGACAAAAATGGCTGGGTTTCGTGGGCATAACGGCGGCACAGATCAATAGATGGCTATTAAATCACAAGTACTGCGGGAGGTGCGGGAAGCCATTCCAGCAAAGCAAAACAGAACGGTCTTTAGTTTGCGAGACCTGTAACATCACCGAGTATCCAAGGATTTCACCTGCCATAATAGTAGGAATTGTGGATGGCGGTAAACTTCTGCTGACTAGATATGCAGACAGACCCTACAAAAGATATGCACTGATTGCAGGATTTGGAGAAGTTGGAGAATCTTTAGAGGGGACTGTAAAACGTGAAGTTATGGAAGAGGTAGGTCTTAAAGTGAAGGACATAACTTATTATAAGAGCCAGCCATGGTCCTTCTCAGATTCGTTATTAGTAGGATTTTTCGCTAGGTTAGATGGTGACAATACCGTAACTCTTGAAGATGGCGAACTGGCGGAAGGCACTTGGTTCTCACGTGAAAAAATCCCTGTGAACAGTGAAGAAATAGCTCTTACTTCAGAAATGATCCGTTACTTTGCAGCAGGAAATGATGTGTTTAATGGTAAATAGTTCAATATAGTGTTATAACAAAGCAAAAAGCTGATGCCTATCGTATAGGAGTCAGCTTTTTATTCTTTATTTATACATTCTGCCATCTATAATTGCTGTGCTTAATCTGCTAATCATGGCTGCAACAATAAATATAATCCAGGTTGGATGCCATAAGTTCCCCAGAAAACCTACGCCAAGGTAAATGACAGTAGCGATGGAAAAAATAGTGGATTTAACAAGCATTGAAGTTCTTGTTTCTTCATTTTTGTTTATATAAAGTAATTCCTTGTAATGGCTGTCTTGTGTTCTGTAGTAAATACATATCCCGACACCACAGGCAATTAGACAGAAGAAAATTAAAAGCGAAATAGAGGAACTGTCTTTATAAAGGTCTTTCAGAAAGACATATATAAAAGGTGCAATAATAAAAAAGGTACATGCAATGGCAAGGGCAATGCCATACCTTCTTTTAAAGGAGAAGTATTCTTCTTTTAAGGAAGAGTTTTCGGGAGTACAAGAGTTGCATTCTACACCTTGTAGTTGTATATTTGAAATTCCCAGTTCTTCTTTCAGCTCTTCCATACTGCCAAAATCTGCGAGAATAATTCCGACTGCTTCGTTTTCGTTTTTTCCATCTTTTAGTAATTCCTGAAATTTTTCCTCCATATTTTCAAGCATATTCAGCTTCATTTCAACAACTTCATGCGTGTTTGGCAAGCTTGAAAACATGACTTCTATATAATTCCTAATTTGATTCATAATCTATATCCTCCCTTGTAAATACATTAATTACTTTTTTAGTTAAACTCCATTCAAGACACTTCTCGTGGTAATATTCACGTCCTGCATTTGTGATTTTATAATACATTCGTTTTCTGCCAAATGTCTCGTCCCCTTGATATGAGACTAGATAACCATTTTTCTCCAAGCGAGAAAAGGCAGAGTACAAAGTGGTTTCTTTTATGGTATAATTTCCCTCACTTTGTCGCTCAATTTCCTTAGAAATCTCATAGCCGTAGGAATCACTTCTTAGCAGAAGGTGAAGAATGATTGTATCATTGTATCCACGAATTACATCACTGCTAATCAAATGCCACACCTCCCTTTTGATTTTACTTTGTCTGTCGTAGTAATTAAAGAATAACACAATTACTACGACAGGTAAAGTACTTTTTTAAAATTTAGGAAATTTTTAGTTTGAATGTAATGGGTGTATTGCACTGCAAGAAAAAATATGGTAATATATAGGAAATTGCTCAAGAAAAAAAGAAAATAGTAAAAGCTATTTTTTATATCTGCTGGTGTGGCTCAATGGTAGAGCAGCGGTATCGTAAACCGCAGGTTGGGGGTTCGATTCCCTTCACCAGCTCCAAAACTAAAATGACATCCATAAGGGTGTCATTTTAGTTTTTTTAGAATGAAAGAGGGAATCGAACCCGAAAGGGCACGAGCGTGAAGGAGGCAGTTTGGTAAACTGCCGAATAGCGAGTGGTTCAAAGCGACTGAAAAAGGAGCTGCAGAACGGCACCTGCGGAAGCAGGTGTGTAATTCCCTTCACCAGCTCCAAAGCAAACAGCTATTAATATTTTTATATTAATAGCTGTTTCAGACTGTAGACAAGGAAATTCTCCTTTGCCTACAGTCTTTTTTTACGCAGAGACATATATTTTCTTGCATTTATGGTAAAAAAATATATATCAATACATGGAGGTGCCTGCCTTATGATGGGTAAGAAAGATTTACTTGGTCGTGACCAATTCCAAATGGTAACGTTGAATTCTCTGGTTCCGCAAAATCATATTGTTAGAAAGATAGATACTGCTGTATCCAGTTTTGCTCGTACTGATTCGTATGAGTTGATTAGGTAGTCCATAAAAAATGTGGGCTCCCATTTTCACGGAACCCACACATAGTCGTCAGAATTAGAATGGTTATTAGGTAAATACACCATCCGTGACACTGCGGAAAAATCAATCCTCCAAATCCTTGTCGCCTCAATCATTGTTGCGTGAATACTTCAAATCCTCCGATGCAAAAACGCTCGCCGGGTCAACGTATTCACCGTCAATAATCAGGCTAAAGTGTAGAAAAGGGCCTGTTGCTTCGCCGGTCGAGCCAACATAGCCGATAACATCGCCTTGCTGTACGGTATCTCTCTCTGCAAGTCCTTCTGCAGATCCAAACAATTTCGAGTAAAAAGTCTGAATACCGCCGCCGTGATTCAAAATGACATAATTACCATCCGTTTCATTATCTCCTATCTCGGCGACTGTTCCCTTATCGGCGGCAAGTACAGGTGTGCCTTCAGGTGCCGGAGTCTCAATCCCGTTACAAAACATCATTTGCTTCTTTATGGGATGCATGTGGTTACCATATGCAGCGGTAATGCGATTATACCCCGTTACAGGCCACAGATATTTCGCGTCGATATTGCTATCGTTCTGTTTATCAGCATTGACATTGATAGCATTGCCAATGTCGTTCCCTGTCGAACTGGAAGCCAATGCCAATCCTGTACCGCCGATTGCCAGGATTGCTGCAACAGCTAAAACCGCAATATACTTTTTCGTTTTCTTAACATTCAACATTCTTATCAATCTCCTTTCAATGTGCTTTTTGCTTTGGCATAAGGGAGAATAAAAAGCCGTGTTCATGCCAGAATGGTTGTCCAGCGTGTTCAAAATTGCCTCCCCATAATGTTTTCTTTCCTCATGTGACATTTTGGATGCCAACGCCTCGTCGCAGGACAACTCGCCCCATATGCTTACATCTTTGCAGAGAAGATGGACGAAGGGGTTAAACCAATGCAGCGTTCCCGCAATCAGCGCAAGCACTTTCACCCATAAATCCTTCCGTTTCAGGTGCATGAGTTCATGGGTCAGGATCAGCTTTAAGTCCATTTCCGATATGCTGGATGCCGGCAGCAGTATCATGGGGCGGCGCAGTCCCACAAGCATAGGAGTTGTGATTTTGTGATTCAGCATGAGTTTTACAAAACCGTGGACGCCCAAAGCCGCTTTTCGTGAGGAAAGCAGGGCGGCGGTCGTATCCTCCGGTATGGGAATACTGTTTTCCAGAAGCTGCTTGCCAAATCTGCGGCAGCAATAGAAATGCCATCCAGCAAATACCATGGCGCCCACAAACCAAATGAGCAAAACGGCACCCATTACTTCTAAAGACAGGTGTTTTTCCATAGCAGCAGGAAGATGCTCCTCCATCAAGGTATCTACTGTATCCATAAAACCGTTTGGCCGTAAGGCTTCAGGGATAGCCATAGGCGGCGTTTTAGAAGGATGCCTTGGCGTTATTGTCTGTGGCAAAACAAAAGAAACCTTTTGAACAATAAGGGAAACAGGCAAGAGAAAAAAAGCAATTGCCATTTTCCCAATTCCGTATTGCCACTTGGCAGAAAAGATTTTTGCAGTTACAGGCCGAAGCAACAGCATCAACCCGACAACCAGACTTCCCGCAATGGACATGGCAAGGAAATTTGAAAACAGATTATTCATTTTTCGCACCTGCTTTTTCCGCGAACCAGCACCTCAATTCAGCTATTTCATCCTTTGTCAGTTCTTTGCCGTCATATAATGTTGCCAGGAAGTTTTTGACCGAACCCTCATACAGCGTTTTCAGCAGGCTCTTTGCTTCCTGGCTTCGGTATTCCTCCGGCGATATGCAAGGTTCATAGATATTCGTGCGGCCTTGTTGCTTTGTGGAAATCAGGACGCCTTTCTCAACCAGCCTTGCCAGAAAGGTTGCCATTGTCTGCCCCTTCCATTCCTTACCTTTGTCCCGCGCAAAAATGTCAAGTAGTTCGCTGGAAGTCATGGGATGGCCGGAAGCCCAGATAATTTGCATCACTTCCATCTCCGTTTCCGATAGTTTTTGAAAATTGGTCATGGTGTACACCTCCGTTTATTGCCGTGCGTCTACGACAATTTTACTACACTTATGTAGTGAACCTATCTTACTACGATGGCGTAGTGATGTCAAGAGAAATGATGCAGAGATTTGCAGGCATGGGTTTATTGGTCATCTACTCGATATTCCTAGGCATTTAAAAAACGGTTGATCCCCACAAACAGTTTCTGCTTAGTTTCAGTATAACAATCAGAAAGCCTAAGGTAATCTTGCACTGCATCGGAAAAAACGACCATTGCCAAGAAGCTCCAAACTAAACTCTGGGACGTGGTGCAGCTTGGCAGCGCCATTGCTTCGGGAGTAATAGACCGCAGGTTCGAATCCTATGCTCCCGACCAACGTAAAGTCATGTATGAGGATTTGAACTCATACATGACTTTTTTGTTTTGTATGGTAGAATAGAGTGGATGAAGAGTATTTATATTAAGGAGAATAGAGGAGTAAAATAAATGCAGAAAAAATTTAATAGTAATCATTTGAAGCTAATTGCAATTATTGCTATGACTATTGACCATGTGGCAGATTTGATTTTACCAGGTTTTACAGCAACTCCAATGTCGATTGTGATGCATCTGATTGGAAGATTAACTGCTCCTATTATGTGGTTTTTTGTTTGTGAAGGATATCACTACACAAAGGACAGCAAAAAGTACATAATGAGATTGGGAATTTTTGCAGTAATTTCCCATTTTGCATATTGTTTTTCCTTTGGAATTCCACTAATTCCCTTTAATACAGGGATATTCAACCAAACAAGCGTTATGTATCCATTGTTTATTGCTGTATTAGTTTTATGGCTAGATGATAATAAGACGTTACAAACAAGAATTTGGCTAAAGCGAATCATTACTTTTATTCTAATATGGAGTGCATTTCCTGCAGATTGGTCATGCATTGCTGTTTTAGCAATTATAGGAATGTATAAAAAACGTGGTGATCTTAAAGGACAAATGAAAAAGATGTTGCCGTTGGTTTCCTTGTATGGTGTTGTTGCATTTTTCTTTGTAAGCAAAGTTTATGCAATGGTGCTAATTGGCGTTTTACTTGTTTATCCAGTTTTGAAATTATATAATGGTGAAAAAGGTAAGGCGAATTGGATGAAATGGTTTTTTTACGCATATTATCCCGCACACCTTATTATTATAGGTATTTTGAGACTTGTAATTTATGGGGACGTTTCGTTGTTGTTTTAGTTGCCAGTACCACAAAATGAGTATACTCATTGACACATAATAGTTCCAATCCTAGTTAAAAAATAAATGACATCTTAATACAGCGTAGCTCGCATGAAAAGCTGACGAATTTCTAATTAGAAAACTTGTCAACTTTAATTTTATTGGTCCGAGGGATTTCAGTAAATTCACACGGCTATTAAAAAAGAGGGATTTGAACTTTCAAGGAATTGAATAAAAGCAAGTTTAAGTACGATGACATTAAAACAATCGTACTTTCTTTCTGCATTATTATTAATGATTATACTTCACGTATGGATGTAAATATAATGTATACATTTACTTACTAATTTTGCCTGGGAATTAGGCGCTAATTAAATATAAATAAGGGTAGGAGCAAGTTGACTCCTTTTAGTTGATTTGCTCCTAAGTATAAGTTTGTGATAGACTAGATAAATTACTTAGTTGAGGGAATCTTTAAGAAGCGTAATTTATGGAGGATTTATTATATGAAAAGTCGAGAGAAAATAGAACTATTTTGTTTATTGACTATGGTAATGATTATTACTATGTCTGGATGCACAAGTAAAGAAGGAACAGTGGAAAAAGTCCCAAATGTTATTGATGTTGTGTTGAAGGACGATAATGATGTTGAAATTGTAGATGATAACGGTTGGATTAATCTACAGCCCACCACTCGAATTCATGTACAGTTCGAAGGAGAGGTCGATTACATCTTCTTTTATCTTACTCCAACAGGAACAGAGACTTTTAGTCAAAGAGAGTTGATCGGTGTAATGTCGGCATATGACAATGATAGCACTGGTGAAAAAGGTTTTGGCGCGGAAAATACTACGGCGGAATATATATGGACTGTACAAGACGAAAGCTTTAGAGGACAGTTGGGAGTAGAACTTATTAGTGGAACGGTAGCGAGGTATGAAAGTAGTATTATTAATGTGATGAATGATAGAAAAGCAAATTGATTGTTGTTAAATAACAGAAGCGTTCCCTTACCAACAACCCGCGGTTGGGGGTTCGATTCCCTTCACCAGCTCCCCAAAATAGAGAATAGGGTTTGACCCTGTTCTCTATTTTTTATTGTAATGTAGGGAATCGAACCCGAAAGGGGACGAGGGCGAGAGAGGCAGTTTGGTAAACTGCCGAATAGCGAGTGGTTCAAGGCGGCTGAAAAAGGAGCTGCAGAACGGCACCTGCGGAAGCAGGTGTGTAATTCCCTTCACCAGCCCCATAAAAAAACTGACCTCCCATAAGTTAAATTTTTAGGTCTAACTTATGGGGGTCAGCTCTGAGAGGGTGCCTTTTTATTTTTACAATGAAAGAGAAAATTAAACTGAAAATGGAAAGAAACGTAAAATAAACATAATGAAGGTAAATTTGAAACATGGTATAATATGTATTATTGTGCCCCCCAAGGGGTTATAAAAATGAATTTATAGGTGAATGGAGCTTTTTATGCGGTATAATAAACAAATCATTTTAGCAGTAAGCATGTTTTTAAGCGTAATGGTTGTGGGAACTATAGGATATTATTACTTACTTAATGTGAGAATAATAGATGCTTTATATATGACGGCTATTACTGTGTCCACCGTAGGATATAGAGAAGTTGGTGTTATGACACCAAAAGCCGAAATGTTTACGATATTTATTATTTTTTGGGGTGTGGGAACTGTAGGGTATGCATTTACAAGAGGTGTTGTAATTTTTATTGAAGGCGGTTTGAGAAATTTATGGAGG
Organism: Aminipila sp.; assembly: GCF_032051575.1. Lineage (NCBI taxonomy): Bacteria > Bacillati > Bacillota > Clostridia > Peptostreptococcales > Anaerovoracaceae > Aminipila > Aminipila sp. The sequence goes on along the minus strand of NZ_DAMBYD010000003.1, from coordinate 358,755 downwards.
AATAAAAAAATGCAAACAAAAATTAGTAAACTTGAAAATCATTATATTTTGTGTGGCGGGGGTGAGTCTGGCCGTGTAGTGGTAGACGAATTTTTGAATAAAAAAGTACCTTTTGTAATTATTGAAAAAGACGAAACGCTAGTCAATCATTATGTAGAAAGAGGTTTACTAGTTATTGAGGGAGATGCTACAGAAGAAGAAGTCTTAGAAAAAGCTAAGGTTAGACAAGCCAAAGGTTTGATTAGTGCGCTTTCTAAAGATGTAGATAATTTATTTACGGTTTTGACTGCTCGCCAATTAAACAGCGAAATTTATATAATTTCCAGGTCAATTGATAAGAGCTCCCCTGATAAACTTAAAAAAGCTGGAGCAAATCATACAATTTCCTCTAATGAGATCGGTGGAAAGAGAATGGCAGCGTTAATGCTCAAACCATCAGTCATTTCTTTTCTCGATGTAATTACTCATGTAGGAGATATTGAATTTGCTCTTGAAGATATCATCGTTAATGAGAAATCAGATATTGTGAACAAAACCATTGGTGAATTAAAAATACCAGAGTGTTTCGGTCTAATTATCTTAGCTGTAAGAAAGAATCAGGATAACTTCTTGACTTTTAATCCAGGGGCAGATGTTAGGCTAGAAAAAGGAGATGTTTTTTTGGTATTAGGAACGGATCCTCAAGTTAGTGCACTAAAAGAATATGCCAAAGATAATGGTGAAAGATTACCGTATTGTATAAATTAAGAAAGAATCCTGTCGTCCTGACCAAGACCATAACCCCATTTTAATTATAACTCGGTGTCAGTGAAAAGAATTACTAATTTTAATAATTAAACTTGACATCTTTTGGGAATTTGTAGTATTATCTTTTTAAAGATATAAATGAATAAACGTTCATTCAAAAAAGGAGAAGAAAAATGTCTAGAGTAACAGATCCTCAAAAAATTGAAAGTGTTAGAAGAGCGGCAATGGAAATTATTGTGGAGTATGGATATCGTGGGGTATCTATCGCTGAAATTGCGAAAAAAGCAGGAGTATCAGTGGGATATCTATATCGCTATTACAGTAGCAAAGAAATATTGTTGGAAGATTTAATCAATAAAAATCTTGCAGATGTCAAAGGCAATATCATTAAGTATTTAAAAAACAGTCAGACCATTGATGAGTTTTTTTATGGGTTAATTTCATTTTTGTTTGATCTTGCTAAAGAAGATGCTGTTAAGGCACAAATGGCGGCAACTTTATTCATTGAAACCGATTTTGAAAAAGTATTAAGCCCAAGTGACTTAGGATTGAAAAAGGAAGTTTTTGAGGCAATTCATAAAATAAGTAAAGAAACGGGAGAAATCAAGTCGGACGTTAGTGAAGAGGAAATTCAATTAACGCTTATGACCATTCCTTTCAGATATATTATGATGAAAATCAAAGAGAAGGATTTCCAAAAGCATTTTCAAGAAGAACACATTCAAAAAATCAAGAAATTATGCTTGAATGCATTGAGATAGTTTTACAAAACATAATTTTAAAGGAGCAGAGTATGCAGATGAAAAAAAAGCTTATTACAACTGTTATTATTGTGATTGCTTTGTTGATGGGAATTCAATGGGTACAGCATCATCACTCAGATACAGTTGCAAAAGAAATACCTGTTGTATGCACCCAAACAGTCAAACTAGCAGGAGATACACAGGAATTCACCTATTCCGGGGAAGTGGTTGGACGGTATCAAAGCCAAATGTCCTTTCAGACAGGAGGGAAAATCATAAGCAGAAACGTGGAGGCTGGAAGTGAAGTGAAGAAAGGGGAGTTGCTGATGAAAGTGGATCCTCAGGATGTAGAACAAAGTGTGAAAGCTGCGCAATCTCAAATGGCCGCAGCACAATCTCAGTTTGATTTTGCAACAGATACTTTGAAACGTTACCAAAAACTTTATGAAGGGAGGCAATTGGCAAGGCACAGCTGGATAGCGTGCAAACGTCCTATGATTTAGCAAAATCGGCGCTAAATCAGGCCAGTGCCCAATATGAAGGAGCAATGAACCAACTCGATTACACAGGACTTTATGCGGAGAGCTCAGGAGTGATAACAGCAATCTATGCAGAAGAAGGGCAAGTTGTTGCTCCTGGACAGCCCATGTTGACTATTGTACAAAATGACGAAAGAGAGATAGAGATCAGCATTCCCGAAAACCGAGTCAAACAGCTTCGGGAAGCAGAAAAAATTCAGGCTACATTCTGGGCTCTTCCTGATATTACGTTAGGAGGAACTGTTCGGGAAATCGTGCCAATGGCGGATCCGGTAACCCGAACCTACAAGGCGCATATTAGTTTGGATTCTGTTTCTAAGGAATTAGAATTGGGAATGACTGCAACTATTTCGGTTTCTAGCCCTGCAGAACAAATAGGTTATGTGGAGATCCCAACTTCCGCCATTTATCAGACCGGTTCTGTTCCTCAGGTTTGGATGGTTAAAAACAATGTACTACATTTAAAAGATGTTGAGGTAGGAGACTTTGATGGAGATAATATTCAGGTAACAAAAGGACTTACATCTGGGGATGTCATTGTTACTGCAGGCGTACATAAGCTTAGTAAAGGGTTAAAGGTAAAAACTACAGGTGACATTCAATGAAAAAGTTTAATCTTACGGAATGGGCATTAAAGCATAAGCAGTTTATGTATTTTATTGTTGGTGTCATAGCAATAGCAGGAATATTCTCCTATCAGAGTCTCGGAAGGATGGAGTATCCTGATTTTACCATAAGGCAAATGATTGTTTCGGTTGGCTGGCCTGGTGCCACCGCAAAACAAGTTGGAGAACAGGTGACGGATAAAATAGAAAAGAAGTTGCAGGACACTCCAGGCTTAGACTATTTGGAGAGTTGTTCTAAACCTGGACAATCTGTTATTTATGTATATCTAGAAGATACAGTTGAGGATGCAAAAATCCGAGCTACTTGGTTTGAAGTACGCAACATGGTGAATGATATAAAAGATACTTTACCAAAAGGCGTAATAGGACCGTATTTTAATGACCGGTTTGACGATGTTTTTGGAAATGTTTATGCTATAACCGGAGACGGCTATTCCTATGAACAAATGAGAGTCAAAGCAGAGGAATTTCGACAAGAATTACTTCAGAATGTGCCAGATGTTAAAAAAGTAGAGCTCATTGGAGTCCAGGATGAAAAAATCTATGTTGAAGTGGAAAGCAGTAAGCTTTCACAGCTAAAACTGGATCCCAATATTATTGCAAATACTCTTCAAGCTCAAAACAGTATGACACCTACAGGAAAAATATCAGTTTCTTCGGATGATTTGTACCTGCGTGTTACTGGTATATTTGATAATGTGGAACAGATCAAAAATTTGCCAATTCGAGCAAATGGTAATACGTTTCGTCTAGGGGACATTGCCACTGTTAAAAGAGGGTACGAAGATCCAGAGACAAAGATGTATTTTAATGGGCAGGAGGCCATCGGAATTGCAGTTTCCATGGATAAAGGCGGGAATGTATTGACCTTAGGCCATAACTTAGAAATTGCTAAAGAAAAATTTGAGAAAGAAGCACCAGCAGGATTAGAACTTCATCAAGTTGCAAATCAGCCGGAAGTTGTTAAAGACTCAATTAACGAATTTAAAGAAACATTGGCGTTAGCCGTTATCATTGTACTTGTGGTTTGCTTTGTCAGTCTTGGGCGGCGTCCCGGCATTATTGTTGCATTTAGTATTCCTTTAGTAATCTGTGGCGTTTTTGCCTGTATGAAGCTTAGTGGAATTGCATTACAGCAAATTTCTTTAGGCGCATTAATTATTGCACTAGGGCTCTTAGTGGATGATGCGATTATTACAACGGAGACGATGATTGTCAAGCTAGAGCAGGGATGGGAGCGAGATGCGGCGGCATCCTTTGCTTATACTGCAACCGCTTATCCCAGACTTACAGGGGCGCTAATTACTTGTGCAGCTTTTACCCCAGTATTTTTCTCAAAGGGTCTTGCGGCAGAATTTGTAGGGTGTATTTTTATCGTGGTGTCCATGGCACTAATTTTATCTTGGTTAGTGGCTGGAACCATTACCCCTATGTTAGGTGAATGGCTCATTAAAGTAAAACCGGAACATCATGGAAGTGAGCACAACCAATATGATAAAAAAATTTATAATAAGTTTAAACAATTGCTGGGTTGGTGCTTAAACCACCGAAAAATTGTTGTTATTACAACGATAATATGCTTCACTGCATCCTGCCTGCTATTTTCAACATTAAAGCAAGAATTTTTTCCAGGGTCTGCAAGACCTGAACTTATTGTGGATTTAGCACTCCCTGAAGGAAGTAACTTTGAAGCAACGGATAACATGGCAAAAAAATTTGCTAAAGAATTAGATGGAAATGAAAACATTGTAGATTATAGTTACTATGTTGGACAGAGTTCACCTCGTTTTGTTTTGACCATCAGTCCGTTATTACCAAATACAAGTAATGCTCAGTTTATTATTGTGACTAAAGATAAACAGGCAAGAACTGAATTAAGTGAAGAAATCAAAAGCTTTGGGGCTAGTGAATTTCCGGATATTCGTATGAACAGGAGAATTTTGCAAACAGGGCCTGGAGATCTTTATCCGGTAAATCTGAGGGTTAGTGGAACTGATGTGGATCAAGTTCGTCAAATTGCACAAAAGATAGCTAGTAAGATGGAAAAAGATCCAAATCTTTGCGATGTGAATATGAACTGGAATGAAAAAAGTAAGGTTATCAATTTGAAAATTGACCAGGACAAAGCTAGAGCTTTGGGGGTGGATAGCCAAAGTCTTTCTATGACACTTTTTACAGAATTATCTGGATATCCAGTCACCGAATTTCGTGAAGGGGACAAAACCATTAGCATTGTATTACGACAAGATTTAAAGGATTCAAAAAATCTTGATTCAGTTAAAAACTTGAATGTTATTACCAGCTATGGAACTTACATTCCTTTGGACCAAATTGCAGAAATTTCCTATGGCGCAGAAGAAGGACTGATATGGAAGCGAAATATTAAACCGACGATTACCATTCAGGCTAATGTTGCAACAGATATTACCGGAAACAATGCTACTCAGCAGACCTTTGATGACCTTGAAACATATCGGAAAGGCTTACCGGCAGGTTACAGCGTAGATATTGGTGGATCGTTGGAAATGACCAATAAATCCATAAAATTGTTGGTACCGACTATACCGATTATGCTGCTCATTATCATGGTTCTTTTGATGATTCAATTACAGGATCTTCGAAATATGGCATTAGCCTTATCAACGGCTCCGCTTGGGATTATTGGGGCCAGCTTGGCACTGTTCTTAACGGATCGTCCGACAGGCTTTGTAGTATACTTAGGAATTTTAGCTTTGGCAGGAATTATTATGCGTAATTCTGTTATTCTTATTGACCAGATTGAACAGCAAATTGCATCGGGGGAAACAAAAATAAATGCCATTATAAATGCTACAGTTATGAGATTCAGACCTATTCTTCTAACTGCAACGGCAGCTATTCTTGGCATGATTCCTTTGGCGAGCAGCGTATTTTGGGGACCGATGGCGGTGGCCATTGCTGGCGGCTTATTTGTAGCCACAGTACTGACACTTTTGGTGCTACCAACTTTATATGCAGTGTTTTTTAAAGTGAAGAATGATGAAGAAGGAATCGTTCTGAACGATGAATTCTAAATGAAAAATTAGTTGTAAGCTTCCATTACTCTAGCGTAGTAAATACGAAGAAATTTGTTAACACCAGCCATTTTAGCTACGTTTTTAGGTTCAACAGGTATTCAAAGCGCAAGTTTTCTTTTCTTTCCGAGATATCTAAGCGGCACAGAAGGTTATTATGAAGTTGGAGGATGGGACGGTGGCACTGTGTCACAATGGGGAACAGAAAAATTCGCAGATAATGGGTACGATTATTTACATATGCTGCATTATTATTATGATTATACTCCATGGTTAGATGGTAATGATTATTACTATGTCTGGATGCACAAATAAAGAAGGAACAGTGGAAAAAGTCCCAAATGTTATTGATGTTGTGTTGAAGGACGATAATAATGTTGAAATTGTAGATGATAATGGTTGGATTAATCTACAGGCCACTACTAGGATTCATGTACAGTTCGAAGGAGAGGTCGATTACATCTTCTTTTATCTTACCCCGACAGGAACAGAGACTTTTAGTCAAAGAGAGTTGATTGGTGTAATGTCGGCATATGACAATGATAGCACTGGTGAGAAAGGTTTTGGCGCAGAAAATACTTCGGCGGAATATATATGGAATGTACCAGACGAAAGCTTCAGTGGGCATTTAGGGGTAGAACTTATTAGTGGAACGGTAGCAAGGTATGAAAGTAGCATTGTTAATGTGATGAATGATAGAGAAGCAAATTGATTGTTCTTATTTGTAGCTCACGGAGAAGTTAAATTACGGTTTATAAATTATTATAAAAATTTCTGATACCCTTACCAACAATCCACGGTTGGGGGTTCGATTCCCTTCACCAGCTCCATCGCCTTGAAACTTAGCTGTAATGCAGGTTTCAAGGCTTTTATTATTTCAAAATTAGATTTTTAAATTATACTCAACCATATAGCAATTATAGATTTACTTTATTAGGAAGTTTGCAATAGGCCATATTTTGGCAATAAAATTAGTAATTAATCCAATTTACGTTTATTCAGAGAAGAGTGGGTGTTCGAAATGGTAAATGGAACTTAATTGATTCTATAATTCTTTGCAGTATTATGCCAGGGCCATCCTTGCTCCTCCTCCCGCTATGTCAAACCTTCATGTTGCTTTTTTATATAATGTAAGTTGAGTTTATCTGCTGTACTATTTACCCCAGCTAATGCGAGATAATATCAGTCAGAAGTATCGCATAGGTTGATTTATTCAACTTTTATCTACCACAAATCCATTGATTTTCTTCGAGCTATTCACTAATATGTAATCAGAGGTGATTAATATGAAAGAAATAAATATGGCGAAAGTTCTTGTAAATAAGCGCAAGGAAATGGGCATTACCCAAGATGAGCTTGCAAATTACATTGGAGTATCTAAGGCATCCGTTTCCAAATGGGAAACAGAGCAAAGCTATCCCGATATTACCTTTCTTCCGCAACTGGCTGCGTACTTTAACATCAGCATTGACCAATTGATGGATTATAAGCCGCAGATGACAAAAGAGGACATTCGTAAACTGTACCGAAACCTGTCGGCGGATTTTACGTCAAAACCGTTTGACGAGGTCATGGGAAACTGCCGAAAGATAATAAAAAAATACTATTCCTGCTTTCCATTGCTGCTGCAAATGGGGACACTAATTATCAATCATATAGAATTGCTGAAGGACCCAAAAAAATCTGCGCCTATGATCGAGGAAGCCAAGGCTCTCTTTATCCGGGTCAGAGTGGAATGCGACGATGTATCGATTACCAGAATGGCTTTGTATATGGAGGCTTTATGCAACCTTATTTCCAATGATCCCAATGCCGTGCTGGAACTACTGAACGGAACAGTCGCGCCTGCACTTCCCCCCGAATCACTTTTGGCTTCCGCCTATCAAATGACGGGGCGCGCCGATGAGGCAAAATCTGTTTTGCAGGTTGGAATTTTTCAGAATATAGTCGTCCTGTTCAATTTCTTCCCAGCTTACCTTATGCTATGCGCGGATGTTCCCTCCAAGTTTGACGAGGTGCTGCGGCGCTCACTTGTCGTAGCGGAATCGTTTGACATGAGGCATCTGCATCCCGGCGTTTTGGTCAATTTGTATATTTCCGCCGCGCAGGGATATATTGCGCAGAAAAATCATGATAAGGCGCTTGAGATGTTGCAAAAGTACACTGAGATCGTAACAAGTGATATTTATCCCCTGCACTTGCATGGCGACGCTTTTTTTGACCATCTAGAAGGCTGGCTGGATAAGCTCGATCTGGGAACGGATCTTCCCCGGGATGAAAAAACGATCAGGAAAAGCATGTCTGATGTAATCGTGAATAATCCGATTTTCTCCGTTCTCTCAGATGAACAGAGCTTTCAGAATATCACTGAAAAACTTCAAAATAATTTCAAAATAACTTCAAATAATATCGATAAGAAGGGATTGTTATGATGGAACAGGAAAAATTGGCAGCAAAGAAACGGCTTATTATGTTTGTCACGCTTACAATCGTCATCGCCTGGATTGTGTTTTTATTGGTACCAATCTGCGGGCTGCCGTACGGAACCGGTGTATCAGTGGCAATCATTGCGTCAGCGATGTTTGCCCCAGCTCTGAGTAGCGTATTAATACGGCTTATCACAAAAGAAGGATTTGGGAATATGTATCTGCGCCCTCACTTCAAGGGGCATGCGAAAGACTATCTGCTTGTGTACTTTGGCCCGACAGTCTTGCTGCTTTTGAGCGGTGCACTTTATTTCCTGATTTTCCCCGGCTCGTTTGACCCAGAGCTTATAGCTTTAAAAGAGATGTTAGCTTCAAGCAGCAACCAGGGGATTGCCGCATCCAATCTGCTGATTGTTCAGGTTCTAATTTTTGTTGTATTAGGACCGATTGTAAATATCATTCCGACCATGGGTGAAGAGCTTGGCTGGAGAGGGTATCTGCTCCCCAAACTGCGCATGTTTTTATCTGACAGGGCCGCGTTAATCATTACAGGGGCAATATGGGGCATCTGGCACTTGCCCATTATCGTGATGGGTCACAATTACGGAACCACATATTGGGGCTATCCTTGGCTCGGCATTTTCGGCGGCCTTCCGTTTATCGTTTTAGCTGTGATATTGTTAATAACGGTTGGAAATAAGATGTCGTTGTGTAAAAAAGGCGGGCACCAGCAAGAAAATGGGCTACTGGAACAGAAATAAGATTTTCTCGTAGCAGCCTGCATCTAAACTAAACAAATGACACAATTTATAATGATAATAAGAGGACTCGAACCATCACGGTTTGAGTCCTTTTATTATTTTACTTTTTATGGTATACTCAGTTCAAATTATTTATAATTATAAGAATACCGACATACGGGTATTTAAGGAGTGTAAAACGCTTTTGACATGCAAATTAGTGGCATTATCAAATACCTTTGATGGCGAAAATTTGTTTGATATTATAGACTAAAGATACAGGAGGGCATCTTATGGAAATTGGAAAACAAATAAAGAAATATAGAGCCGAAAGGGAGCTTTCACAAGATAAATTAGCTGAAAAGATATTTGTATCCCGTCAAACGATTTCGAATTGGGAAAATGATAAAAATTATCCTGATTTGAAAAGCTTAGTACTATTAAGTTCTCTTTTCGATGTCTCTCTTGACACACTAATAAAAGGAGATCTTGAAGAAATGAAAGAAAAAATTAAGACAGAAGATATTGCAGGTTTTAAGCGTGACGGCACCATTTTCACCGTGCTTCTGTTAAGCGAGATTTTATTATTAGTTCCTCTTGCAATAATCGGCGGATATGTGGGTCTGGGAATTTGGGTTCTCATTGCCGTTGTTACAATGTATTATGCATTTCGGGTTGAAAAACAGAAAAAGAGGTTTGATATTCAGACTTACAAAGAAATTCTTGCATTTGATAACAATAAAAATTTAAACCAAATTGAAAAAAGCCGTGAGTATGGGAAACGACCATATCAGCAACTTCTGTTAGCAATAGGTACGGGTTTATTAACGATTGTAGTTGCAATAATCATGTTCTGTATATTTTCATAGTCAGATTATTAGCATAATCAGAACATGCATCTAAATTGAGCAAATGACACAAAAATAAAAAGACATCCGAGAGGGTGGCTTTATATTTTTGGAATGAAAGAGGGAATCGAACCTGAAAGGGCACGAGCGTGGAGGAGGTAGTTTGGTAAAATAAAGAGATTGTAGCTTATTTGTAGCCAAGTACTGACACTTTTGGTGCTACCAACAACTGTATTAGTGGCTTTGATATTAATTATTGGAGTGAAGGGATGCGGCAAGCAAGATGCTGATGCAGAGATAACGACATCAAGTGAACAAAAGCTAACTGCGTTTGAGCAGTTTGAAAAGGGCTTAGAAGATGAGGGACTGGAATATGAGAAGGTTACGATGGCGGCTGAAATGCTTGGAGCAATAGAAGGATATAAATATAAGTTCGAAAGCGATAAGGCTGAGCTATATAGGTTTGACAAAGACAGTGACACAATAAAAGATGCTGCGGAAAATAAAAGTCTTTACATGGAGGGATTTGGATCATTCCCTGTAGAAGTAAATGGAAATTTGGCATTAATTGTAGAAGATGATGAGAATAGTGAAGTTATCTCGAAAATATTTAATGCAATTGAATAATGCAAACACAATATAAGCACTTTTCAAGAGGTGGCTTATTTCGACGAAACAGCGTAAATTTGTATTTATAAAAGACACGTCGAAATGAGGTGACCCCTATTAGTTAGACTTTTAGCGTAGTAGTTTTTATCTGCTACGCTATTCTTTATGCTGCTTGGAGAGTGAGCCGATATTCAATAGGACTCATCCATCCAAAAGATTCTTTGATTCTTTGTTGGTTATTATATTTTATATATCATGACAGTTTCCTTTCCGTCTCCACATAAAAATTTTATTTGACACACTTGAATTTGTAATTTAGGAGTTACTCCCGATCAGGCAGCTGAATGGCAACCATCAGTAGATTAGCAACTTCTTCAGGTGATTTCTGCATCCCTTCGCTTGCCCATTGCCAAAGGATATTCAAAAGTCCACCTACACTGTAGGAAAGAGCATATTTCATTGCTTCTGATTGCCTAGCCAAAGGATAATTGCTTTTCCGCATTAGGTATACTTCATGAAAAAGATGGTTGTACTCTTGCAATAACAGCGACATCAAATCGTTGCGGTAAAGCAAAAGGGCCAGTTCCTTATGCTCATACCAAAGCTCCAGATACCAACGAATCGTATGAAAATAGCTGTGATCTTTGTCAGCGGAAAGCTGTAGTGCTCCTGTACGCCAAATTGTCTCCAGATGAAAGCAAATCACTTTCGAAGAAAAAGAACGATAAAAAGTTCTACGGGACAAATCTGCTTTTTCAGCAATCTCTGAAATACTGATTTCCCGAAACGGTTTGTTTTTCATCAGCTCCAAAAGAGCATTTGTCAACCATTCCCTGGAACGTAAAGCAATTGGATTTTGTGTATCTTTCATGTTGACTCCTTCAAATGTCGCAAAAATGACCAGATGTGGCACTTGCCTCTGAAATCTTGAATTATTATTATAGGCTCATTATAATAAAAATATCAAACTGTTACAAGTGTGACATCTGGAATTGTTTTGAAATTGTGAGGTAACATTATGAAAAATATGATCTACTATTTTACAGGGACAGGAAACAGCCTTCGCGCCGCACAAGTCATTGCCGAGCGCCTAGGTGAGACAGAAATCATCTCCATGCGATGTGACCCAAAGGATGTTCCGTCAGAGGACGCTGAAAGGATCGGTTTTGTTTTCCCGGTGTATCACTGGACGATGCCAGAGTATGCAATCCATTTTGTAGAGCGGGTAGAGCTTAACCCGAAGGCGTACATTTTCGCGGTCTCCACACCAGGGATGATCAACGGAGGCTGTCAGGATAAGCTGGCGGAACTACTGCAAGAAAAGCATTGCACACTTTCCTATGGAGAGAAAGTGTACAGTGTTGCCAATTATGTGGCTATGTATCCACCGTTTCCTGATCCTGAAAAGCGCGTTCCCAAAACAGAAGTACAGCTTGCTTCTATTGCACAGGAGATTGTTGAAAAGAAGCGGCGAAATTATCCTCACGCCAACGCGATGACACGATGGCTTGCACCCCGGAAGATGCAGAAGTTTATTGATCATTGCCCGTCAAATGACAAATACTTTTCTGTCTGGGATGATTGCATTTCCTGCGGCTTGTGCGCCAAGGTCTGCCCCTGCCATAATATCAGTTTTGAAAATGGCAAACCAACTTTTCTCCATCAATGCAGCCAGTGCATGGCCTGTGTCTCTTTCTGTCCAAAACAGGCAATCAATTTCCCCAAATATACGCGGGAAAGAAAAAAATATCACAATCCGCATGTCACAGTATCAGATTTGGCTTTAGACAGGAAGCAATATCCCTCACACATAATTTGAAAGCATTGAAATGTGCATGGCAACTTCATAACGGGGTTGCATTTATCCATCTGATTATGAGCATAACCAAACTTGCATCTAAATTGGGCAAATGATACAAAAAAACAGAGAATAGGGTTTGCCTGTTCTCTTTTTTTTATGACCTAAAAATATAAAAATAGTTTGATAGGACATAGAGAAGACATATTGCTATAATAAGATAAATACGAAGGAGGTTCTTAGGATGGCTTACAGAATATTAATGGTGGAAGATCAGAAGAAAATGCAGGGTATTGTACGCGACTATTTTATTGCGAAAGGCAGCAGTTTGGTATGTGCAAGTAATGGGGAAAAGGCATTGGAGCTTCTCAGCGATCAAAAATTTGATCTGATTTTACTGGACATTATGATGCCTAAACTTGATGGCTTCTCTGTTTGCAGAGAAATAAGAAGAGAGTCGGAAGTGCCTATTGTGTTTCTTACAGCAAAGAGCGATGAGGATGATAAGCTTTATGGTTATGAACTAGGAGCGGATGATTATGTGACAAAGCCGTTTTCTCTTGCCGTGCTTTACGCAAAGTGTATAGCGCTGATAAAAAGGGCCGATGGGGACGGACTCAGTGAAAAGCTGCAAGCAGGAAAAATAGTCATTTATCCAAAAAGCAGACGAGTGGAGGTTTGTGGAAAAGACATTCAGTTAGCAAATTTAGAGTATCAACTGTTGCTGTATTTTATAAGAAATAAAAACTGTATTGTTACAAGAAACCAACTGCTATATCAGCTTTGGGGTTACGATTTTACAGGAGAGGACCGGGTTGTAGATACCCATGTGAAAAAACTGAGGAAAGCGATGGGGGAGTGTGCGGGTTATATTAAGACGGTGATAAAAATGGGGTATCGGTTTGAGGTAGAGGAGTGAGGCAAAGAGAATGAAAGGACAAAAAGAAATAAAATCCAATAAAAGAAGTATTTATACAAGAACGATGATTAGTTTAATTTCCTTTTATATCATTACAATGCTCATGTTTACATATTTTTATGGGCAGATGGTAATAGCAAAGACTTTAGCGGCTCAATCCAGCAAACTTGAAAGAATAGTTGTAGAACTACAGCCGATTTTGCCGGAGTACGAAACGAATCCCAATGCGGTCAATATGAGAAGAATTACAAGCACGTTAAGCTATATTTCAGAGGGAGAGCCGGTTTTATATGGAAAGACAGCTCTTTTTAGCAAAAATCATGAACTAATAGCCAAAAGTGGTAATGATTTGGGTTTTAATGTAGGTCATATTACAACAGAGCCTGGAATTTGGCAGACGGACGAGGTAGGCTTTTGCTTGGATGATTACCTTGAGCCCTCTCAGATTGAGGAAATATTTCAGTTTCAGGATGGGGAGCTGAACGATGAGGATGCAAAAGTTGGAGACATTCGAGAAGTATATGAGATACAGGGGGTGGTTTATGTAAGGGGAAATGAAATAAAACCGAAAAATATTACAATACTGAAAAAGAGTGAAAGGTTTACTGCCAGGAAAAATCTTACGCCTATATGGGACTGGACTGCTCCCTGGGAAACGGTAAGGGATTATAATTTTCAACCGGATAACATAGAGGGCTTTCAGGAACATTTTTTTTCTAGTGGCTATGCCAATGGGCCTGTAATAGTAAATAGTGAAGGCTGGGTCAATAACCGTGGCATTACAGCAGAAACCCTAGAAAAGAGAGCCCTATGCAATGAGGTGACATCTCCAAATTTTCTCACAAATTATCTGTCTTCTTCAGATTTGATTTCAGGTGGAGAATACAGTAATGCTGAGGGGGGGTGGCAGATCAAGGCAACCGATATTTTGTATTTTACTGGCCTTCTTTCATCAGAGGACGAGCAAGAAGGAAGAGGCAGATCCGAGGCGTATTATGTAGCCATGCAAACTGTGTTTTATCCATGGCCCGTGGTAATCAAAGACCTGCTTCCAATATATATTATGGCATTCCTTTTGATTATAGCCATAGGATTACTGCTTTCGAATAAGCTTTGGAATATTTACATGAAGCAGGAAAGGCTTGAAAAGAGCCGGCGACAAATGACAGATGGGATTGCCCATGACTTAAAGACTCCAATCGCCCTAATAAGTGCGTATACGGAAGGGCTTAAGGAGAATATTAACGATAAAAAGACAGAGTATTTAGATGTGATTTATGAAGAGGCACAAAGGATGGATGACATGATCGTGGAAATGCTTACACTTTCAAAGCTGGAGGCTGGTGCACAAATACTGCATTTAGAGAAAATTGAGCTAAACAGTCTGGCAAAATCAGAAGTGAAAAAATATGAGGGGATTTTAGAGAAAAAGGCTATTACAGTCCAGGTAGAAGAACGAGGTGTTTTTTCCTTAGATTGCGATAAAGCACAGATGACAAAGGTGTTTCACAATATCCTTTCAAATAGTGTGCGTCATTGTGAGGGAACAGGCGAAATCAATTTATACATCAATGAAAACAGTATCGAGATAATCAACACTGGAGAATGCATTCCAGATGAGAAGCTGGGGCATATTTGGGAGGCTTACTATAAGGTTGATGAGTCTCGGGGAAGGGATGATACGGAACGGTTTCAAAATGATGGCAAGGAGGAAAATAGTGAAGAAGCTGTAAATGACAACATACAGGGTTCCGGACTGGGATTGGCAATCGTGAAACAGGTATTGGATTTGCATGGCTTAAAATATCAAATATCAAATACTGAGAATGGAGTGTCCGTTTGGTTTGGTAAGTGAGCATAATGTTCTTAGAACGTGCGCCTAGAGGGCGCACGTTACGGTGGGTAAAAGTTAACACCTACAAGACCAGTTCCCAAGGAATGGTTTCCTGATTTTCATAATTGTAAAATATTAGGGCTTGCTGCAGGTGGCGGCCAACAAATGCCTGTATTTTCGGCACTTGGAGCAGAATGCACTGTTTTGGATTACTCGCAAAAGCAAATTGATAGCGAAATGGTCGTTGCAAGACGCGAGGGATATACAATCAATACATTAAGGGCAGATATGACAAAACAGTTGCCCTTTAATAATAACTCTTTTGATTTTATCTTCCATCCTGTTTCTAACTGTTATATCGAAGATGTAATACCTGTATGGCAAGAATGTTACCGTGTTTTGAAAAAAGGCGGTATCCTTATGGCAGGTCTTGATAACGGGGTTAACTTTTTATTTGATGATATTGAATCCAAGCTGACTTATTCCCTTCCATTCAATCCATTAAAAAATCAGGAATTAATAGAAGTATTAGATAAAACAGATGATGGCATTCAGTTTTCCCACACATTGGATGAACAAATGCGAGGACAGATACAATCCGGTTTTTCCATAAAAGATTTATATGAGGATTATAACAATAGCGGTCCGCTTCAAGAACATGGAGTCCCGACATTTTGGGCAACACTTGCTGTAAAATAATAAGAAACTGGTTATTGTACTGCGCCCGTATTTTAGGTGTTGACAAGTTTTCATAATTATGGTAAATTTTCTTTATTGGGTTAGCTTTGGCTAACCCGTATTTAAGGCATTAGGTTAGCTGAGGCTAACCTAAAATTAAAACTTAAGGTTAGTTATTGATAACTTTACAATTATAAAAGGAGTGTGTTATGAAAGAGTTGAAGAAACTATTGCAAAATATCATGGTAGTTGCATTAATTGTAGCGATAACCATACCGAATGGTTTTTATGTTTTTGCGGATGGCCAAGTGGAGGAACAAGCAATAACTAAAGACACGGTGACAATAGAAGGTGCCAGTTATACGGATGGAACCTTTAGCGGACTTGGGCAAGGTCGAAATGGTGATATTTTAGTTAATGTTACCATAGATAATGGCAAGATTAGCAATATTGAAGCAGAACAACAAGAAACCTCGACTTTTTGGGAAAAAGCGAAAGCTCTTATAGATAATATCAAGAATATGGGAAATCCATCAGCAAATGATATTGATGGTGTAGATACGGTCACCGGTGCAACTTTAAGTTCTAAAGGAATAAAGGCGGCAATGAAAGATGCTCTTTTAAAAGCATTAGCAAATGAAGCTATTTTTGCCGAGGGGGCAGGGACAGTTGAATCACCCTATATGATTGCCAATGAAATACAATTGCAAAACTTTGCTAAATCCGTAAATAATGGAGAGGATTATGCAAATAAGTATATAAAACTTTCAAAAAACATGGATGAATCAGGTATAGAATGGACGCCTATTGGGTCAGAAGAGCATTCTTTTGGGGGAAGCTTTGATGGTAATGGGAAAAGAGTTGAAAATATTTCTGTAGGTCAGTCTAATAAATTTACTATTGCAAAGGAAGCAGGTTTTTTTGGAAAACTAAGCGATGGAGCATCGATTAAAAATCTTACCATTAGCAATGCGAAAATTTATATCGTTGGGGAACCAGATTCGACACCTTACGGAGCATGCTTAATAGCAGTTTCTGGGAAAAATAATCTAATAGACAGATGCACGGTTGTTAATAGCGAAGTTTTCGTAAAATCTGATAGCCAGAAATTTGTTTACGCTGCAGGACTGACGGGTAAGCTAGATCAAAACTCAGCCATTACAAACAGCTCTGCAGATTGTGATGTTAAAGGAGAAAGTGGAAATACAGTTTATTCAGGCGCAATTGCAGCCTTAACAGCAAATAAAACTTTGGTAATGAACAATTATACAGAGGGAAGTGTTGAGTCAGAAGTAATAAGTGGCGGTAAGGCAACAGCAACAGCTGTAGGAGGTGGTATAACAGCAATGGCTTCTGGGGTTACTTATAATTGTTATGCTGACAACACAGTTCGCACAACAAACAATACCACAACAGAAAAAACGAATAAAGGAAGTCTGGTGGCTTGGTCTACTGCTAATGGCTGCGTTTTAAACAGCTGCTATAATAGTGGAAAAAATGATGCAGAACCGGTTATTGTTTTTCCTTCAGGAGGAACTTTCTTTGAAGGTCTTGTAGATATAAAAGAAAAAACAACTGAGGAAACTGTAGAGATTCTGCATAACAATCTGTCATCAAATAATACAGAAACAGCAAAAAAAATAATAAAAGAAAAAGCTCCTGCAAAGGATTTTGGATTTGAGGAAAACCTGGTGGGTAGGATTTTCTATGACTGGAAAAAATTGAATTCAAATGCTACAATCTCCCAAGATATCTGGAAAGAAAAAATCAATCCACAAAACATTTTTGCATCGGGAACCGGGACAGAAGAAGATCCTTACACCCTTGGAACAGAAGAACAGCTAAGAAAATTCGCTGTTTCTCTTTCCAACGAAAACACATATGCAGGGAAATTTATCAGGCTTGTCAATGATATCAATGTATCTGATAATAAATGGATACCTATTGGGGAAGGAGAATACTCTTTTTGCGGAAATCTTGATGGAGGCAGTCATGTAATCGAGGGCATTAGCATAAACGGTGAAAATGATAATGCTTACAATACAGAAAAGGATGTATATTTTGGATGCTTTGGGGTTATAGGAAAAGATGGTACCGTTAAAAACCTTGGAGTAACTAATGTGAATATTAATGTATCAGGAAAGAAAAGTATAGTTGTTGGTGGGATCTGCGGATTAAATGATCAGGGCATGATTGACAGTTGTTTTGTTACAGGAAAGTTGAAAGGGCAGACCACGGAAAAAGGAAATAACTATGCAGGAGGAATAGCCGGCTGGGCTATAAAGGGTTATATTGTAAATTCATATGCTAATGCATCTGTTTATTCTTCAGTTCTTCCTACTGCGCTGGCTATGCCGGGGGGAATTACTGGTATGACAAATAGGACTGTTATCACGAATTGTTATAGTTTGGGAAACATAACAGGCCATACGGAAAGAAAATTAGAAGTTGTGGAATCCATGGCAGCTGTTGGTGGGCTGGTAGGTGTGGCAGGTTCTCCTGTAGTAAACTGTTATACAAGCGGGGGTACCGTTTCGGAAGATTATTCCTATTATGTAGGAGCAGCTATTGGCTGGGCAACCGGCATCGCAGAAATATATGACGTTTATTACAATTCAGAAGCCGTTCAAACTATACAGAATCAAAAGGTATCTCCTGTTTCGGATATTGGATGGCAAGTGAAACAAGGCATCAATGAAGACGGAGAAGTATACACAGGAGCTTTAACTTATCATGTTGAAGCAAAGAATTCAGAGAAAATAAAAAGTCAGGAGCTAGCGGATCAGTTAAATAAAAATTTTGAAGCATTCCCGTTAAATAATGATACTTTGCCTGCAAATATTAAGCTGAAAAAGTGGACGATTAAGAATGGTATAGTAACCTTTGCAGATGAATATGCGGAGAGAAATTTTGTAGAGCCTCCTGTAGAAAAACCAGTTTTAACCGGGAATTATAATGATGGAACTTTTTATGGACGTGCGGAAAGTGGAAAAGAATATATTAATGTAATAATTGAAGTCAAAAATAAGAAAATTACTTCTATTGACAGCAGTTTAAAGAACGCTGAAATTAATTTAGTAATTGAGAGCATTTTAAAGAGCAATCAGGCACCAGAGATTGATACCAAAGACAGCACTGAAGTTACTAACTTTAAAAATGCATTAAGAAGAGCAACCGTAAAAGCATTGAAAGGCGACTATACAAATTATGCGGCAGCAAACCATGAAATCTTTGCAGGCGGTGATGGCTCAAAAGAAAATCCATATAAAATTTCATCAGCAGAGCAGTTGGTTAAATTTGCTGCAGCTGTGAATGAAGTAGAACATTTTAAAGGTAAATATATAATTTTAACAACAGATATTGACTTATCTGGAATTCAGTGGATTCCTGCAGGTGGAAGCGGGTTATATGCTTTTTCAGGTGATTTTGACGGAAAAGGCTATAAAATTTCCAATATGAAAATCGGCAATGAAAATAAAGCTGCAAAATATGCATGTGCGGGTTTGTTCGCGTATATTGATACGGCAACAATCCGAAACCTGGAGGTAAAAGATGGATACATTAATATTGAACCTGCTTCAATCCCTGGCGTTGAAAAGGAAAGAAGCTATGCAGGATTAATTGCGGGTTATGTTGGATTAACGTCTACAAGTGGTACGAGAGGGGGAGTTATTGATAATTGTCGTGTAACTGGTCGTATTTTCTCCAATTCTGTAGAGCAAAATTATGTTGGAGGCATAGCAGGTCTGATGGCCCACAGTTTTATCAGCAATAGTTATAGTGATTGTCAAATACAGGCGAAGAGCCCAGGTAATTGGGTTTATGCTGGTGGACTTGTAGGATTACCATCCTTTTCAGTAATCGTCAATAATTACGCATATGGTAAAATTTATACAGATGGTGCTGTGAATAAAACGCAGTTAGGTGGAATAGGAGGCATGTATTCTTCTTATGCATTTAATAATTACACCGATGTAACTTTGAATGCAGAAAAACAAACCCCTGATATTGGAGGAATTGCAGGACGAAATACAGGCGTTGGTTATATTGATAACTGTTATGGCAATAGTGCAGCTGAACAAAAAACTGGAAATAAGCTTGCAACAGGCACGAACGTAGTAGGCACGCTTGTGAGTGGTGACAGATATGGAAAAGGACAGATTCAGAATAGTAAATTAGTGGCTTCAATTGATCAAAACTTTGTGGATTCATTAAATCAAAATATAGGATTAATCCAAAAAGACAAAATGTATATAGACTTAATCGGGGAATGGTTTATTTATGTTCCGGAAAATCTGAAGTTTAATACATGGACAATAAAAGATGGAAAAGCTGTATTTGGTACAGCGCAAAATAATAATAACGGAAACTCATCTTCATCTGGAAGAAATTCATCTAAGTCATCTGGAGGAAGTTCTACTGCCAATAATAATGACAATGCAGCAAGCTATAAAGTGAAAGTCACTGCATCACAAGGCAGTGCAAAAGCGGATATAAAAGTTAGTGACATAAAAGAAAGCAAGAATTTGCAGATTGAGTCTTCTGTGGCAAATATTGTATTTGATGAAAAAGCGCTTAAAACAATTTTAAGTGAAGCTAAGAGTGAAATAGCTACTAAGATAAATACAATTGAAAAGTCTTCACTTTCTAAGGAAATACAAACTATTGTCGGAGACCGGCCTGTTTATGATATTACATTAACATCCGGACAGAAAACAATTTCTAATTTTGGAAGCGGTACAGTAAGTGTTGAGATACCGTATACACTTCGCCAAGGAGAAAATCCTAATGGCATTATGGTGTATTATATGGATGAAACAGGTAAATTAACCAAAATGTCTACAACATATAATAAAGATACAAAAAAGGTTACATTTAAAACGAATCATTTTTCCAAGTACATTGTGGGATATGACAACAGTGTTGTTCAAGAAGGCACTATAGGATCCCATTTTATAGATGTTTCAGGAAATGCATGGTACGAAAATGCAGTACAATACACTATAAAAAATGGCATAATGAACGGAGTAAGCGATACTAGATTTGACCCTGATTCTAACACAACAAGAGCTATGGTTTGTACAATTTTCTGGAATGTAGAGAAAAAACCTACAATTGAAGGCAATTCTAAATTTACAGATGTGAAAAATAATAGCTGGTATGCAAGTGCTGTTATTTGGTCAGCAGAAAATGAAGTGGCAAAGGGTGTTAGAGAAAATATTTTCGCTCCTGATGCCAAAGTGACAAGAGAACAATTCGCGCAGTTCCTTTACGCATATGCAAAACACAAAGGATATAACGTAACAAAAACCAAGGGACTTTCTGGTTATAAGGATAAACCATCTGCTTGGGCTGAAGAAGCAGTAAAGTGGGCAGTGGAGAATCAAATTATAAGTGGCAAAGGAAATGGTATACTTGATCCTCAGGGAACCGCAACTAGAGCAGAGATTGCACAAATGATGATGAAGTTTAACGAAAAAATTTCAATGTAATCCTAGTTGAAACACTAAGATCTTAAAATCAGATCTTAGTGTTTTTTTAAGTGGCCAAGCTACATTTTTTATTAAATAGTATTAGTGCAAAGAACGTATGAGTTGTGTTATAATTAGTAAAAAATGACAAAATATTCACAGTAGTGGCTGAAGATAATGAAAAAAGTTTCAGATCACAGGAACTTGGGCAATAATATAGTATCAACACAATCCAGTAAATTATTTAATGTAGAAAGGAAAGTATGATGTTTTTAAGTAAAATATCATATCAGGTAATCAAATGATTTTTAAACATGAAAATAGTAGAATTTATTATATGGATGAAAATGGAAAGGTGCTTGCGGAGATACTATTCCCCACTGAGGCAGATGGCACTGCCAATATTACACATACCTTTGTAGACGATTCCCTAAGAGGGCAAGGCGTAGCGGGGAAACTGATGGAAATGGCAGTTGAACAAATAAAAAGTGAACAGAAAACTCCGAAGTTTACATGTTCTTATGCAATAAAGTGGGCGGAAAAAAATTACTCTAATTCAAATACCCTATAAAATTGAAGAAAAATAATACCATTTATAATGGGCATGGAGGATAAAGTAAATGGAGAGCACCAAGCAGCGTATAATGCTGGTAGGAAAGTCCCAAGCGGGCAAAACTACCTTGACACAGTACTTGACAAATCAACAGCTTTTTTATCATAAAACTCAGACTGTTCAGGTGGTAGCTGGACAGTTTATTGATACCCCTGGAGAGTATTTAGAACGGAGGGGATTTTATGGAGCCTTATCCGTAACCGCATCCGAGGTAGATGCTATTGCAGTGATTCAATCTGCAATTGAAGATGGAAGCATGTTTGCCCCAGGGTTTGGCAAGATGTTCTGTGGAAAACCTGTTGTGGGAATTGTAACAAAAATAGATTTAGCAAGTGAAGAACAGTTGAAACGTGCAGAGCAATATTTAGCAGATGCAGGTGCACAAATCTGTTTCAGGGTGAGCAGCATAACAGGACAAGGTATGACAGAATTAGACAAGTGGCTTCAGGCCTTATAAATCAAGACCAGACATAAAATCCTTAAAATCAACTGAAAATTAATTAAAAGAAAAATCAAATAATTTTCAGTTCTATATTGACAAGTCCATTGAATTTGGTTATTATAAGGGTAAATTTAATGGAGTACTGTACGGCGTAGTGTAGGACTCCGAATTGTAAGGATTGCGAAGCAGCGCCTAGACATATTTTGTTTGGGTGCTTTTTTTGTTGGTTGATGTAAGTGACATAATACATCTTAGGAAATCAATGCTGAAAGGAAGTGAGGCATTGGAGGAAAGTAAACAACGAATTATACAGGAATTTGTTCCGGGTAAACAGGTGACATTGGCACATGTGATTGCAAACCCAATTAAGGATTTATATTCGAAGCTAGGGATGTTGCAGGATAAAGGTGCTATTGGCATACTTACCATTACTCCCAGTGAGGGTGCTATGATCGCAGCGGATGTTGCATCAAAAGCGGCTGATATTTCAATTGGTTTTGTAGATCGTTTTAATGGGTCGCTGGTCATATTAGGAGATGTTGCTGCGGTTGAAGCAGGAATACGAGATGTAATGAACATGCTTTGTGATAAGATGGGATTTGCAAAGACCGAGATCAGTAGATCTTAAGTGTGGGAAGGCGAAAAAGCTATTGAACGTACAATGGCGAAATGCTAGGAGTTAACCATGAAGGAAAAGGAAAGAAAAGGAATTCGGGTTGTCATCGCTGAAGATGAACCCATTACCAGAATGGATTTAAAAGAAATGCTGGTAGCCGCTGGATACAGCGTTGTTGGTGAAGCGTCAGAAGGATTTGATGCGATTGAAATCTGCAAAAGGAAACAGCCTGATGTAGCTATTTTAGACATTAAAATGCCCTTACTGGATGGCTTATCCGCAGCTAAGGTAATAACAGAGGAGAAAACTGTAGGCACGGTTATTCTATTGACTGCTTATAGTGATGAAGAGTTTATTAATTGTGCTACAAAGATTGGTGTTTCCGGTTATATTGTGAAACCTATTGACGAAAAGGCATTGGTACCAAATATTGAAATTGCTGTGGCTAGAAGTAGAGAGATTCAGCGGGTTAAACGACAGTGTGAGATTATTGCTGAACGTCTGGAGAATCGTACAGTAATTGAAAAAGCAAAGGGGCAGCTGATGGTATCTATGATGTTGTCTGAAAATGAAGCTTACGAGTACATAAAGACCTTAAGTAAGGAAAAAAAGGTTTCCATGAAACGAATAGCGGAAATTATA
This sequence comes from Aminipila sp., assembly GCF_032051575.1. NCBI lineage: Bacteria > Bacillati > Bacillota > Clostridia > Peptostreptococcales > Anaerovoracaceae > Aminipila > Aminipila sp. The sequence continues at coordinate 335,411 of NZ_DAMBYD010000003.1, read as the reverse complement.
TTGGCTTAGAAGGATTGGGGATAAAATGCCGGATACTATAGAATTATTATGCAAAAAGTACACTAATTTAACAGAGGAAGAAATTGAAACCATAAAGAAAATAGGGGTTGGCCTTCAAACTATGGCAAATTTGGAGGATGCAGACTTTTTTATTGACTGTTTGACTACGGATGAAACTACAGCCGTTGTAGTAGCTGAAGCAAAGCCACAAAATGTACCGTCTTCATATAAAAAAACGGTAGTAGGACTTTTAGCAGAGCCACAAAATGAGCCGGCTGTTGCCAGAACTTTTAAGCTAGGCCTGCCTACAAAGCAAATGAAAGCGGTAACGCAGGAGTATGCAAATGTCATTCAATCAGTAGAGCCCATTCGACATGGAGACAAAATAATTGGTGTGCTTATTGAAGAAAAAAATGCAGAGGAAAACAGTGAAATGCGTGATCGCATTCGCTTTTCAGATCAAAGTTATGCAAAGCTTGCAAATGTACTTACAAGACTCGATGAGGGAACTTCATGGCTGGCAGATTGCATTGATGAAGCTGTTATCTTGATTGATATGGATGGGTATGTGAGCTATAGAAACAAGATAGCCTGGAAATTATATCAGAAACTTGGCTATACCGTAGATATCTTAGGGCAGCAGTATCGGTGTGTGGCCTTACACGGATCCAATTTGGAGTGGTTTGACCAAGATGCAAATTATTCTGGAATCGAAGTGAATACTGCAGATTTAACCTTGACAGTGAAACAAATTTCTTTAAAGAATAACAATGTGGATTTTGCAGTGATGATACAAGATATTACTCATATACGAGAAAAGGAAAAAGAGTTAATATTGAAGTCTGTAGCAGTAAAGGAAATGCACCATAGAGTAAAAAATAGTCTGCAGACTATTGCTAGCCTGCTTCGCCTACAAGGGCGAAGAACTAAAAATTTAGAGGCAAAAAAGGTTTTAGATGAGAGTATGAACCGTATACTAGCTATTGCCAGTACACACGAGCTGCTAGCAAAAGTCGGTGTGGATCAGGTTAATATTCGAGATGTGTTAGAAAATATTAAAGACAATACACTTCGTTACTTCTTAAAACCAGCAATGGATGTGACTGTTGAAATTATAGGAGAAGGCTTTCAGGTGGATTCAGAAGTCTCCACTTCTGTAGCCCTTGTAGTTAGTGAACTGTTGCATAATTCCCTTCAATATGCTTTTGATGATGGCCGACAAGATGGAAACATTATAATAGAGATTGAGAATAAGGAACGGCAATCCCATATTTCCGTAAAGGATAATGGAAAAGGTTTCGATATCAATAGTGTTAGGGAAGATAGTTTAGGATTGAGCATTGTGTTTTCCATAGTTAAAGATAAATTAAAAGGGACCATTAATGTAAGCTCCAGTGATAGAGGAACCAATATTGCTTTTAGTTTTAAAAATAGAATAACAACAATAGATAATGTGACGTAGCGTTATCCGTATGCCAAAGCGTAGCAGCTTAGGTACAGAAAGAAATTTTTGTGTCTAAGCTGCTTTTTTTGTTAGCAGGGAAAGGGAGTGAGCAAGTGAAAGAAGTTGTAACCAGTGTTGGAATTGATATTGGAACTTCTACAACACAGTTGATTTTCAGTAAATTGACTATTGAGAACCGGGCAGCGGGTTATATGGTCCCAAAAGTTGAAATTGTAAAAAAAGAAGTGTTTTATTGCAGTGATATTTATTTTACACCACTGATTTCAAACACAGAAATTGATGGAGAGCAGGTTCGCGCAATCATACGAGCAGAGTATGAAAAAGCGAATATAAAGCCAGAAGAAGTCAGTACGGGGGCAGTAATCATAACCGGTGAAACAGCTAGAAAGCAGAATGCCAACACAGTACTAAATAGTCTGAGTGATTTGGCAGGTGATTTTGTAGTAGCTACTGCAGGACCTGATTTGGAATCTGTTCTGTCTGGTCGTGGAGCAGGAGCAGATTTGTTTAGTGAGGAGAACCGAAACGTAGTAGCAAATCTGGATATAGGAGGAGGAACCACTAACATAGCAGTATTCCGCAAAGGAAGCCTTTGTGGTGTTACATGCTTAGATATTGGGGGACGCCTGATTAAAATTGAAAACGGAAGAATCAGTTATATTTATAGCAAAATTCAAGAACTGGCAAACTCCAATGGGATACAGATTAATGTAGGCGATGAAGTTAAGATTGAGAAACTAGAACGAGTTTGTGATTTAATGGCACATGAATTAAAGGCTACATTACATTTAGAGAATGAGTCTAAATATCATCAAAATTTATATACCAATCAGGGAAAGGGCTTAGAAGAGGCAATTCGTATAGATGCTCTGACTTTTTCAGGAGGAGTAGCCAACTATGTATACGAAACCACTCAGGAGGATGTATTTAGGTATGGTGATGTTGGAATTCTTTTAGGAGGAGCCATCGCCAAAAGTGGAATTTTAGACTGCGTGGATTGTTATCGCTCAGAGGAAACGATTCGGGCTACGGTGGTAGGAGCTGGAACGCATACTACAGAAATTAGTGGCAGCACCATTTTTTATCAAAAGGAGCAACTGCCCATAAAAAATATTCCAGTACTCAAGTTATCAAAGATTGATGAAGAAACCCCAGAGTCTGTAAGTGCAGCAATAAAGGCACAGTTACCCATTTACCAAAATGATGGAAAGAAAGAACCCGTAGCAGTTGCACTGTCTGGAGCACCCTATGGTGAATTTGAAAAGTTACAGGCACTTGCAGCAGCTATCATTGAGGGAACAGATTCACTTATGAAAGAAAATTTTCCGCTTATTATCGTAGTGGAATCCGATATAGGAAAGGCATTGGGAACTGCACTCCATGTACGACTTGGAAGTAAAAAAGATGTAATTTGCATAGATGGAGTGCGGAGTAAAGGAGGCGACTATATCGATATAGGCGAGCCGGTAGGGGGAGGGTATGTTCTCCCAGTGGTAGTAAAAACACTCATTTTTAATTCGTAGATTACTTCTGAATAGGAGTTATCAATATAAAAGGAAAGGAAAGAATAGGTGAAAAAGGCATGATACTAAGAACAAAGCTATTTGGACATAACTATGAGTTTAAATCACTCAGGGAAGTAATGGCCAAAGCAAACGAAGAAAAATCAGGGGACAGACTTGCCGGAATCGCAGCAGAATCTGCGGAAGAAAGAGTTGCGGCAAAAGTAGTATTATCACACATAACATTGGCAGAAATAAGAAACACGCCAGCGGTTCCGTATGAGGAGGATGAGGTAACGCGAATTATTCAGGATGCAGTAAATGAGTCCATTTACAACGACTATAAGAATATGACTGTTGCTGAATTTCGAGAATGGTTATTGGATGAAAAAACAAGTTCATCTATGATCCGCAGGGCTTCCCGAGGAATTACCAGTGAGATTGTTGCAGCTGTGTGCAAATTGATGAGCAACTTAGACCTAATTTATTGTGCAAAAAAGATGCGTGTATCTGCACACTGTAATACAACAATCGGACTTCCCGGAACATTTTCATCTCGTTTACAGCCAAATCATACTACAGATGATCCAAAGGGAATTATGGCCTCCGTTATGGAGGGTTTGAGCTTAGGATGCGGGGATGCGGTTATTGGTTTAAACCCAGTGGATGATTCCGTAGAAAGTGTCGCCAGAGTTTTAAAAAGTTTTGATGAGTTTAAGAATAAGTGGGAAATACCTACACAGATTTGTGTTTTAGCACATGTAACAACACAGACGGAGGCAGCAGATAAGTTTAATGCACCAATTGATTTGATGTTTCAGTCCATAGCTGGTTCTCAAAAAGGCAATGAAGCCTTTGGTCTTACTGCAGCTATGCTGCAAGAGGGACATGACATGATGCTGAAGAAGGGAACCTCAACAGGACCAAATGTTATGTATTTTGAAACAGGACAGGGGTCTGAGTTATCTTCTGAAGCACATCATGGATGGGATCAGGTAACCATGGAGGCTCGTTGTTATGGATTTGCAAAGAAGTATAATCCTTTCTTAGTCAATACGGTTGTTGGGTTTATCGGCCCAGAGTATTTATACGATTCAAAGCAGGTAACCCGTGCCGGATTAGAAGATCATTTTATGGGTAAATTGACTGGCATTCCAATGGGATGCGATGCTTGTTATACAAATCATATGAAGACGGACCAAAATGATATTGAAAATTTAGCTACCTTATTAACAGCAGCTGGCTGTAACTATATCATGGGAGTACCTCAGGGGGATGATTGTATGCTTATGTACCAGTGTACAGGATATCATGAGGCTGCAGCGCTGAGAGAAGTGTTTGGACTAAGGCCAATTAAAGAATTTGATATGTGGCTTGAAAAAATGGGCTTTTCGGAAAATGGAAAATTAACGCCGCTTGCCGGAGATGCTTCTGTATTCATGAGAAAATAGAAAGGAGGTCAGAAAATGGAACAAGTAGATTTAAAACAGATTATAGAGCAGGTAATAAAGGAAATGAAGCTGTCAGATTCAGATATCCAGCCGGCTTCAGAGGTTTTGGCAGCTCAGGAAAACATTACATTGGAGGATGGATTCATTCCTGATGTAACGGAGGTAGACATTAAGACGCAGTATTTAGTAAAGGAACCGCAAAACGGTGAAGCGTACTATGAGTTAAAACAATATGCTCCATGTAGATTGGGTATTGGCAAAGCTGGAGCCAGATATAAAACGGACCCAATGCTTCAATTTAGAGCAGCTCATTCAGCAGCACAGGATGCTGTTTTCAGTGATGTGGATGCTGAGTTTGTTGAGAGCATGGATCTATTTACTGTCACTACACAGTGTGATTGCAAAGATACATATTTGACAAGACCAGACTTAGGAAGAAAGCTTTCATCAGAATCTGCTGAAATAATTAAAGAAAAGTGTAAGAAGAATCCCACAGTACAGATTTATGTAGCAGATGGCCTTTCCTCTGCATCCGTTGCCGCTAATGTTCGGGATTTACTTCCTGCAATTATTCAAGGATTACAAAGCCATGGAATTAATACAGGAACTCCTTTCTTTGTAAAATATGGAAGGGTCGGGGTAATGGATCAGATTTCAGAACTGACTGGGGCTGAAGTGACCTGCACCTTAATTGGAGAAAGACCAGGACTTATTACAGCAGAGTCCATGAGTGCCTATATTGCTTACAAAGCAACTGTGGGAATGCCGGAAGCTAGAAGAACCGTACTTTCTAATATTCATAGAGCGGGGACAATGCCAGTTGAAGCTGGAGCACACATTGCAGATATTATCAAAATTATGCTTGAGAAAAAAGCAAGCGGAACAAATTTGAAATTGTAATTAGGGAGGATGTAAAAAATGAAGAGAGATCCCATTAAGTCGACTGTATTAGCAACAAAAGTTATTCCAAATGTAAACAGTGAATTAGCAGCTCAGTTAAACTTAACACCAGATCAGAGATCTTTAGGGTTAATTACTGTAGACTGCGATGATGTAACTTATACGGCTTTGGACGAAGCCACAAAGGCTGCAGATGTAAAAGTAGTATACGCAAAAAGTTTCTATGGTGGTGCGGCAAACGCAAATACAAAGCTTGCAGGTGAAATTATTGGCATCTTAGCAGGACCAAATCCAGCAGAAATTAAGAGTGGATTAAAGGCATGTGTAGATTTTATCGAGAACTCAGCCCACTTTGTTTCGGCTAATGAGGATGATAGTATTGTGTATTATGCACACTGCATTTCAAGAACAGGCTCATATTTGTCAGAAGGAGCAGGTATCCAAGAAGGAGAAGCAATAGCATATCTGATTGCTCCACCGTTGGAAGCCATGTATGGTATTGATGCAGCTATGAAGGCTGCAGATGTAGCTATGTGTGTGCTGTATGCTCCACCTTCAGAAACAAACTTTGGCGGAGCATTATTAACAGGAAGCCAGTCTGCTTGTAAGGCGGCATGTGAAGCATTTGCTACTGCTGTAGAATTTGTTGCAGATAATCCAATTGCATAAAAGTGGAAGGGTGTAAAATATGGAAGCGTTAGGAATGATAGAGGTTTATGGCTATTTAAGTGCAGTTGAAGCATTGGATAGTGCTCTTAAAGCGGCTAATGTAGCTCTTCATAGCGTAACAAAGGTTCAAGGCGGATTGGTAACGGTGATGGTAGTTGGAGATGTAGGAGCCGTAAAGGCGGCAATGGATGCCTCTGCTGCTGCTGCAGGACGTGTGGGAAATGTAGTTTCAGTACATGTCATTCCAAGGCCAGCAAAAGATGTGTTTCATATGACAAATGTAAAACTTGAAAAACAGAAATCATACGAAGCAGATAATACCGAAAAAAATGATGTACTTAAGGAAGTTGAAGAACCAAAAGAACCTGACGGACTTGAAGAACTTGACGGACTTGAAGAACTTGAAGAACCAAAAGACATACAGGATATAAGAAAAATAAAACAAGAAGCGTTCAAATCTGTATTCAGTAAAGAAGAACTGGAACAGAGAACTGTAGAGGAGTTACGGCAGATTGCACGTTCTCTGCATTTGGAGAGTATAACAAAAAATGAAATTAAGTTTGCAAAGAAGGGACTGCTTATTGAGGCTATTTGTAAATTTAATGAAGGAGGAGATAAGTAAATGCTGTTATATGATAAGGATTTACTGTCTGTACAGGAAGTGCGTGAGCTGGTAGAGCATGCAAAGACAGCACAAAAAGAATTAGCAGAAAAAACACAGGCTCAAGTGGATCAGATTGTAAAATCTATTGCAGATGCTGGTGTGAGAAATGCAAAAAGACTTGGGCAGCTGGCACATGATGAAACTGGCTTTGGCATAGCTTCAGACAAGGTAATAAAAAATATTTTTGGAAGCAAGGGTGTCTATGAAAGAATCAAGGACATGAAGACTGTAGGAGTAATTAAGAGAGATGAAGCTGCGGGAACTTATGCAGTAGCCGTACCAGTAGGCGTAATAGCCGGACTGATTCCTTCCACTAATCCTACATCCACTGTATTTTACAAAGCAGAGATTGCTATTAAAGCAGGAAATGCAATTGTATTTTCACCCCATCCTAATGCGTTAAAGTGCATTTTAGAAACGGTGAAGGTAATCAGGCAGGCTATAGTAGAGGCTGGTGGACATGAAGATTTGGTATCGTGCATTTCGCTTCCTACGATTCAGTCCACAGATGTGCTTATGAGCCATCCAGATACTTCATTAATTTTAGCAACAGGTGGTTCAGCCATGGTAAGAGCTGCATACTCATCAGGAACACCGGCAATAGGTGTGGGACCAGGTAATGGTCCGGCATATATTGAGCGAAGCGCTGATATACATAAGGCAGTAAAATGTATCATGGACTCGAAAACTTTTGATAACGGCACTATATGTGCATCGGAACAGTCGGTAATTTGTGATGATGACATGAAAGAAGCCGTTCAGAATGAAATGAAAAAACAGGGAGCTTACTTTTTAAATGAACAGGAGAGAGAACAGCTCGGCAACTTCATCTTACGCTCCAATGGAACCATGAATCCTATGATCGTAGGGAAAAGCGTACAGGTAATTGCAGAATTAGCAGGTTTATCTGTGCCAAAGGATATAAGAGTTCTGGTAGCGGAAGAAACTGGAGTTGGCAGGGGGCATCCTTATTCTAATGAAAAATTAGCACCTATTCTAGGCTTTTATACCGCCCCTGATTACAGGAAGGTTTGTGAACGTTGTTGTGAGGTTTTGTACTATGAAGGTGCAGGGCACACGTTTATTATTCACACGGAAAATCAAGAGATCGTTGACTATTTTGCACATAGGGTTCCAGTATCCAGATTTGTTGTAAATAGTCCAGGGGCTTTGGGCGGCATTGGAGCTTCTACAGGATTAATGCCAGCATTAACACTCGGCTGTGGTGCCGTAGGTGGAAGTGCTACCAGTGAAAATGTGGGACCAGAACAGCTTTACAATCTTCGATACGTAGCTGTAGGAAAGAAAAGCTTGGAAGAAATTCGAAGAGAAGCTGGAGAAATTGAATTAAAACCAGAAGCAGTTAATTTAGATGCAAAGCAGATAGATGAAGTGGTACGCCGCATCATCAACCAGCTTGAAGCAATATGAAGTTGTGAGGAGGATTTGAGATGTTAGCAATGCAGGCATTAGGCATGATTGAGACAAAAGGGCTTGTGGGCTCTATAGAAGCAGCAGATGCAATGGTAAAGGCAGCAAATGTAACTTTAATTGGTAAAGAACATGTAGGTGGTGGATTAGTTACAGTGATGGTAAGAGGCGATGTAGGGGCAGTAAAAGCAGCAACAGATGCAGGAGCAGCAGCAGCAGAACGTGTCGGAGAATTGTTATCCGTACATGTAATCCCAAGACCACATGAAGAAGTAGAAAATATACTTCCAGTATTGAAATAAGGAGGAATGGAAAATGACAGCAGTTCAAGCATTAGGAATGATTGAAACGAAAGGACTTGTAGGTTCTATAGAAGCGGCAGATGCAATGGTAAAGGCGGCAAATGTAACTTTAATTGGCAAAGAGCACGTAGGCGGTGGTTTGGTCACAGTAATGGTAAAAGGTGATGTAGGTGCTGTGAAAGCTGCAACAGATGCAGGAGCAGCAGCAGCAGAACGTGTTGGAGAATTAATCTCCGTACATGTAATCCCAAGACCACATGAAGAGGTGGAATTTATACTTCCTGTTTTACAGAAATAATTATTATGTAAAACAAGAGGTGGGAGGTGAACGCGTTGAAAGTCATAACAGAAGCTATATTGCGGGATGAGCTTAGAAACAATCAACCGGAGTACTTTTGTATACCGAAGGAAACAATTTTATCACCTGCAGCTCGTGAATATTTACAGCAACGTAAAATAAAAATCTTAAAAGAACCCCCTGTGCAGCCAGAGCCATCAGTGGTGAAGAACAGTGAATCGTCTGAGGTAACAGTAACTTGCGATTCAGAGACAGCACAAGCTTGGAAACCCACTTATGTGGATTTTGAAACAGGTGCGTTTTATATGAAAAAACCAGAGCATATGTGTCAACTTCATGGAAACTTTCTGGTAGCCAAAAATCATCCAAGGATATTGTTTCGAGGGAAGTTAGATTCCATTCAAACGATGATTATTCTGGATCAGGCATTGATGTCAGATGCAGGTACATCCAATAAATTAATTGCAGATTTAAATAGTGTATTATTAACACTACAAAATATTATGAAATGCGAAGTTTTGGATGAAGTATTGGAAAATGGTTTAATAATAGGGCTTACTCATAGCGAGTTGCGTGATCGTTCTCACGATCCGATGAAGTTCTTTGGAATTAAGCAGATGGTTATGCCTAACTATACTATGGGTACACAGTACGCTATGCTGAATCAGCTCCGTGCTGCTATCCGTGAGGTAGAAGTATCTGCAGCGACGGCTTTTTGTCAAAACGGAAAATGCAGTAGAATTGACATAATAGAAGAATTAAATCGACTATCCAGTGCTCTGCATGTCTTGATGTGCAAATGGCTGGCAGGAGAATATCAATAGAAGGAGATTGAGCAATGGAAAATCTGGTTCAGGCAATGAAAGATGCCATTCAGGCAAACGGATTGGTACAAGTAGAAACTTCTGCCAGACATGTGCACCTTAGCCAAACTGATTTAGAGCAGCTGTTTGGGGTCGGTTATAAACTAACGGGTAAAAGAGCATTATCACAACCAGGTCAATACTTGGCAGAAGAGAAGATAACGCTGGTAGGACCTAAGGGCGAAAAGAAAATTTCTATTCTAGGACCTACCAGAGTTAAAACACAGATAGAGCTGTCTCGGAGTGATTGCATGATGCTTGGAATGACTGCTCCAATCAGGTTGTCTGGACAGTTAAATGAGTCGGGGGCTTTTGTATTAAAAGGCCCAAATGGTGTGGTAGCTCTTTCAGAGGGAGCTATCATTGCCAAAGCACACATTCATGTACCACCAGAGATGGCTGACAGATTGAAGTTAGTTGATAAGCAGAGAGTACGCTTAGAAATCATTACAGAGAGGCCTGTTATCTTGCAAGATGTTATTGTTCGTGTAGATGAAGCATCCAGCTACAAAGCCCACATTGATACTGATGAGGCAAATGCGGCAGCATGCGAGGGATTTACCTTAGGACGAATTATAGATAGCAGGGTGAAATGAATTGCAAAGCAAGTTAGAGAGGAGGGGAGAAGATGGATTTCAATGAATTAGTAAGTCAAATTGCAGTAAAAGTTGCAGAAAAAATTTCTGTCATGGAAAATCATCCAGAAATACAGCTGCCACCATATGAGGAAATAAGTCAAAAACCTAAGTTACTAATTCTTTCTGAGGATCATGGTACAGCTTGCCATGACCTATGGGAAAATCAGAGGCTTTCCCACAAGTTTGATATTACGTGTGCCTTAACAAATGAATATCAGTGTGATATGCAGCAATTTGATGTGGTTGTGATGCGGTATCTAAGCATTAAATCATTGGGGAAAATTGCAGAGGGTATTGCAGATACACCGTTTACAGAACTGGCGATCAAAGCAGTTTTATTAGGCAAGAGAATATTTGTTCCGAGTGAGGAAGTAGAGGTGTTCCAATATAGGGAAACAGCGCCTAAACTTTATTACGGGATGATGATACAGAAAATAGAACTGTTGAAAAATGCAGGGATTTGCTTTTGCAGCTTAGAGCAATTGGAGCAAGTTATCCTGAATCACGAAGGTCCATTGGAGAAGAAAAACAGTTGCCCCATAGAAGAAAAGCAGTCAGATATTGCTGTTGAAGCTAGTAAAAAAGAAGCCATATCATTGACGAAGAGGGTTATTACAGAACGTGATATACATAACATTTGTGAGCAAAATACAGAGCTAATTTATGTAACGGAAAAAACAATTATTACCGATTTGGCTCGCGAGTATGCAGAGCAAAGAGGCATTTCATTTGCAATTAGATGAATATAAAAAATAAAAAAACCGAGAGCGCAGTGCTGTGTGAAAGAGAGGATCACTTATATGAAGGTAGCAAAGGTTATTGGAAACATTTGGGCAACTAGAAAAGAAGAAAGTTTGTCAGGAATAAAACTGATGATTCTTAAGCCAATTGATGTTTTAGATGAAAAAAATTCCTTTAGTCCAATTGTTGCTGCAGACATTATTGGAGCGGGAGTTGGTGAAATTGTTTTGTACGTCTCAGGAAGCTCAGCACGAAGCGCAGTCGGGGATGCAGCAATACCGGTTGATGCTACAATTGTAGGAATTGTAGATGATAAGGAAATCAATGAAAATGTACTTTAAAAGGTAGAGGACGTGTAACGAGGTGAGATGATGAACCTGATAGAGACAGTAAAAGATGCTGGAATAGTTGGTGCAGGCGGTGCAGGGTTTCCTACCCATGTAAAGATTTCTGCAAAAGCCCAAGTATTTATAATAAATGCAGCAGAGTGCGAGCCTTTAATTGAAACGGATAAATATTTAATGAGAACATTTCCAAATGAAATTTTAGAGGCAGCGCAAATTGTAGCTGAGCATTTAGGAGCAGAGCACAAAGTAATAGCTTTAAAGAGTAAGTATCAAAAGGAAATACAAGCATTACAAAAGGCTATAAATGAAACCAGCTCCTCGTTTAAATTGGTGATGATGAACTCGTTTTATCCGGCAGGTGATGAGCAGACCTTAGTGCAATTGGTTACAGGGCGCAGTGTACCAGAAAGGGGATTGCCGCTGGACGTAGGTGCGGTAGTCAGCAACGTGGGTACTATGTTAAATGTATACCAGGCATTAAAGGGAAATCCAGTTACAGATAAGTACCTTTCAGTAGTGGGAGAGGTGGCACAGCCAATTATGCTTCATGTTCCCCTTGGAACAACTTTACAGGAGTGTATTAACCAAGCAGGCCCCACATTGGCAGAATATGATATTATCGTGGGAGGACCCATGATGGGAAAGGTATATAGAGGAAACAATATTCAAGGTTTAACGGTGACAAAGACTACAGGAAATATTCTTGTACTGCCTAAAAATCACTATTTAGTAAAGTGCGCAGAACTTCCACTTCCGTCTATTATAGCCCAGACGAAAAGCGCTTGTGTTCAATGCAAAATGTGCACTGATATGTGTCCAAGATATTTAATAGGGCACAAAATTCGACCCAATATGGTTATGAGAAATATGTATAGAGAAAAATTAATTGTGGATGACAGCGAGTATGAGGTGGCATTTGGTGACGCTGCCAACTGTTGTGACTGCGGAGTATGTGAGATGTTTGCTTGTCCTATGGGGCTTTCTCCACGTAAAGTAAATAGTTATGTAAAAGGACAGTTAGCAGGCCGTGGACTGAAACCCGCATCGAATAAAGCACCAGTAGCATTAGAAGAACTGTTATATAGGCGGATTCCTACAGAGAGATTAGTGGCCAGATTGGATTTGATGAATTATTTTAATGCACATGCCGATGATTGTGTATCCATAGAACCTGAGTGTGTTTCAATTTTAATGAAACAACACATTGGAGTGTCAGGAGACGTGTGTGTAACTGTTGGTGATAAGGTGCAAAAAGGAGACTTAATGGTAAAGGCAAAAGAGGGGGCACTTTCTGCAAATGTACATGCAAGTATAAAAGGCAGAATCACATCAGTTGATGGTGAACGAATTGTCATTAACAAAGAGAAGGAGTAGGCGCTATGGCAAATGCAGTAGGTATGATTGAATTAAATAGTATCGCCAGGGGAATTGAAGTTTGTGATTTTATGATTAAGGCAGCGCAGGTGAATGTACTTCGGGCTTCCACAGTATGTCCTGGAAAGTATCTGGTTGTTATTGGGGGAGAGACAGGTGCAGTAGAAGCATCTATGAAGGATGGTCTGAAAAGAAGTGGCGCTCATGCGGTTGATACATTGTTTATCCCTAATATTAATGATCAGGTAATCCCTGCTATATATATGACAAATCCTGTTGGGACATTAGGTGCTGTTGGTGTATTAGAGTTTTATTCAATAGCGTCAGCAATTACTGCAGCAGATGCAGCGGTCAAGGCGGCTAATATCACATTAATTGAGATACGTATGGGGTGTGCCATAGGTGGAAAAGGCATGGTTACATTCACGGGTGATGTAGGTGCAGTCCGGGCAGCTGTAGCGGCGGCTGAAAATGTATCGGAACTATTGGTAGGCAGCACCGTAATCCCAAGACCATCTCCAAAACTATTAGAGAGCTTGCTGTAGCAGGAGGGTTACAGCAATATGGGTAATAAATGATACAGGAGGAAAGATATGTTTGATGAATTAATAAATGCTTTTGATGTGTCGGTGTTGACGGAAAGTCTGCATGCATACATCGGAAATTTAACAGTAAACTCGGTTATTGTAACAATTATGACAATCTTCATGTTAGTAGGCGCAATTGATAAAATTCGAGGAAATAAGCTTGGATACGGTGAACAGTTTGATGAAGGGTTCAATGCCATGGGACCTTTGGCATTAGCAATGGCTGGTGTTGTTGCAGCAGCTCCGGTATTATCTATTTTATTAAAGCCAATCATTTCACCAATCTATACATTGGTTGGGGCAGACCCTTCTATGTTTGCAACGACTTTGCTAGCGTGCGATATGGGAGGTTACCCGCTGGCAATGCAGCTTGCAGCCAATGATACCCTAGGGAATTTTTCAGGATTAATTTTGGGATCTATGATGGGACCTACTATAGTATTTACCATCCCAGTAGCGCTGTCCATTATTAAAAAGAAGGACCGTCCTTATCTGGCAGCCGGCATTTTGGCAGGTTTGATTACGATTCCAATCGGTTGTATTGCTGGTGGTCTTGTGATGAATATTACACCATATAAAATCAGCCTTATTACTATTTTAATTAACTTAATTCCAGTTATTGTTGTGGCTGGTTTAATTGTACTTGGTCTTTGGTTTAAGCCAGCAAGTATGATTAATGGATTTAATCATTTTGGAACTGCAGTAACTGTTATTATTACTATATTTACAGCAATTGCAATCTTTGAATATGAAACAGGAATCATGCTTCCGTTGTTTGATATTATGGTAGACCCAGATAAGAATGGCGGAGTAAATGGACTAGAATCCGGTCTGCTGGTCTGTGGTCAGATTTCTTGTGTATTAGTTGGTGCTTTCCCAATGGTTAAGTGGATAACAAAGACATTTGGTACTACTTTAGAGAAGGTTGGTGGTCATCTAGGTATGAATGATACAGGATCTGCAGGTATGGTTGCTACTCTTGCAAATAACATTGCTATGTTTAATATAATGGGTGACATGAATCCAAAAGCTAAGTTAATGAACGTAGCCTTTGCTGTATCAGGTGCATTTGTATTTGGAGATCACTTAGGATTTACGGCAGGTAATAATCCGGAAATGATTTTCCCAGTAGTTGTTGGTAAACTTACTGCGGGTATTACTGCTTTGGTATTAGCAAATATCTTAGCACCAAAGCTTCTTAGCAAAATTGAATCCACAGAAGAAGAAGAACAAATGATAGCATAGGATAGGAGAATAATTATGAATATTAGTGAAGAATTGGTAAAGGCAATAGTAAAAGAATTGCTAGTACAGGCAACAGCTAAAGCCAATGGGGAATTTAAAAAAGAAACGGATAAAAACAGCGGCATCTTAGTTGTACGTGGTGACACTGTAAAGACAGAAGCTTTTGAAGGCAGGGAGGATGTAAAGCTAAAGGACATCGTATCTTTAGAAGAAGCACCAAGAATGGGGGCTGGCATCATGGAACTTGTTGATGGTGCAGATTTTGAATGGACACTTACATATGATGAGTTTGATTATGTCATTGATGGAACTTTAGACATTAAGATTGATGGCGGAAATGTGATTCGTGGCAACAAGGGGGATATCATACTCATTCCTAAAGGCAGCCACATCCATTTTAGTACACCTAATAACACTAGATATGCATATTTTGTATATCCAGCAAATTGGCAGGAATTAGCATAGTAAAAATACTTCTTTCATATCAGACTTTGAGTTTAATGGGGCAGATAGGTATATCTGGCCCATTAAATCTCTTGGAAAAAGGAAATTATGGAATGTAGTTTCGTGGCAAAAAATTATTTTGTATTGCAAAGAAAAATAAAGCAATTTATAATGAGCATATTAAAGGATAATAATGGTACAATACTAGGATGAAAGGCAATGAAGATATGATGGATTTAAAAAGAGTAAATGAATATATGGAAAGAGTAGAAAAATCACAAAGTATGACTTTTCAGCCTGTTGGAAGCAAGCTTAAGGTTGGTCTTGATCTGGGTACTGCGTATATCGTAATAGTGGTGCTTGATGAGGAGAATAATCCAGTTGCCTGCGAAAAAAAAGCTGCATCTGTACTTAGAGATGGTATTGTTTACGACTATACAGGAGCGTTGAATATTGTAAAGGAATTAAAGGCAAAATTAGAACAGCGTTTAGGCGGCAGAGAGCTAATTAATTGTGCTATTGCCATGCCTGCAGGAACAGACTCTAGTATTAAGACGCACAGCTATGTAGCAGAGGGTGCGGGTTTTGAAGTGACTAATATTCTTGATGAACCTACAGCTGCAAATTCTATTTATCAAATAGAGAACGGGGTTGTTGTGGATATTGGAGGTGGCACAACTGGACTAGCTATCTTAAAGAACAAGAAGGTGGTACAGATTGAAGATGAACCCACCGGGGGAACTCATGTATCTTTAGTTCTGGCAGGAAATTATCATATATCTTTTGCAGAAGCAGAAGTTATAAAGCAAGATTATAGCAAACACAAAGAAATTTTTCCAGTAGTAAAAGCAGTTATTGAAAAGATGGCCACTATCGTTAAAAAATATGTCAATCCAAAAGAAGTGGATACGATTTACCTTTGTGGAGGAACGTGTTGCTTGACTGGAATTGAAAAAATATTTGAAAAGGAAACAGGATTGACTACTATTAAACCTGATAATCCGTTTTTAGTAACTCCTGCTGGCATCGCAATGAATTGTGAAGCAAATTAGATAAGTAGAATGGAAGAGTCTGCGGACTCTTTTTTTATGTAAATAATGAAGCAAATAGTTGTAGAAAAAAATTCTAGTATTTACAGAAGGGGTAATAAGGAGTATAATTTATTTGGAATTGTTTACAAATATCTTTTAGATTATGTAGATAAGAAAAATGTGAATATATGCAGGCATAGTTTAGTGGCAAAATATCAGCTTCCCAAGCTGAGGTTGCGGGTTCGATTCCCGCTGCCTGCTCCAAACAATAATAATCCAAACTTTGTACCTATTTGGGCTTAGGTTGGATTATTGCTTTATTCAATGATTTGTAGTTTAAATAGAGGCTGGCGTTATGAATTTTCTTAGTGAATATTCATAGCATTAGCCTCTGTTTTTTTATTTAGATATCAAAGGGAATTTGATTTTGAAATGCTGTTTTTTAATGAGAGAATTGTGAAAATAAATATATTAAAATAAATTTACCATTTGATCCGCACATTTAAGGCTAATAAAACGTTAAACATTTGAGAGGAGGTTTTTAATGTCAATACATATGCAAGAACAATACGATAAAATCTATCGCTATTGCTATTATAAGGTAAAGAATTCTGTTTTGGCGGAAGACCTCACTCAAGAAACCTTCTTAAGATATTTTACTCAAAATTTCTATATTGAACGCGGAAAAATGCTGGCGTATCTTTATACAATAGCAAGGAATCTTTGCATAGATTCTTTCCGTAAAGTCCAGCTGGAAACACTGAACGATGATGTACCAGATACAGACCACTTTGAACAACTGGAACTTAGTATCGTTCTACGGCAATCACTTAAAACACTGCCTGAACAGGAACAGGAATTGCTGCTTTTACGGTATGTCAACGAACTTTCCGTTGGAGAGATTGCTTCTATTATGGGGATTTCACGTTTTTCTGTTTACCGAAAGACAAATTCTGCAGTAACATTTTTAAAAAAATTATTAAGGGAGGAGGACTTTCTATGAATAAAAAACTCAAGAAAGCATTGAAGGCAGCTTTTGAAGCACCATGCCCGTCAGATATGGAACGTTTTCTGAAACAACTGCGCTATCCTAAAATCAATTATCAGGAATTTATATTTGACCAGCTCCACTATATCCGCAAGCGGATATGGGTAGCTTCCGCTTTGATTGTTTTTCTGGGCTGGATTATTGCTTTCCGATTACCAGCGTTCCAATGCTGGAATCCTGATGGAATAAAAATTTGGAGCATTTCCGCTGCCCTTCCATTTCTGGCAATGATAAGCGTTACAGAAATCTACCGTTCCGCTGCTTACTGTATGTCAGAGTTGGAGGGAAGCTGTCGGTTCAGCCTGTTGCAGATTGTTATGGCACGGATAAGTATTCTGGGGGTGGTAAATTTTGTTGTTCTGATATTGATCCTTATTTTTATAAATCAAGTATCAGCATACAGCCTGTTGCAAATCGTTTTTTATTCAATCGTACCATATCTTGTTGTCTGTTCAATTTGCCTACGACTGCTGAATCGAACACGTAGTTCGGAGGGGATCTATGCTTGTGCAGTCACAGCAGGAATCGTTAGTGCAATCAGTATTCTTTGTGAAAGTACGGCAAAAGTCCTTTATTCGAGTACCTACCTGAATATCTGGTTAATACTTTTTGTATCCTGTTCAGTGCTTATTGGAATTCAGATGCGTAAATTAGTCAAACAAATGGAGGAAAAACAATGGAACTTAAACTTGATCGAGTGATAAAACATTACGGAAACAAAATTGCCTGCGACCGTATTTCAATTAATTTTCAAAGCGGGGTTTACGGACTTCTTGGGGCGAATGGAGCGGGAAAAACCACTTTGATGCGCATAATGTGCGGTGTGTTGGCACCGACTTCCGGAACCATCCGCTTTAACAATATTGACGTCAGCAATGAGGATTATCGTGATGCATTGGGATACCTACCGCAGGATTTTGGGTATTATCCTGAATTTTCTGCTCTGGATTTTTTGCTTTATATTGCCGCCTTAAAAGGATTGCCAAAAACAAAAGCAAGGGAAAAGGCATGGGAGCTTTTGGAACAGGTATCCCTTGAAAAAGAAGCCAAGAGGAGAATCAAGACTTTTTCCGGGGGTATGAAGCAACGGCTGGGTATTGCACAATCCATGCTGAATGATCCTCAAATATTAATTTTAGATGAGCCGACCGCCGGCCTTGACCCCAAGGAGCGCGTACGTTTTCGTAATTTAATTTCGCGTCTTGGAACTGACCGCATCGTATTACTTTCCACACACATCGTTTCCGATATAGAACATATTGCAAATACGATCCTTGTGATGAAAGACGGACAACTCATTCATCAGGGAACGCGAGATGAAATCATACAAACGATTGACTGTAAGGTTTGGGAGTGTACTCTGCCCCAATCCGAGGCAGATATTCTGTGTGAAAGATATCCGGTTATTAATTTGCGTCAGGAAAGTACCGAAAAGATATTCCTGCGTTTGGTTTCGGATGAAAAACCATGTACTTCGGCGTTAAGCGTACAAGCGACATTAGAAGATTTATATTTGTATTATTTTAGTGAGGTGAATGAACAATGAATGGATTCTGGGATCTAGTCGGATTTGAATATAAAAAGATTTTGTGTAAGAGAAGCGTACAAGTTGCCCTGCTTCTTGCTGCCTTCCTTATAGCGTTCAGTGTTGTTGGTACGCTTATTGGAAGCTATTATGTGGATGGCGAACCCTATGAATCCAATTATGACGCAATGGTCAAGGATAGAGCATATGCTCGTGCGCTGTCGGGACGCTCGCTGGACACAGAGCTGATTATGAAGACGGTCAATGCCTACGCGCAGATTCCGGAGGCAGATGTTTATCAGTCTACGCAGGAATACCAAACTATTGCGCGCCCCTACAGCCCGATTTACGGAACGATCCGCAGTGTTTTCAATACGGCCTCCAAACGCTTTAATATGGAGGATTTTCAAGTGTTTACCGAAGCGCAGGCGGATGGCTATTACAGCACCCGGCTGGAAAAGCTGGAACAGTCTGTCCAGCAAACGCAGATGGGAGACAAAGCCAAGGAGCGGATACTGGCTTTGGATGAGCAAGTTAAAAAACCCTTTACATTTTCTTATACGGATGGCTACACCCGCTTTTTTGTAATGGTCAATACGCTGGGGCTATTCTCGGCGTTTGTCATAGCGGTTTGCATGGCGCCGCTGTTTTCCGGAGAATACAGCTCTGGTGCGGATCAGCTCATCTTGTCCTCCAAGAGGGGGAAGAACAGACTCATTTCCGCAAAGCTTTTTACTGGCTTTTCTCTGGCGGCAATCTTTGGTCTGGTTCTGCTTGCGCTCGCCTTTTGTCTGTCTCTGGCTGTATTTGGTGCGGAGGGCGGGAATGCGCCTTTGCAGCTTTATTTAATCCTGTGTCCGTATTCGCTGACCATGGGACAAACAGTGCTGCTGCTGACGGTTGTCAGCTTGTCTGCCTACCTGATGACGGCGGCGATTACCATGTTGCTCTCCGCAAAGCTGAAATCTTCCTTTGGCGTAATTGTTTTGGTGAGCGTATTACTGATTGCCCCCATGCTGGGCAGCGTTTCGGAAAAGAATATACTGCTCTATAACCTGTATCACCTTTTCCCCACGCAAATGACCTCTCTTGCATCAGTGGTGGATATGATTCAATATGAATTCGGGAGCTTGGTTATTCATCCTTATGTGTTTCTGCCCTTGTTTGCGATTGCAGTCAGTGTTCTGCTGACCCCATTAGCCTATCGTTCCTTTAAAAATCATCAAATTGGTTAAATGGACACGAGTTAAGGAGGTGGTTCAATTTGAACCACCTCCTTGCTCATATATCATTGAGATTCTTTTCCAACCTCTTGGATTTACCGCTGTTTACATTCAGCAAACTCCCGCTGTTCTTCCTGACTTTATGGCTTGGATTTACAGTAAATCGAGCACTAAAAGTACAACAATTCCTAGTCATTATAGTTTTAATAGCAATGGTAACATCAGAATGTAGATTGTCGTTTTGTGATTTCAATAAAAAAAATACCCTTAAAGGCTTGTGCTTTAAGGGTAGAAATAAAACAATATGTTTAAATTATGTATATGCATTTAAGCAAAGTGAGTATGGTTTGCTTTCCATTTTTCCAGCGCAATTCCAAGCCAAAAACTATAAATACCGATTGTAACAATACATAAAAGTAACCATTTAATCCAATTTCCAAATAATCCAACAGCTGTTCCTTTAAAGCTTAGCCTTTTACCTTCAATTACTGTGTGATTAGTTTTCCAACCGTATATCATACAGAGTGCCCAAGGGTAACAAATACCAAGAGTACATGTAGTGATTAACCCTCCTAGTATAGTCCAGCCTATTAATTGTAAGAGCCCTCCATCAAAATAAGATTTTTCAACATTTTCCATTTCTATTTCTCCTTTGAATAAATTAAGTCTATATTTATAATATCAGAAAAAATGAAATATTTGTCAAAATGTGTTGATTTTACAAAAATATTTCATAATTATAAAAAAATCTATAGGACTTACGCTTAAAATGTTCAATATTATCTTTAAACATCACAATAATCTCAACCCAATATATTGACAATTCGAATCGTGATGATACAATATATGGTATATAACGTTTAAAGTTAAACAAAAGGAGAAATAAAAAATGAAAATTACTGAAAATGCCCGCGCAGTTTTAGAGCGTCGGTATCTGTCCCGGGACACACAAGGTCAGCTTACGGAGACAGTGGAGGGACTTTTCCGCCGAGTTGCTACTGCTATTGCTGCTGCTGACCTTAATTATAATCCAGCTGCTGATGTATCTGCTATGGCAGATCGATTTTATGACATGATGGTAGAGCTGGAATTTTTACCTAATTCCCCCACGCTGATGAACGCAGGACGCCCATTAGGGCAGTTGTCAGCTTGCTTTGTGCTGCCAGTAGCTGATTCCATGGAAGCTATTTTTGATGCGGTTAAGAATGCAGCTCTCATTCATAAAAGCGGTGGAGGAACGGGTTTTTCCTTTTCAAGGTTACGGAGGAATGGTGCAGCGGTGAACTCCACTGGGGGTGTAGCCAGTGGCCCTATTTCCTTTATGAAAGTATTTAACGCAGCTACAGAAGCTGTGAAGCAAGGGGGAACCCGGCGAGGTGCCAATATGGGGATTCTACGAGTGGATCACCCGGATATTATGTCTTTTATCACTTGCAAGAATGATAAAAATGAGCTTACAAACTTTAACATCTCAGTGGGTCTCACCGAGGCATTTATGAAAGCGGCAGAAAACGGAAGAGAGTACGATTTAGTGGACCCTGCGACCAAAGAGATTACTGGTCAGCTTAATGCTAAAGATGTGTTTAATACCATTGTTAGCTCCGCTTGGCAGACTGGTGAGCCCGGCATCATCTTTCTTGACCGCCTTAACAGTGACAACGTAGTACCTGGGCAGGGAGAGATTGAGTCCACCAACCCATGTGGAGAGCAACCCTTATTACCATATGAGTCCTGCAACTTAGGCTCAATAAATCTTGTAAAACACCTGAAAGTAGAGAATGGGCGATATACTTTAGATAGTGATAAGCTAGCCATAACAATACGTGACGCAGTACATTTCCTAGATAATGTCATTGATGTCAACGTGTATCCGCTAAGCGAGATTGAACGAGTTACCAAACTTACTCGGAAAATTGGCCTGGGTGTAATGGGTTTTGCAGACATGCTTCTATATATGGGTATACCATATAACAGTGAGGAGGGCGTTGCACTGGGAGGAAAAATTATGGAAATGGTCAACACCATTGGCCATGAAGCAAGCATAAAGCTGGCGGAAATCAGAGGTGCATTTCCGCTCTTTGAGGAAAGTATCTTTAAAAATGGTGAACCTTTGCGCAATGCCACCATCACTACCATTGCGCCCAATGGCACTCTATCCATTATTGCAGGGGTTTCATCAGGAGTAGAGCCAGTGTTCGCCTATGCTTATATTCGTAACGTCATGGATGAAACTCACTTAATCGAGATTAACAGTACTTTAAAGGAACGACTAATGGAGGAAAACCTATATTCTGACCAGGTAATGGAGAAAATTGTGGAGCATGGTACTCTGGCCGATGTGGATGGCATCCCAGAAACGCTGAAGAAGATTTTTGTATGTGCTCATGATGTGGATCCGTTGTGGCATGTAAAAATGCAGGCACAATTTCAGAAATATACAGACAATGCAGTCTCCAAAACGGTGAACTTTTCTAATTCCGCAACGGAAGAGGAAGTAGCTGAAGTTTATCAGCTGGCGTATTCTCTGGGGTGTAAAGGTATCACCATTTACCGGGATGGCTCTCGGGACGGGCAGGTGCTGAATATAGGTAAGGTTAATGAGAAGGAATCTAAGGAGGAGTGCAGCCACGAGGACAGCACAATTAAGAATGATGTTATTACTCCACGTCCACGACCAAATATTACAAGGGGATTTACCGAAAAAGTGAAGATTGGATGTGGTAATTTGTATATAACAGTCAATTATGATGAGAACGGTATATGTGAGGTATTCACTAATACGGGGCGTACCGGCGGCTGTCCGTCCCAATCTGAGGCCACTGCACGTCTGGTATCCATCGCATTGCGTAGTGGCATTAGCAGTGAGGCTTTGGCAGAACAACTTAAGGGCATCCGTTGTCCATCGACTATACGCCAGAAAGGAATGAGTGTCACCTCATGCCCTGATGCTATTGCCAAGGCCATTGAGAGGGGAGTTAAAGCTTCACATGCGGATACTTTAACTTTAGACGGGCTTGAGGTTCAAGCCATGACAACACCGCCGATCTCTCTTGCGGAAACTTTGTATGCCAGATATTGCCCAGAGTGTGGCAATAAGCTGGAGCATGAAGGTGGTTGTGTTACATGTCGTAATTGTGGTTATTCCAAGTGTGGTTGAATAGCATTTTTGCATACTAAACAGCATTAAAAGTGCATAAAAAATATTAAAAAATGTCCCTTATGGTACATGGTAATATTATAAAATTATACTGATAGGAAAATAAGTGTTTTCTCCTTTGAGCCACGCGGTGTAAGTTTATCTGATTTTAAATACCGCGTATGGTTAAGAGATAAAATCAGTGACAGCCTGAAATAGACAGCCCTTAAATGTGGGAGCATTGACAATCGGGAGAGACCGATACTACTGAAGACGTACCGCAGAAACTTTTGAAGCCTGCGGTTTTTTGTTTAGATTAATAATGAATTAAAAAAACGCAAATGAAGTGTGATATACTTATAATGGATAAGGGGGGATTTTAATGAAGAATGGAAAGTGTCCTAAATGTGGAGGAACAGATATAATAAAGGTAGGCGGAAACGCTGAAGCATACGGAGAAGGAAACTATATTCAGTGTGGTATGACTAATCGAAGCATGGTAGATGTGGACAGGTATGTATGCTGTAATTGTGGATTTATTGAAGAATGGGTGGATACTAGAGATGTTGAAAAAATCAAGAAAGCTTTTGGCAGTGAGTATACCAAATGAGAAAATGACAGGTTGTGACATTACCATGTTATGAATGAAGATTGGAAATGTATTGAAATGGAATTGTATAAAGATCCATATAAAAAGAGGAAAATTGAAACTACGAAGCTATTGCATTAGTGCTTAAAAGTTGCTGTTGCCTAGCTTCTTTTTTTTATATAATAGGGGATATCGTAAGTAAAGGCATAGGTTATGAAATAATCTTAGGAAAATCTTAATAAATTCTCATACTAAAAATCACTATTAAGGCAGATTGTTTTGATATAATGATAAAATACGTAGCAATGCTGGAAAGGAGCGTTATATGATGAATGATAAAATTCTTGTCGTAGATGATGAACACGATATTGCAGACTTAATTGAAGTGTATTTACAAAATGAAAATTATGTTGTTTACAAATGCTACTCTTCAAAAGATGCTTTAGCCTATATCGATACAAAAGAACTTGACCTTGCTATTCTGGATATTATGATGCCGGAGGTAAACGGCTTTTCTCTTTGTCAGAAAATCCGTGAACAATATATGTTTCCGGTTATTATGCTGACGGCTAAAGACGATGAATCTGACAAAATTACAGGCTTAACGTTAGGAGCTGATGATTATATTACGAAGCCGTTTCAGCCCCTTGAATTGGTTGCCAGAGTAAAGGCACAGCTACGCAGGTATAAAAAGTACAATTTTATTAAAGAAGAAACAAACCCAGGTCAGATTCTTTCTTATTCCGGTCTGGAACTTAATACGAAAACACATGAATGTCTACTGGAGGAGAAGGCAATTAGTTTAACACCTACAGAGTTTTCTATCCTTCGAATTTTATTGGAATGTGAAGGCACAGTAGTTAGTGCAGAAGAATTGTTCCATGATATATGGAAAGATGAATATTATAGCAAAAGCAATAACACAATAACGGTTCATGTCCGGCATTTACGTGAAAAAATAGGCGATACCTTAGATGAACCAAAGTATATCAAGACCATATGGGGAGTGGGGTATAAAATTTAACGATTGACCACAAGAAAATAAAAAATAAAATCGGAGGGGGTAAGGATGAAGAATGATACCATAGAAAAGAAGTTACGTATGAAGCTCTATATTACTTTGATGGTTTATACTTTGATTGGTTATGCTTTATCCATAGTAATTGACTATGGCTTTAGTCAATTTTCAAATGTGTTTTTTTTATGGCTTCATCTGAGAATTGAGGTTATCTTTTTCCTATATCTTGTTATAGGCTTTTGCTGTATATTCTATCATTATTGGAAAAAGCCATGGGAATATTTACAGGAAGTCATAGATGCCACCAATACTGTGTATCAGCCAAATGATAGTACCATAGAATTGTCGGAACCGCTCAAAAATATTGAAAAGCAGATGAATCAAATCAAAATGGCTGTCTTGTTAAGCCAACAGGCGGTCAGAGAGGCAGAAAGCAAAAAGAACGATATGGTCATGTATGTGGCACATGATATTCGGACGCCGCTGACCTCTGTAATTGGCTATTTAAGTTTACTTGAACAAGCGCCAGACATGCCTATTCGGCAGAAAACAAAATATGTGGGCGTTGCGCTGAAAAACGCAAAGCGGCTTGAAAAGCTTGTCAACGAATTTTTTGAAATTACACGATACAATACAAAGCAAATTAAGCTTACTAAAAAAAATGTGGATTTATACTACATGCTCATGCAGATAATCGATGAATTTTATCCTGTCTTATCAGACAAAGGAAATTCTGCAATACTTCAAGCAGATGAAAATTTGTCGATTTATGTGGATTCTGAAAAGTTGGCTAGAGTATTTAACAACATTCTAAAAAACGCTGTTCAATACAGTTACCCTAATACGGAAATAATTATTTCCGCAATGACAGACAATGAGAAAGTCACTATTACATTTGAGAACTATGGTCAGACAATCCCACCTGACCAGCTATCCTCCATTTTTGAGAAATTCAATCGTTTAGATGAAGCTCGTAAATCAGATACAGGAGGCACAGGACTTGGTTTGTCTATTGCAGAAGAAATTGTTCATTTACATGGAGGAGAAATCTCTGTTCAGAGTGAAAATGATAAGGTTACGTTTACTGTGTGGATACCAACTTTGTCTTAGGAAAATATAAGCCGAATATTAGGATTTCCTTAAGAATTTATTCTGTTTATCTTAAACTTTCAAACGTCCTTGTTCAGTACAATCAATACTGAACAAGGACGTTTGTTCTTTGGAATAAAAGAAAAGGAGAAGTAACATGGAACTGACAACCACACAACTTAGTAAACAGTTCAAGGATAAAACAGCTGTGGACAATGTCTGTTTGAACCTTACACCGGGAATATGGGGTCTGCTGGGTGCCAACGGAGCGGGGAAAACCACGCTTATGCGGATGATTGCAGATATTATGAAACCAACCAGCGGAAAAATCATTTATGACGGTAAAGATATTCACGCAATGGGAGGAGAGTACAGAAACATTTTCGGTTTCTTACCGCAGGACTTTGGATTTTTTCAAGATTTTACAGTGAAGGATTATTTGGAATATGTCGCTGCACTGAAGGACATTCCGGTAAGAGAAACGAAAAAAAAGATTGACAGTCTGCTGGGTACACTTACCCTTTCCGACGTAAAAAACAAAAAAATTATAAAGTTATCTGGGGGAATGAAGCGTCGGGTCGGGATTGCACAAGCGATGATCAACGACCCTAAAATTTTGATTATGGATGAACCCACCGCAGGCCTTGATCCTGGCGAGAGGGTGCGTTTCCGTAATTTCATTTCGGAATTTTCCCATGACCGTATTGTTCTCATTTCAACTCATATTGTATCTGACATTGAGTATATCGCTACACAAAACGCCATTATGAAGGCTGGGAAAATTCTTAATGTGGGGACAACAGATGAATTGGTAAAGCAAGTTCATGGAAAAGTTTGGACTTGCTTGGTGCCCGCCGACAAACTGCCCATGTATGAAATGCAATTACGCATTATTAACCAGCGTAGTGAAAGCAATAATCAGGTATCTATTCGTTATTTGGCTGACGAGGCAAAAACAAATAACTCTGTTATGGATTCGCCTCGTTTGGAAGATTTATATTTGTGGCTATTCCCGCAAGATGATAACGACAAGGAGGGAAAATAATCTATGCTTATCTATTGGCTTGAAGTAAAACGCGTGCTCAAATCACGCCGCTCTGTAATTTTACTGCTCATTGCGCTGGCAATGTCTGTAGTAATGGCTTGGCTTCCCGTAATCTATGAATCAATTAATCAGCCGGCCAAAAACGGGAAATTAATTGAGTTAAATGGTCTGGAGGCTATTGAATTTAAAAATTCACTTCGTTCTATTCATAATGGAGAAGTTACACCTGAAAGGCTCAAGAAGGCCTTGGAAATTTATCAAAGCACCGTTTCGCAATATGGAGAGGACAGCATTTACAAAGGAGAGTTTCCGTTAGACCTTTATATTGAAAAGGTGTTTCCTGTCGAGCCACTTCTAGGAAGGCTGCCGGAAGCATTTTCGGACCCTAAAACCGGTCAGGGAACGAGTTTAATGAACATATCTTCGGATCAATTAGACGGCTTTTATGAGCAGACAGAACAACACCTAAAAGATATTATGCTGATGGAGCAAAAGAAATATCCAACTGCACAAAAACAGGCTCTGCAAAAATACGCAGAGGTAAAAAAACCCTTTCATCTTTATCCTGGATATTCAAGGGACGCTTTCGATTACATTGTGCTTTTTATTTTCGTCTTTGTCATTTTATGTACCGCTGCTGTCACACCTACGTTTTCCAATGAATACCAAACCGGATCGGACAGTATTTTGCGCTGTACAAAGCATGGACGCTCCCGATTGGCAATTGTGAAAATATCGGCCGCTCTGAGCATCTTTGCGGTAGCATTTACCATATGCATTTCAATACATCTATTGATTTCAAACCTTGCGTTCGGGTCGGAGTGTATGAAAACGTCCATGCAGATGTTGTTTTCTGTTATCAGTCTGCCTTCGCTTAATTTAGGACAACTGCAAATCATTTTGGCAACCGGAGGACTTGTTTCCTTGTTGGCAACCATCAGCTTTACATTGTTTATATCTGCTAAATTTAAGGAACCCATTTCTGTTATCCTAATCGCCATTGTAATGTGCCTAGTTCCGATATTTACGTATTCAGCCGGCACTAATTGGCTTAGTTTCATATTACCATCAGCAGGAATCGGTATGCAGAATAGTTTGCTGTATCAACTTACTGACTTTAATTACCTGCATATTGGGCAAATGAGTTTTTGGACACCTTATGTCACAATAGCTGCCGCGGTAATTGAAATTCCAGTATTCCTTTTACTTACTGTATGTACTTATTGTAAGCATGAAGTTGCTTGACAGAGATTATGATTTTTGGCAGCTAGACATGATAAAATAGACTGTAAAATAGTACTTTGATTTTAATTTAAAGTACTATTTTGTTTTGAATTAATCTGAGATAAAGTGTAATTTCTAAATTTTCCCTTTTGTATTTGTTTAGGATTTACACTTATTTATAAAAAAACATAGTCAAAAAAAGATGGCGGAAACGGGGGGATTTGAGATATAATAGAGTTCGAATTATTAATGGAGGAAAAGTATGGAGACAATATTATCAGAAATACAAGCGGCACCAACAAAAGCAGCAAGAAGAAAATCAATTCTTTATATGGTGGTATGTGCTTCACTATGGAGTATTGGGGGCATTTTTATAAAAATGGTCCCTTGGAATGCACTTGCTATTGCAGGTGTGCGTAGTGGGATTGCCGCAGTGATTGTATATGCTTATATCCGTCATAAAAAAATCAAATTACAATTTGTAAAATCAGCTTTTTTAAGCGGTTTTTTTATGAGTGGGATTTTTTTAAGCTTTGTTATCGCTAATAAATTAACAACGGCAGCAAACGCCATTGTTCTGCAGTTTACATCACCAGTATTTATTTTGATATTATCTGCAGTATTTTTACATAAAAAATGCCGAAGAGGGGATTTGGTTACGGTTACAGCAACTCTTGCAGGTATTTCGTTATTCTTTTTTGACCAATTGACACCTGGTGGAATTTTGGGGAATTGTTTTGGGATTTTAGCAGGT
Organism: Aminipila sp.; assembly: GCF_032051575.1. Taxonomy (NCBI): domain Bacteria; kingdom Bacillati; phylum Bacillota; class Clostridia; order Peptostreptococcales; family Anaerovoracaceae; genus Aminipila; species Aminipila sp. The sequence continues at coordinate 306,808 of NZ_DAMBYD010000003.1, read as the reverse complement.
CTTATGGTGGCTTGTGCATATTTAGTCGTGGGAGAGGTTGATGAAGAAACCAGAATGACAGGCATTCTTTTGGGGCAGATATTTACAGCCATCATCGGGCTGCCGGCTTTGTTTTTTACACATGCAGAAATAACTACTCCGGCAGTACTCAGTATTTTAGCTTTAGGTATTTTCCAGTTAGGCATTCCCTATGTACTATTTGGTCTGGCCATGAAAGATGGATCGGCACTAGCCTGTAATCTAATAGGCGCTATAGAGCCGCTTTTAAATCCTGTATGGGTATTTTTATTTAATGGAGAAGCCCCTGGCTTTTTCGCGCTGATTGGTGCAGTGATTGTAGTTGTTGCCATTACTTTGTGGTGTATATGGAATGAGAGGGTTAGCAGGCTGAAAGAAGCAGTAGACTAAAGGGTTCTGTTAAATCCATACATAGCTTTAAATCCATGTGATAGGTTTGATTTAGACTTATTACATGGATTTTTATTTTTTGATAAATAATAGGAAAAATTACGGCAACGGCGGTAATAATTTAGGTATTAATTGAAAAAGAAAGGAATAAATTTAATATGGACAATCATAGGGGTTTTACTCAGTTTATTAATACTGAATAAAATAAAAAAATAACAGGAGGGAACCATTAATGTTAAAAAAAAAATTAGCAGTATTTCTTGTAGCTGCTATGGTTTTAACCACTACTGTTCCAACAGCATTTGCTGCAGATACAGTAGTTGATACCCCACCAGCAATTACAAGTGAAGCATCTGCTGCCAGTGAAGGAGCAATCTCTGCAGGAGGAGTTGTAACCAGTGAAGAGGCAATTTCTACAGGAGAGACAGCAACCACCGAAGGCGGTATTACTAATGAAGGTGCGGCCGCAAGTGAAGGAGGTATCACAAGCGAGGGCGCTATCACTAGTAAAGAAGAAATTACTAGTGAATCAGCCATCACAGCCCCTGCACTTCAAGTTAAAGAAAGTACAGAAAAGATTACATTAAAGGCAAAAACTTTAAATGGACAAGATACAGATGCTAAACTTTGGTCTATGACTACTCAAAAAGAAATTAAAGTAACTGTGGATTTTGAAAATCCAGTTGAAAATGTAAACAAACTAACCTGGTCTTTTGGAAAAGATCAGGATTCTACAAAGCCGTTAGATCAATGGACCACTTATCGTGAGAAAAAACCACTGTTTGAGTTTGTGGAAGCACCAGCACTTGATGAAGCAGACAAGTCAATTGTTACTGCAACAATTAAAACAGGACTTTATTTCGATGATTTGGATGGAACTGCATATCGGTCCAACAGAGGCGTATTTCCTGGCTTAATTGGAGATTATGTTTTAAAAATAAGCAATGAATTGGGAGAAAAACAAAAAGAAGAAGCAGCAACAAAGGTTGTATGGAATATTTATGATGAGTATGTTATGTATGATGACATGGATAAAACAGTGAATGACATTATTAATACAGCGAATAAAAACGGATTATATGCTTATCAGGAACCTGTAGGAGATTCCACAAAAGGTGAATCTACATACTGCATGGTTATTTCAGATAGTGAAGAATCAGTGAACAATTACTTAAATTTAGTAAAAGAATCCCATTCAGATCCAGCATCAATTATAGACAGGTTGAAAAATGGAGACTTAGATGATTATAGGGTACCTATTATAATTAATAATACACATGCTGATGAAAATCCTGGATTAGACGCACAAGTTGTATTTTTAAAGAAACTGGCAGAAGCTGGAGCAGGCGGGACCATTTTATATTCTAGCATTGATGGATTTAAAGAGGGAAATGAGGACAAAATTGCAGACATACAAAGTAAGTTTGCACCTGAGATCAGTAAAATTGCAACTGCAGTAGGACATTGTAAATTTATGTCGAAACCGGATGCAGATCAGGATACCGGAGAAGTATTTGTAAATACAGGTCTGAAGGAAGATATCGAACTATTTAATAATACTTATGATGTAAGTAAAAAAGAATTTAAGGTAGATGAAATCCTGGATAATGTTATATTTGTTTGTAATTTAACATTAAACCCCGATGGAAGAAAATCAAATACCCGACAGAATACTTTTGGCTTTGATCCAAACAGGGATAACGTATTTCAGGTTCAACAGGAAGCCAGAAATATGAGTGCGCTTACTGCTAAATGGCAACCCATTTCATTTTTGGATTTGCATGGATTTGTAAGGGAATTTCTAATTGAACCTTGCACTCCTCCACATGAACCAAATCTTGAATATGATTTAATGTACCCATACTTTTTACAGGGGGGCCAGGCTTTTGGAAATTCGGCAATTGCCGGAGTTGAAAAATATACTACCTATCAAATGCCTGTAAGAGAGTATTATGATGGAAAGACATGGTTCTATCCTTGGGATGATATGGCTACTAATTATACTCCAAGTTATGCTATGTTTCAGGGGTGCATTGCAGGATACACCATTGAATGTCCTGAACTTAATAGTGATTCTGTAGCTTTGTTTGAAAATGGTTTTTATGGGATATCAGAGTTTGTAAAAGAAAATAAAGAAGCCATGTATTTAAATCAAATGGAGTATTTTAAACGTGGTGTGAATAATGAAGAATCAGAAGCAACAGATTCGTGGTTTGTTGACCAGAATAATGATGTTGTAAACAATTATAGGGATAAGTCAAACGGTAAATTCTACCCAGAATACTGGATTATTCCAACAGACACAGAGAGTCAGAGAAATATTGCTTCTGCGTATGATACCAAAAAATATTTTGACTGGAATGGTGTAGTGGTAAAGAAATTAAAATCAGATACAACTATAGATAATATAACGTATAAAGCAGGTTCCCTGGTTATTGACATGCATCAGGCAAAACGTTCTTTGGCCAATATGATTATGTACAATGGCAAAGACGTTTCAAACTGGTCAGGATTATACTCAGAATCAGTAGTGGCTTTTCCTGAACTCAGAGGATTTAATGCTACAGCGATTTATAAAGAGAAATCATTTGATGGATTACTTGAAGAGACAACTGAAAGTGAAACGGGTAAATCAGTAGTAAATGGAACATCCACCAAAGGGATTATTATTGATAACAATGGAGTTGCAGCAATTGTAGCAGTGAACAAATTACTAGGGGATTCTAAAGAAGTTAAATTAGTTTCACAGGGAGAAAATCAAGGTGATTTCTTAGTTTCAGAAAATGATTTTAACTCAATAAAAGATGATTACATTTTGCAGGCGTATGGTGTAGATGTAATTCCGACAGCAAGTGCGATTACTAAGCCTAAAGTATACATTGTAGGTGAAATTGAAGATGATTGGGCAAATGCTTCTAATGAAAAGTTTAACCATGATTATTATGCAGTAGTGGAACAGATGAGATTCAGTACGACTAAAGATGTAAATCAAGCAGATATAATTATCGGCAGTAATGCTTTAAAACGGGATTCGAATCCAACGAAGGTTATAGACAAAATTAAGAGCGGTATTCCTTATATTGCAATGGGAGCAAATCCTCTTCCAGATATTAAAAAAAATCTTTTAAATTCAGGCTTTGACTACAAGACAGATGATTCTTCTTATGAATCCTTATTTAAGGTGAAATATGGGGACAGCATCATTACAAAGAATTATAAAGAAGATAAGGACTTTATCGCCTATTCAAAAAGTGGATCATACATTACACAAGTACCAAAAGGTGCCATAGCCCTGTTGACTGTATCCAGTGATGATGATTTTCATATCTCTGGATGCTATACAGATGTTAGAAATTCATTAAAAGGAAAAGTAGAAGCGATTCTTTATGATGACAATAAGATTGATGTTACAGTGTTTGCTAATAGTATAACCAATAAAGGACATCAGCAGGATGATTACAGATACTTATCTACAGCTATTTTTGCTGAGGCAGCTGGCATAAATGAGATTGGAGATTTTTCATCAGATACTCCAAGTAATGGCGGAGGAAGCAGCAAACATAGCAGCACGGTATCCGATAAATATACCATAACTGTTTCAGCAGAAAAAGGTGGAACAATATCACCTTCTACGGCAAGTGTAGCAAAAGGTTCCAGTCAGAACTTCAACATTAAGCCAGATAAGGGATATGCCATTGAAGATGTAAAGGTAGATGGAAAGAGTGTAGGAGCAGTAACTTCATATAAATTCAGCAATGTTACTGCAACCCATACCATTAAAGCTACGTTTAAACTGACAGATGGAACACCGACCACCACAGATGATGCAGTGAAAGTTAATTTTAAAGACGTTAGTTCTTCAAACTGGTTTAATGGGGCAGTAAACTATGTAATGCAGAAGGGCATTATGAAAGGGTTGGACAATAGTACCTTCGGGCCAAATGTAAGAACAAACAGAGCTATGATAGTAACGATGTTATACAGATTAGAAGGGCAGCCAACAGTAGGAAACTCAACATTTACAGATGTTGACGCCAGCTTATGGTATGGTGGTCCGGTAACATGGGCAAATAGCAATGGCGTGGTAACTGGTTATGAAGGCAATAAGTTTATGCCAAATGGAGATATAACGAGAGAACAGTTAGCAAGTATTTTATACCGTTATGCAAAGTATAAAAAAGCAGATATGACGGTAAAAGGTAATCTGAATAATTTCTCTGATCATGCACAGGTTGCTTCTTATGCACAAGAAGCTGTTACTTGGGCAGTAGGAACAGGAATAATGACAGGAAAGAGCGGAAATCTGCTTGATCCTAAGGGCTCTGCTACTAGAGCAGAGGTCGCAGCAATGTTCCAGAGGCTTGATAGTTTAATTTAATAGAATAAGCAGTTAGTTAGTTTACAGACACCCATGAGGAATTTCGTATATTCTTCATGGGTGTTTGTTTTTGATGACAATATGTGGTATTTTTTATTGAACTATACAAAACGCTTGGGAAAATGCCTTTAAAGTGTTGAAAAATAAGGAATTCAAAGAGAAAAATACGATAATGTATTTGTATTGGGTGTAATGAATAAAAATAATAACACCTCGGATTATCTGCACAGGTTAAACACTAATAAAGAAAAAAGAAAGTCCAAAATGGATAATTATGAATAAAAGTAAATTATTAGGACAAGTTGATAATTTGTGTAACTTGACAAAGGAAATTTTTTAAATTATAAGAATTATGTGAATAGTAAAATTAGGTAAAAATGCCTAGGTTTTAGGTATTAAAAAAATAAGCAAAGGAATATGTTTAAATGGACAATGGGATTCAAATGGAAAGCAATGAAGAAAATCAAATTAAAAAAGTGGTGGCAGGTTTCTATGAAGCCTTTTACCAATCAGATCCAATAAAACTGTTTAGCTATTTAGATACTTCTTTTCAAAAAAGTGTTCCATTAAATTATTTCTTAATTCACTCAGATTATGATGTGGATATAGGAACACTTTTGGATATTCACACGATTAGGATTGAAAAGGAAAAAAGGCTTGCTTTTGCTGAGTGTTTGGTAGAATTTCAAAAGGGAAAAAGAGAAATGGTAATTGTACTAAAATCAGATTTTGGAGGTTGGAAAATAGACGGAAAGAGTATTTTTAAAAGAAAGTTATAAAGTCATAATAGGGGATTTAATAGTTCTTTAAAATTGCAGTAGTAGAATAAATAACGGTTCACCAAGGGAAATAAGAGAGATGAGGCTTGCAACATACTTATCACAACAGGGGTTTTACTCAGTTTTCTAAAACTGAATAGAATAGAAAAATAACAGGAGGAACCATTAATGTTAAGAAAAAAATTAGCATTATTCCTTGTAACTGCTATGGTATTAACCACATCTGTTCCTGCAGCGTATGCTGTAGACACAGTAGCTGATACCCCGCCAGCAATTACAAGTGAAGTAACTGCGACCAGCGAAGGAGCCATCGACAGTGCAAGCGCTGTTACCACGGGAGACGGTATAATTACAGAGCCGGCCATAACCACAGAATCAGCTATAGCCACAGAGCCGGCCATAACCACAGAACCAGCTATAACCACAGAACCAGCTATTACTACCCAAAGTGCTATCACTAGTACAGCGATATTTGATAACACAAAAAATTCTGTGATGTATCATCATTTGGAGAAGCTTTCAAAGGAAATTGGAGCAAGGGTTGTTTCCACAGAAGCAGAAAAAGCTGCTAAGTATTACATAAAAGGAGTATTTGAAAGTTTAGGTTATAAAACTACTGTACAGCCATTTGATTATACTTCAAAGGGCGTTGAAAAACGTTCAAATAATATTATCGCTGTAAAACCAGGGACATCCAACAAACAGATTATTGTGGGGGCACATTATGATTCAGTAGCAGCATCTACTGGGGCAAGTGATAATGCTTCTGGAGTTTCTGTAATGTTGGGAGCAGCAGAACAATTGAAGGATGTACCAACAGAGTATACCATTATCTTTATTGCATTTGGAGCTGAAGAACAAGGGCTAAAAGGTTCTAAATACTATGCTTCAAAAATGAGCAAAGAAGATATTTCCAAAACAGTAGCAATGATTAATTTAGATACTGTTCTATTTGGGGATAAAATGTATGCTTATGGTAATCTGGGAGCACAAGGTTGGCTTTGCCAGCAGGCGTTAGATCTTGCGGAATCATTAAATTTAAATATAATAACCCAGCAGGGATTAAATGAAGAATATCCTAAAGGGACTACTGGTGACTGGAGTGACCATGTTCCTTTCAAAGAAATAGGACTGCCATGGCTATATTTTGAAAGCACAAATTGGGACTTAAAATATGAAGATGGCAGCTATTCTACAGGAGATAGCGAAACTGAGCAGTTTGGTGAAATCATGCATACTGAAAGAGATAACATTGATTTCATGAATGAGAAAATCCCTGGTAGGATTGAGGATAGATTATACTCATATACAACACTATTATATAATTTGCTAAAACAAATCAATCCACCTGCAGTAATTTCTGCAAGTACTCATTTGTTATCTATGACCGAAGAAAGAAGTGTTAATGTTGAGTTTGACTTAGGTTATGAACCTCAATTATCTGATTTAGACTGGACATTAGGAGGTAAGACCTTTGAAGAATGGAAGTCATTTAACACAACAACTGGAGCTTTTACAGAGAAGCCATTTATAAAGTTTGCACAGGAACCAACTGTAGAAGGAACCACTGTAAAGGCTACCATTAAGTGTGGATTGCCTTTTGGAACAGCAAATCTGGATCCAAGAGTAATTAGAGTACAATATCCGAAATTAATTGGAGAATATGACCTTATTGTAAAGGATACAAAAAAGAATACACAAGCTTTAACTAGGGTAAAACTGAATGTATATGATTCTTATCATAAGCAGACAGAAATTCTTCCTTCTGTTGAAAAGATTATTAGCAATGCAAATGAAGACCGCTATATTAAATATGCACCATTGGGTAAGTCTGCAGAGGGGCGGGATATTCCGTTTGTAATGTTTGCAAAGAATAAAGCAGACATAGATAAATATTTAAACGAGACTTTACCAATGATGTTGGAACATCCTGCTGAATTTATTAAGAAGATTGAGAATAAATCCGTAGGGGAATACAAACCGGCCATATGGTTTAATAACATTCACTCAGATGAGGCAAATGGTGTGGATGCGCAGATTGATCTATTAGAAAAACTGGCAACCCAGGATAAAATCACTTTCCAACGAGCAACAGAAAATCAGAGCAAAAGTAAGTTAGAAACGGTTACTTTGGACGTTGAAGAATTGTTGGATAATTACATTATTTTATTCAGCTTGAATAACAATCCAGATGGCAGATTTTATAATACTAGAGCAACGGCCTCAGGATTTGATCCAAACAGAGATGTTACCTATCAGACACAAATAGAGATGGCAAATGTTTTTCAAGGACTGGCAAAATGGTCTCCAATGATTTTTAATGATTTCCATGGATTTGTTCCAGAATTCCTAATTGAGCCATGTACACCGCCACATGAACCAAATTTCGAATATGACTTATTGATGAAGGGAGAAATTGAACATGCTCATGCTTTAGGAAAAGCTGGTATAGCAAATACAAAATATACTAATTATATTATTCCAATGTATGATTATAAACAAGGTTGGGATGATGGTGCACCAATGTATGCAGCGGTTTTAGCTTTAATGCATGGGGCTTTGGGGCATACCGTTGAAATCCCTGAATTGAATCAGGATTCTAACAACGCCTTTATGTATGCAGGTTTAGGATCTTTGAAGTATGCTTTAGAAAATAAGGAAACATTATTTAAGAACCAACTAGAAATATATAAAAGAGGCGTAGAAGGTATTGACGCCAAAGAAGTGGATAAATGGTTAGTTAATGCAAAGGGGGAATCCATTGGAAGACCAAGAGGCTCAAATGAAAATTTCTTCCCAGAGTATTATGTTCTACCTGTAAATAGTCAATTGCAGAAAAATTCTCTGGCTGCATATGAAATGGCGGATTTTTTAATAAAAAATGGTATTAAAGTTGAGAAAACCAATTCAGATGTAAAGGTAGGAAATGTAACTTATCCAAGCGGAAGTTTTATCGTTCCTATGCACCAGGCAAAACGTGGCTTAGCAAATTGTGTACTATATGATGGGTCAGATTTTTCTGATTTCGCCCAAATGTATGCAGAAGTAACCATGTGTTTCCCAATGTTAAGGGGATTTGATAAGTATGAAATCAGAGAAGCTGGAGCCTTCGCAGGGAAAACTAACGCTGTAGAAAAGGTTGCAATACCTGCTACAGAAATTCCATCAGGGGCAGATCTGCTTGTTATTAAGAATACCAATAATGATGCGATCAAAGCGGTTAATGCACTTCTTAAAAATAGTAAAACAGTTTCTATGACTTATTCAGCAGGAGACGGGTTTAATAAAGGGGACTTTATTGTAGCAAAGAAAGATTTAGAAAACATTAAAGATAAATATTTCTTAGAGATTATAACACTTAATGGAAAAGCTACAGTGAAAACAATGAAACAGCCTAAGGTTGCAGGTGTTGGCAGTGAACTTAGTTATGTTTTAAAGGGATTAGGGTTCGATTTGATAGACTCCTATGATAATGCAGATGTTATTGCAGATGATAGTAGTTATGGAATGCCAGAGGATATAAAAAAGGCTATTGAGGAGGGGACTTCTTACATAGCTGTGGGTGGATATGGAATGTATGCAGTTCAAACAAGTGGTCTATTACCAGATTTTGAGCTAGGTGGTTTTAATAATTCTTACGAGGGAGTTCTTAGAGCTAATCTTGATACTGATAGCGTGATTACAGGAAGATATAGTAAAAACGACATACTATATAACAATACTGAATCATGGATTGAAAAGGTACCTGCTACAGCTAAGGTATTAGCAACAATTAGTGATAAAGACGATTTCTATGTTGCTGGATGGTGGCCAAATCATAATGAAGTGAAGGGAAAACCGTATATTATACAGGATCAGGTAGGCGATGCTAAAATAACAGTATTTGCAAGTCATATTACAAATAAAGCACATCCTTCTCACCAATTTAGATTGATAGCAAATGCAATTTATGATGGCATGTCAGGTACATTAACTGAGGTGACAGGAATCCAAAGCAGTGGCGGAAGCAGTAAACACAGTGGTGGAAGCAGCACAGTATCCGATAAATATACTATAACTGTTTCAGCAGAAAAAGGTGGAACAATATCACCTTCTACGGCAAGTGTAGCAAAAGGTTCCAGTCAGAACTTCAACATTAAGCCAGATAAGGGATATGCCATTGAAGATGTAAAGATAGATGGAAAGAGTGTAGGAGCAGTAACTTCATATAAATTCAGCAATGTTTCTGCAACCCATACCATTAAAGCTACGTTTAAGCTGACAGATGGAACAACAGCCACCACAGATGCTGCAGTGAAAGTTAATTTTAAAGACGTTAGTTCTTCAAATTGGTTTAATGGGGCAGTAAACTATGTAATGCAGAAGGGCATTATGAAAGGACTGGACAATAGTACCTTCGGACCAAACGTAAGAACAAACAGAGCTATGATAGTAACGATGTTATACCGATTAGAAGGGCAGCCAACAGTAGGAAACTCAACATTTACAGATGTTGATGCCAGCTTATGGTATGGTGCTCCAGTAACATGGGCAAATACTAATGGTGTGGTAACTGGCTATGAAGGCAATAAGTTTATGCCAAATGGAGATATAACCCGAGAGCAGCTAGCCTGTATTTTATATCGATATGCAAAGTACAAAAAAGCAGATATGACCGTAAAAGGTAATCTGAATAATTTCTCAGACCATGCACAGGTTGCATCATATGCACAAGAAGCAGTTTCCTGGGCAGTAGGGACTGGACTGATGACAGGAAAGAGCGGCAATCTGCTTGATCCTAAAGGCTCTGCAACCAGAGCAGAGGTTGCAGCAATGTTCCAGAGACTTGAGAGCCTTATTTAATTAAATAGAAGAAGCAGTATTCTGGCACTCATGAAGAAATTTCACATACTCTTCATGGGTGCCTCTTTATTCTTTGATGTCACTTATTTCCGTTGGGGCGGTACTAAATGTATATTATCAGAAAGTATTAGACCGTCATAGTTTTGATACACGGCCCTATTCTATAATTTTGTATTTTATTGTGCATTGACAATATCTGTAATGCTCATTTTATTAAGTGTTTTTACTGGACGTATGACGGACAAAACCGTTGATAATATAGTAATGCCGATTATAATTGCAAGCATCCCAAAGGGTACTTGCCAATTAAGCCCCCATTTTGACGTTATCATCATTTGAAATATCAGCCTGTGAATAGGCAGACTTATAATAAGTCCGGTCAGACAACCGCATATCGCATAGGTTGACGCTTCAACAATCACCATATGATGAAGCTGCTTTCCGGTCATTCCGATTGCTCTCATTACACCATATCTGTTTTTCCTGTTAGAAACGCTGTTGTTCATGCTGTTAATTATATTGAATACAGTAATAGACGCGATTATTACAAGAAAGCCATAAATAAACAATGCAAAAGAGTAGTATGCTGCTTTGGCTCCTGTATTGACCTCTCGCCGGTCTGAAAAAATCTGTTCCGATGAAGTAAGCCTGCGTAGTTGTGTAACTGTATCCTCACTTGCATTTCTTGAAAGCTGTGTATCTATTACTGAATATCCTTGCTCTTCGGTTAAATCTTGAAATGTCTGCTCGGAACAAATAACGGTCTGTGTATCTGCTTCGCTGACAAATGGACTGTTTGAAAGTACCCCGCCAACATAGACGGTATTTTCGCCATGTGCCGTTTTTACTGTAAAAGTATCGCCAACTTGCAAGTTAGAGTTATCCGAATAAACGACTAAAACAGTATTCTTTTCATTTATCACGGAATCAATGTTGCCGGAAACCACCTCCTGTTTTGCCCACTTAAACTGATTTCCTTCATAAGAAATTAAGTTGATTTTAGCGTCACCATAGACGTTTGTTATAGATAAATCACCTTCAAACATACGGCCAAAGGCGCGTTTTACACCGCTTATATTTTGCGCCTGCTCCAAGACCTCTTTATCCAATGAATTAGAATTGTCACTGCTTGCAATCGAAATATCCGGCGTGTATGGCTTTAACGCTCGTATTCCTTGCCCCATAAAATCAACCAATACGCTAAAGGAAAGAAAGAGTATTATGCTGATGGCGAATGAACCTGTCATTAATAGAATATTCTTTTTATCAGAGAGCGCATGGGAAATCCCAAGTGATGTTTCCGGCTTAATTAGTTTTATGTTCAATGCTGCTTTCGTTGTAAACATAGTGCTTTGTGCCGCATTGCCGGATACGGCGCATTGTGGGGATACCTTTGCCGCTTTTTTAGCAGGAGAAAGTGCGGCCAACGTCACAGTTAAAAATCCAACCAGTGTTCCACTTACAAGACTTATCAGGCTTAGGTCAAATATTGGCATGTCACTGAAATATGCTGAGTTGACGTATCTTAAAAATGCCGATGAAGCCATTGTTATGACCGTCCCCACAAAAAGGCCGATAGGTATTCCAAACAGGCAAAGCCGGATACTTTCAAGCAGTACATATTTTTTGACCTGTGAAGTTGACGCTCCAAGACAGCGCATTAGTCCGAAAAATTGAACTCGCTCCCGGACAGACATGTTAATGCTGCTTGCAATCATCAATGTTCCGGCCGCAAGTACAAGTATAAACAAGATGACCGCTATGATATAGGTACTTATCATAAAACTATCGCGGCTTTGTCCAGTCAATCCCAGAAGTGCCGGATTTTCTGAAATCTGTTCGTCTGACAAATTGAAGTCCGCTTTTATTGTATCAATAGCATTTCTCATATTAGAGCCGCTCTTAAACTGAACATAGTAAGTGTATCCGCTTGTGCCGTTGCTTATTTCCCGTATGCCATCATAGGACAAAAACAGACCATGAGTATCATCCTTTAGTTGTGACGGGGTATTGTTGTAAGTTCCGGTAATAACAAAATCATGTGTGCTACCGTCCGATAACACTACTTTTACGTTGTCATATAATGAAATACCAAGCTCATTTACAAATTGTTTGTCCAGCAAGGCTTCATTTGTCGACTGAGGGAAACGACCATTATTAACGGTAAGACCCATATTGCCGGATGTTGCTTCATCGCCGCCCATTATAGCAATAGCTTTTGTTCCAAGAGTTCCTTCTTGTGTACTTGAAAGCCAACCGGCAACCTCTATTTCAGGGCGATTTTGAATTAGCGATGCGGTTTCATCATCTATATTTTTGAAAGCAACATGCCAATAACCATTTGCCTTGATTTGACCAATGGTTTGAGCCTGTATCATTGCTTGGGCCAAGCCGAAAATAGCTGTAACAAGGCAAACAGCTATTGCAATACAGATGATTGTTATTCGTGTCTTTTTCTTATGTACTTTTCCATATTCCTTAATTAAACCAAGATAACTATTCATTCGGCATATCCCCCTAAATCTGTGAGGATGCCGTCCGACACCTGTAATACGCGGTCAGCAGTGGAAGCGAGGCTTCGGTTATGTGTAATCATGATAATGGTCTGTTGATAGCGTTTGGAGGCTGTTTTCAGAAGTGAAATGACTTCGCTGCTGTTTTGACTGTCCAGATTTCCAGTCGGTTCGTCCGCAAGAATCAGCATGGGGCGTGTAATCAAAGCACGGCCTATCGCTACGCGCTGCTGCTGACCGCCTGATAACTGACGGGGCAGGTGATTTCTCCTGTCTTTTAAGGACAGCACAGTAAGTATTTCTTCCACATAATCCTGATCGGGCTTCTTGTAGTCGAGCAAAACTGGAAATGTAATGTTCTGCTCCACATTAAGTTCCGGTATCAGATTAAACGCCTGAAAAATAAACCCAATGTTCCTGCGGCGAAAAATGGTGAGCTTTTCATCTTTCATACTGAATATATCGTTACCGTCAATGAGCACCTTGCCAGATGTAGGCGTATCAAGCGCCCCGATCATATTAAGCAGTGTACTTTTTCCTGAACCGGATTCCCCGACAACTGCGATAAATTCTCCTTTTGGAACCGAAAAGCTCACGTTTTTTAATGCATCGACTGCCGTTTCACCTTTTCCATAGGTCTTGCTAATTGTTTTTACTTCTAATAAATCCATATCTTATCACACCTTTCTAGGCAGTTATTTTTCATGATTTTTTATAAACGCCTAATGATACGCTAACATCTGCTCCTTACTCTCACATGAATTTTCGCTTACATCTTTGTAAGGATAGTAATTATCGAACAGTCTTTCGATGTACTATATAGACGAACAATTCATATGCGCATGAAAGGAGTAAAAGCGTGCCAAATATATGGGAAAGCGTCCGTATACCACCAAAACCAAATGTAAAAATATTAGAAGTAATACCACCTATAATGATGAAAACCGCAAGAGAAATCAAAAGCGGTTTTATCTTTGCGGACGTAAACAAAGCGATTACAAAGTAGAACATACTTTCAAGCATCATTAATCCGCCAAGAAAAACAGGTAGTATACCGACAACATAACGGTAATAAACGACTGAAAGAACCCCAAAAACAATCAGCAAACAGGCAACAGCAATATTTACAAAGCTTGCGTTTTTTTCATTTTCATTCTTACGGAGAAAATAATCAGTAATGCCTAAAGCTCCGTTAAGAATCATATACCCTGCAATTACATAAACCATGCCACTTAGTAAAAATTCCGGGAGCAAAAATGTTACTATTCCCATTATTGCAAGGAGCGCGGCACGGAACACTGCGTACTTTGCAAATTTTTCAACTAATAATGATTTCAAAATAAATCCCACCTTTCTATAAAGGCAGGATATCATTCACGCCTTACTCTCACATGAATTTCCGCTTACATTTTAGTAAGGTTTAAAAAATTTAAAACAAAGATGCTTCCTTTACCTAATGCACTGTCCACTGTGATAGTACCGTCATGTGCTTCTATGATTGTTTTTGCAAGCGGCAGCCCAAGACCGATACCTTGCGTATCTTTTGAAAAGCGGCTTCGGTAAAACCGTTTAAAAATATGGTGTATATCTTCCGGGTGTATGCCGCGGCCATTGTCCTTTATGGTTATCTGTGTAACAGCCGGGAGCTTTTTCCACTCAACTGTGATTTGGCCACCTGTGTCCGTATGGTCAAGTGCATTTTTTACAGTATTACTAATAGCTTCTATGATCCAATCTCTGTCGCAAAAAAGCTGGGTGTCATCTGGCCCTGACAAGGTAATAATTTTCTGTTCTTCATTGGCACGAAATTCAAAATGCTGATAGATATCATTTATCATATTTGCTATGTTTTCAGGTGCCTTTTTTATAATGATAGCCCCTGCGTCTAACTTTGTAATTTTCAAGAGGTTTTGAACGAGCATTTCAATCCGTTCAATCTCTTTCTCTGACTTTACTGCAAATTCTTTTACAGCGGCAATATCTTCTGTTTCGTCCTGTAAAAGTCCGTTGTAGATTGTGAGGGCTGCAAGAGGTGTTTTTAGCTGATGAGAAATATCGGAAATAGTACCTTTCAAAAACTCTTTTAATTTCTGTTCTTTTACTGCATGAGCATTGAGCGCCGTAGCCAGTGTGTTTACTGCATGAAAAAGCTTATATAGGCTGCCTTCCTTGTCGCAATCAATTCGGATATCCATATTTCCTGAAAGGTATAAATTTATTTGAAATATAGCTTCTTCCATAATCTGATTTTGCTTACGAAAATATAGAAAGCAAAATCCTAAAATGCACAATACAGCAAGCAAAGACAGGCTTAGCATAGCAAGGTTCACCGTGCCGTAAAACGACCATATAAATAACTGTAATAAAAGGACAAAACCGCCCAATACGCACGATATTGCAACAAAGAGATTTCTAATATCCTTATTGGTAAAAATCTTCATCTGCCCACCTCAATTCAATACATTCCATTTGTACCCCATGCCTCTGACGGTCAGCAGCATTTGTGGGTCACCCGGATTGTTTTCAATCTTCATTCTTAACCTGCGAATATATACTGCCAATGTATTATCGTCCACATAGCTGCCCTCACCGTCCCATAGCTTATCCAGAATTTTTTCTTTGGTTAATATGATGTTGGGATTTTGCATAAGCAGACAAAGCAATCGGTATTCCGCTGTTGTTAAATCCAAAAGCTGGCTGTCTTTATAGACTTGTCCTTGCAGCAATAATACTTTTAATCCGTTCGATACGATTTCTGTATCCGTCGTTCCAAAGTTCTTGGCTCTCCGAAGTAAAGCGTTAATTCTCGATATGAGAACGCCTAATTTAAAGGGCTTGGTGATATAATCGTCACCCCCAATATCAAGTCCTGTAACGATACTTATTTCTTCATCTGATGCAGTTAAAAAGATTATCGGCACTTTAGATACCTGACGTACTTTTTCACACACATCAAAACCGGAACCGTCTGGCAAGGATACGTCCAGAATAAGCAAACCGTATTTGCCATCCATCCAAATGGTATTGGCTTCTTTTACCGTTCTGGCAGTGTCTAATTCAAAGCCCTGCCTTTTTAATAAACAGGAAAGCCCATCAATCAAGCTTAAATCATCTTCAAGAAGTAATATTCTATTCATTGGTTTTCTCCTTTCTCCGTCCATCAACGGGTTTCTTTGCGTCTTTTGGAATCATCCATACTCTGCTGAACCGAACAGCACCCTTGACTCTATTTTCTTCACAGAGCTTCTGAACCCAGCGCTCTGTAATACTCCATTTTTTAGCAGCTTCTCGCACAGTCATATAGTCCATGTCATCGTATCCTTTCAGGGTATATGTATCTATTGTATTCGTTTAACCGAATTAAATCAAGTTGATAAATGTTAACTTGATTAGGCGCTCAGTCTTTCCACTTTCTCTTCCTTAATAAAATGTTGACATGACAGAGAGTTTTTAGTAAGATACTAAAATTAATAAAAAAACAAACAGATTTAGGAGAATTGGACATACTAATGGATATCAATACAACAACATTTTTAATAGTCTGTCCGCTGGTATTTTTAGCGGCACTGATTGATTCTATAGCAGGTGGCGGAGGCATCATCTCTCTGCCAGCATACATGGCTGCAGGAGTTCCTCCACATTATGCTTTAGGGTGTAATAAACTTTCTTCTTTCATGGGAACTATTATTTCAACCTTTAGATATGTTAAAAATGGTGCAGCAGACTTAAAAATAGCCCCGGCATCTATTGTTTTAGCGCTTGCAGGTTCTGCAATTGGCGCTAATATAGCCCTTTTTGTAGATGAAGCCTATCTTAAAGGACTTTTAATCTTTGTCCTTCCTATAGTAGCATTTTGTGTACTAAGAAAAGACAGTTTTACTGAGAGTGAAGAAGATACTACAGTTAATAGAAAGCAGCAAGTAATAATTGCATTGGCAGCCTCATTTATAATCGGAGGATATGATGGCTTTTATGGTCCAGGTACAGGAACTTTTCTGATCCTAATATTAACAGGACTTGCTAAAATGGATATACGCAATGCTTCTGGAAATACAAAGCTGGTAAATCTAGCTTCCAATCTGGCGGCATTAGTTACCTTTATGATAAATGGAAAAGTACTGTTTCTTCTTTCTATAACAGCAGGAGTCTTCGGAATAGCGGGGAATTACATAGGCAGTGGACTTGTATTAAAAGGCGGAACTAAAGTAGTTAAACCCATAATGCTTCTGGTATTATTTTTATTATTTATAAAAATAGTAACAGAATAAAAAATGTGGTACAATTAAAAGATAGATTATTTTTGGAGGAAGAAAATGTCAGAAAGAGTTAAGCAAGCATTAGCTAACCATAAAAAAGGTTATAATTGTGCACAGTCTGTAGTTTGTGCGTACTGTGACTTATTTGGAATAGATGAAAAGACTGCTTTTAAAATGGCAGAAGCATATGGATTTGGTATGGGAACTATGGGAACTTGTGGTGCGGTAACCGCTATGGCTATGGTTGCAGGTATGAAGCTAAGTGATGGGAATTTAGATGCACCCGCAACTAAGAAAAGCTGCTATGGCACAATGAAAGAAATGACAAATGCATTTCTTGAAAAGAATCAGTCCATTAATTGTAGTGACATAAAGGGCATAACAGGCGGATCAGTTCTGAGAAGCTGTGATGGATGCATAGAAGATGCTGCAAGCATATTAGAGAAGATGCTGCTTGCAAAGTAGGGGGACCCAATGAACGATAAAAAATATAAAGATACCTTGTACGAGTTTAGGGAAATTAGTGATTTAAAAGACATGGTTGATACAAGCGCAGAATTATTTTCTGAGAAGGATGCATATCTTGTCAAGCAAGTACCGGGTGGGGAATATACCCCTATAAAATATAGAAAATTTAAAGAAGATATTGATGCCTTAGGAACCCAATTCATTGAGATGGGACTGAAGGGTAAAAAGATAGCAGTAGTTGGAGAAAATAGTTATAAATGGATTGTTACGTATTTGTCTGTAACGAATGGCACTGGAGTAATCGTACCTTTGGACAGAGAACTTCCTGCTAAGGAAATGGCTAATTTACTTACTAGAGCTGAAGTAAGCGCTATTGTCTATTCAAAAAAAATGGAAAAGACAATTGTTGATACTATGGCACAGCTGGAACAGCCGGTTCAATATAGAATTTGCATGGATGAGGCTGAATTGCCTTATACATATGACATGGATAAGCTGCTAGAAGAGGGAAAAAAATTAATAGATCAGGGAAATCATAAATTCATTGATGCTGAAATTGATAGAGAAGCCATGTGCTCCCTTCTATTTACATCGGGCACTACAGGACTTGCAAAAGGCGTCATGCTCTCTCACAAAAACATTACAGCAAATGTATATAATATGTCTAAGTATGTATCCATTCCTTATGAGGATATAGGTCTTTCCGTACTGCCAATGCACCATTCATATGAATTGACCTGTCATATATTTACGGGAATATATCAGGGAATGACGGTAGCCATATGTGAAGGTCTGAAGTATATTACAAAGAATATGGCAGAAGCTCCGGCAGGTGTAATGCTTGGAGTACCGCTTGTTTTTGAATCCATGTATAAGAAAATTTTAAAACAGGCTGAATCCTCTGGAAAATTGGGGAAGATGAAAAAAATGATGGCTATTTCCAATGCACTTAAGCTTTATAATCATCCTGAAATCGTAAAGAAAATTTTTAAGGATGTACATAATGCTATGGGGAACCATATGAATTTGTTTATAGCTGGAGGTGCTGCAATTGACCCTACTGTTATAGAAAGTATTCAGGCTTTAGGTATCCCTATGATACAGGGCTATGGAATGACTGAGAATTCTCCGATTATAGCAGTAAACAAAGATCGTTACAGTAAACCGGCAGCAGCTGGTCTTCCTATGCCAGGAACTGAAATCAAGATTATTGATGCGGATAAAAGCGGAGTTGGAGAAATTATTTGCAAGGGTGATTCTGTGATGCTTGGATATTACAATAATCCTGAAGAAACGGCAGAGGTTCTAAAAGATGGATGGCTTCATACAGGTGACTATGGATATTTTGATAAAGACGGATTTTTATATGTCTGTGGAAGAAAGAAAAGTGTTATCGTGACTAAAAATGGTAAGAATATCTTCCCGGAAGAAGTGGAATTCTACCTGACTCAGAACAGGTTTATTGAGGAAGCTTTAGTTCACGGTATTACTGATGAAAAATCTGGAGATACTATTGTTAAAGCAGAAGTCTACCTTGATCGAGAAGCGATAAAGGATTCGGCAGGTGAACTTTCGACATCTGATTTAAGGGCGTTTATAAAAGAAGAAATTGACAAGATAAATGAGCAAATGCCTTTATATAAGAGAGTTAAGCGCTTTGGGATAAGGGAAACAGAATTTGAAAAAACTACTACAAGAAAGATTAAGCGATTTAATCAATCCAACATAGAAGAATAGGAGCTAAAATGCTACAAGCTGAAGAATTTGTTAAAAAAATAAATGAGAACATGGACCCCCATATCAGATATAAGCTAAGCAGACCTATTGATGATATAAAACAAATGCTGGAATCTAGTGCGGAATTGTACCCAGATAATACTGCATTCTGGGTTAAAAAAGGCAGGGGCGCTGAATACGAAAACATTACCTATGAAAAGACACTTGTGGATGTAAATGCGCTGGGCACTGCATTTATTGGGAGAGGCTTAAAAGGCAAGAGAATTGCCGTCATAGGTGAAAATAGTTATGAATGGTCCATATCATACCTTGCAGCTGTGTGTGGTACAGGGATTATAGTTCCTTTAGATAAGGAGCTTAATGCTAATGAATTAATGCAGTTAGTTGTTAATGCAGAGGTAAGTTGTGTACTATTTGATGCTAAATATGAAAAGAAATTTAAAGAAATGCAGGCAAGTGGCGAAACAGTTATTAAGCTGCTTGTTAATATGGAAAGTGAAAATAGTTCAAATGAAGTTGTATCGCTTAAAGAACTTTTAATAGAAGGACAACAGTCTATTAATGAAGGAAATAGAAATTTTATTGATGCAGAGATTGACAGAGAAACGTTGAATATTTTGTTATTTACTTCTGGGACTACAGGAGTTTCTAAAGGTGTAATGCTTTGTCATAAAAATATAGTTGAAGATTTAATGTCTGCACCTACAGTTTTGGAAATCCGATCAGATGACATATTCTTTTCCATACTGCCTGTGCATCATACATATGAATGTACTTGCGGGTTTTTGCTTCCGCTTTATAAAGGAGCTGCAATCGCATATTGTGAGGGACTTAAGTATATTACAAAGAATTTAGAAGAGATAAGCCCTACCGTATTTTTAGGAGTTCCTATACTATTCGAAAATCTGTACAGAAAAATTTGGCAGAATGTAAGAAAGCAGGGTAAAGAAAGTTTATTAAGGAAAGTTATTAAAGTCAATAGAGCAACTAAAAAAATAGGCTTAGATCTAGGAAATGTTTTCTTAAAGGATATTAGAGCTATATTTGGTGGAAGAATGCGTTTAATGATTTGTGGCGGAGCTGCAATTAATCCAGAAACACTTGACGGGTTACGTGATTTTGGAATTATGGCGTTACAGGGCTATGGACTCACGGAGTGTTCACCGATTGGTGCGCTTAATCCAGACAAAGCAGCAAAATCTGCATCGATTGGAAGAGCTTTACCTAATTTTGATATGAAGGTAGTAGAAATAAATGAAGAGGGGATAGGCGAAATCTGTCTTAAGGGCGGTAACGTAATGCTTGGATATTATAATATGCCGGAAGCTACAGCGGAAGTGCTCAAAGATGGATGGTTCTATACAGGGGATTTAGGTTATATTGATTCAGAAGGTTATGCATTTATTACTGGTAGAAAGAAAAATGTAATTATTACTAAAAACGGCAAAAATGTATATCCAGAAGAATTAGAATACTATTTAAGCAGTATTCCTTATATACTGGAGTCCTTTGTTTATGATAGGGAATCTGAGGATGGACTGGATACGGTCATTGTAGCATCCATTCGTATAGATGAAGAAGAAGTGACTGAATTTTTAGGTGAAGGATATACGGATGATATGGTAGAAGAACTTCTTTGGAATGAAGTTGATAAAATAAATCAGACATCTCCATACTTTAAAAAAATAAAGCGTATTGTATTGCGTAAAGCAGAGTTTGAGAAGAATACTTCGAAGAAAATTAAAAGGTTTGTGGAAGCCAATAAGCAATAAATAATTAGAAACTGTTATAGGGGAATTCATTGAATGGAAGTAAAGAAAATCAACGGCAATAAAGTGAGAGCTACAAAAACAAAAAATAAGATATATCAATGTGCTGATCAATTGTTCAAAGAATATGGGTTTGACAATGTCAGCGTGGATTCCATTGTAGAAAAGGCAGGAATATCAAAGGGCACATTTTATGTGCATTTTGATTCCAAAGATTCCTTGATCGTTGCACTGATTACGGAATATGTGAGCAAATTGGATTTGGACTACAGAGCTTTTCTAAAGTCATTCCCAGAGGATACATCTTCTTCTGTCGTCCTTTTTTCATTGGTTGAAAAAATTGCTGATTTTATTGGGAGCAGTATTGGTTACATCGAAATGAAAAATGTGTATCGAATTCAAATTGACAGAACAGTTGATACGAGCATGCTTCTAGGAGCAAACAGAGATATCTATGGCACATTCCAAGATTTGATTGATCAAGGCATAAGGCAAGGAGAATTTAGGTCAGACTTTTCAGCTAAAACAGTTGCAGTCCATCTTGTCATGGCTATGCGCGGACTTTGTTATGAATGGTGCATCAGATACCCTGATTTCAATCTGAAAGAGCAGATGATGGAACATTTTACTCTTCTTCTGTCAGGTCTCAAAAAAGTGTAAATAATCAATGAAAACAAAATTAAAGATAGAATAAATACAACAGCCACCACATTGTCTATTATTGACATTGTGGTGGCTGTTTTTCATGACTGCATATTGGACTTAATCATATCACATCTGAATTTTATAGGCTGTTTTAACCAAATCATTCTTGTTATTTTATTAATATAGATATATAATGACTACAGTCACTATTTGATTATTTGCAATTATAAGTAATATAGTTATAGACTATATACTTTTCTATTAGACCAATAATATTAAGAAGAAGGGGATGTTTGTTATGAAAGCATGTAGTATGACAAAGTTAAATTCTTCATAAGTTTCTTTCTATATTCAAAACTATAAATTTCTATTAACAAAAGGAGGAAATATTACATGAAAAGAATGCTAACAATTATGATAATATTTGTATTTATCTTTACTTCAGTATTTATCACACCGACACAAATGATTTTTGCTGATTCAACTTTTAATGAGGATGAAAACACTAGTACTGCAGATGATGCAGCTATAAGTAAGGATAAAAATACAGATGATGTAGATGAACCCACCTTGGACGATTCTGCTTATGATATTGATACAAATTATGATGAAGTAAGTGAAGATGAGTATGACTCAGATACTTATCAGAATTTATTGGATGAGATAGAGTTTGATTTTCTTCCGGATGAAGATTTAATCAAGCTTTCAGAGCCCGTATCCAGAAAGGATTATTGTGAAATAATTATAGAATTATATGAATACCTGGTTAATGAACGTACAGGTAAGAATCCGGAAATTAAATTACCAGAAAAGACCCCGTTTAAAGATACCTCTGACAAATACATTCTTAAAGCATATAAATTAGGGTTGATTGTTGGAAAGGGCAATGGATATTTCAAGCCAAACGACAAGCTGAAGCTTGAGGAAAAAGCCGTTATGCTATATAAGACCTTAAAGCTGGTAAACCCAGAAATCATAAAAGAAGTTGGAAAACTAAACATTAAAAGTGAAACCAAGATTAATAGCTGGGCGGCTGAAGCATTGTCATATCTTACCAATCATAACATTATAACTCCAGATGAATATGGTTACATTGACCCAAATGATACCATAACGGTAGAGGATGCCAGTGAGATAGTAGACAAGGCAGCAAAGCATTCAGACAATGAGAAAAATGACACTGAAGATGTAAAAGCTTCTGAGGACCAACTCACCAACTATCTCATATATGGATATCATGTGATTAATAGTGGACAAATCTGTTCAGCTGAGATCAACCTGCATGCTCCAATACTTGATTCAACTGTTCTAAAATCTATGGTTGCTACTTCAAAGAGTAGCAGTACCAGTATACTTGATACCATCTCAAGTAAAGCTTCTGATTTATGCAACAAATTAAATGCTAGTGCAAAGGTTAAACATAAAGGAGCTTTGTTTAGCGGATCACTTGAGACAGACTTTTCCATGACAAATAAAATGTCATCAAACCAAGAACTAATCAAGCATATTGAACTTCATCCTGTAGCAGAAAAGTATTTGGTTTATAATGACGTAGATGAATTACAGCCTTATCTTTCAAAGGGGTTTAAAACAGCCATAGATAATCTGGATTTTGAAGGTAGAACCTATGAAAAGAAATCTGAGGGTACCTTTACTCCAACTTCCCTGAATGCATCTGATGAAGAAAAATGCAATGAGATCTTTGATAAGTATGGTACACATTTAATTGCCCGTTATACCTTAGGAGGAAGACTGGAATTAAATTATAATCTGCAAAATACATCCTCTCTTACTGATCAGCAAATTGCAATGGCTGCAAAGGCATCTTATGGAAATACCAGCGGCAGTGCCAAAGTAGCAGATGAAAAAATGGTTGAGAATTTTGTAAGTAATTCAACTCTTACATTCCGTGGAGTTGGTGGGATTGGTATTACGGGTAATTCAGCTGAACAAATTAGCAGCCAATATGCGGAATGGGTCAAGTCATTAAAGGATGACCCTGATATATGTTATGTCAATGATTTTAATAATTCAATGATTCCAATATGGGATTTAATAAGTGATAAAAGCAAAGCTGCCGCTTTAGAGATGGCATTTGAAAACATATCACTTAAAAGAGACAGTATGATTAATGGTTACGATTTTAATAAAGAAGATTCGATGAAGTATATTACCAATATTATTGTAGTCAACGGAAAAAACAAAAATGAAGCTAAGTCTAAAATACCGGAGGGTTACAATATTGTATGCATCAATACAAAAACTGCGACTGTAGATACTAATAACAATAGTGACTACTACCTTGATGCTAATTATGACACAGGGAAGCCTTATGTATATATTGGATACTTGTTAAGCAATGATAAATCAAAGGCCATAACATCTCTTGCTGTCATGATTAAACAGGAAGGCGATAAAAGAAAGGATTTTACAAGAATTGATGGAGATTTGAACTATAAAGCTGGTGGGAAAGACCTCTTTTTGTATTATAAAACAGGTGGAGATAAACCTCTTACAGCAATCAGTGGCTACTATGGCAATCAGCCTCCAATTCCTGAGGGATGGGCATTGCCAGATCCAAGTATTGATTTGAATAGAGGCGTAAGTGGTTCCGGCGATGCAATTCTAATTGTTCACAGATAATCGTCTCCCTTTGATATATGGAAAAAGTGCGTTCCAAAGATGTGGATACGCACTTTTTAATTTACATTTTAATCATGAATATAATGAGGCATTACTTAATTTTATTTCGTTACAATATGTATATTCTTTGAACTTGTTGCGTATACCATTGTGGCATAGCATAAATCAAATTCAACAATATCTCCTACATGAATGGCATCTTTGCAGTTTTCTATATCAAGAATAAGGTGGTCACTGCTTGCTCCAAGTATCTCAATATCCTTATTTCTAGGAAGTAACATATCAGCATCACCAAAGTCAACTTTTCCTAAAGCAACTAAGGCTCTTCTTCTGATCCCTCTGTCAACATAAGTCTGAACATGGCCAAAAGCATCAAAGCTTAGTTCACCGACAGGATGACTTGGCTTATCTTTAACTTCAATAACTTCTGCTTTCAATGTAAATACATCCTGATTCAAAAACTCTGCATTTACGCCAAAAAGTGAAACATAGTCATAAGCGAGAATGATACCTTCACCTATTCTAAGATGATTAATTCGTTTTGGCATAGTGTCGTCAAAAACCATAATAGCAGAAGTTGTGCCTCCACCAGAAATTATTTCTAATTGTCTTCCTATAGCTGCTTCGATTTTTTCTGCAATGTCAATGAGTTCATGCATCTTTTCAGGTGTAGCTTTTACAGAACCGTAGCAGCCAAGATTTGTGCCGATACCCATTAGATCAATGTTTTCAAGCTGATTTTCTACATAACTTGCGGCTTTAACCATTTCATCAACATCCCAGAAGCCTTCTCTTAAATCTCCTAAGTCTGACATAAGAACTACGCCATGTCTTTTGCCTTGCTTTTCACATTCGGCATTTATTTTGTCGAGTACTGCCATTTCACTGTTTAAACTGTAATCGACATATTGCACTAATTCTTCGACTTCACTAAGCATTGGAATTCGGATTAAGAAGAATGGTTTGTTACAGCCTGAATTCTTAGAATCTATTATTTGTTCCATACGTGAAGTGGCTATGTATTTGCAGTCAGAATTATCAAATTCCTTTACCATTTCAGGTATTGCATGGAAACCCTTTATAACGCCTGCTACATCTATGCCTTTTTCTTCACATAGCTTAACAACGGAATCAATATTATGTCTGAATTTTTTCAAATCCACCTCTAACTGAGGATATCTTGTTATGTTTGTGCTCATTTGAAATTCCTCTCATTCTTAAATAAATAATCAGCAGCAATACCGGCACCATACTTCAAAAATGGAGCAGGCTATATTAAAATAATAATAACATATTACATTTACCATTGAAAGCAATTTTGTATGAAATTTTTTGTATCAGTTGATTGAATTTATTAGATTTTTCTTAACAGAAAGGTCGAATGCTTGACACCGGTTTTTCTTAGATATAAAGTAGTAAAGATAAGGAAAATAGTATCAGGAGGATATATGTATAGGGTATTAATTATAGAGGACGATTTCACTATTTCAACGTTGCTAAAAACTCATTTAAGTAATTGGGGATATGAGGTGAAATGTGGGGAGAATTTTAAGGATGTAATATCGGAATTTATCGCATATGATCCCCAGATTGTTTTAATGGATGTTACATTACCCTATTTTAATGGGTATCATTGGTGCAGGGAAATAAGGAAAATCTCATCTGTCCCTATTGTGTTTATTTCTTCAGCAGGAGACAATTTAAATATTGTTATGGCTATGAATATGGGGGGAGATGATTTTATTATCAAGCCCTTTGACTTAAATGTGCTAACAGCCAAGATTCAAGCTATTATAAGACGAACCTATTCTTTTCAGGGCCATACCAACATAATAGAACATAATGGAGTGGTACTAAATTTGGGGAATGCTACCTTGACCTTTGAAGAACAAAAAATTGAACTGACCAAAAATGATTTTCGTCTTCTTCAAATCCTTTTTGAAGGTGTAGGAAAAGTGGTTTCCAGAGAAAATATAATGACAAGACTTTGGGAAGATGAGAATTTTGTTGACGATAATACTTTAACTGTAAACATTACCAGGTTAAGAAAAAAGTTAGAAGAGATAGGATTAGAGGACTATATTAAAACCAAGAAAGGGATTGGGTACATTATTGAATGAATATAAAGCTTGAAATTAATATAGTCGCAAAAGCTTTTATAAAGGAGAATATAAAAATAGCAGCAGTATATCTAGTCTTTTGCCTCATTTTTGGAATACTTTTTAAACTGCAGTCTGTTCCAATAGATGTTGTACTTTATGCTTCAGAGGTTTGTGGATTCTTGGGAATTCTATGCTTGGTTTTTGAGTTTTATAAAGCCTGCAAAAAACACTTTGAAATGGTTTCTTTAAAAAATCAGATTTCCTTTAACATCGACAATCTGCCTGAATGTGGTACTTTAATTGAAGGAGATTATCAAAGTACACTAAAGGATTTATATGCTCATATGAAAAAAATGGAGTCGGATTTTTTAACAGAAAGCAAAGGTATGGTAGATTATTATACTCTTTGGGCACACCAGATAAAAACTCCTATAACGGCTATGAGTTTAATCCTTCAGTCAGAGGAAGGTACTGCTACAGCCCAGATGAAACAAGAGCTTTTTAAAATTGAGCAATACGTTGAAATGGTCATGCAGTACTTGCGTATGGGGAGTATGAACTCAGACTTAAAGCTTGCAGAATATAGCCTTGAAAGAATAGTAAAGCAGGTTGTTAAAAAGTATGCAATGATGTTTATTTATAATAAAATAACCTTACAATTGGAGCCTATAGAGGTAAAGGTTGTTACAGATGAAAAATGGTTAAGCTTTGTTATCGAGCAGTTATTATCCAATGCTTTGAAATATACAAAAGAAGGGACTATTAAGATTTATATGAAAAAAGATGCTGCTAATATTTTAGTTATAGAAGATACTGGCATAGGAATAAGCCAGGAGGATTTGCCAAGAGTTTTTGAACAGGGGTTTACAGGATATAACGGGCGAATGGATAAAAAAGCAAGCGGATTAGGTCTGTATCTCTGTAAAAAGGTAATGGATAACCTATCCCATAAGATTAAAATGGAGTCTGAAGAAGGGGTGGGAACTAAAGTTTTGTTAAACTTATACGCAGAAAAAATACGTGTAGAATAAAAAAAGTGGCTTCGCCGCTCCGCCCCTCTGCACTTCCTTTTTTATATAATAGGAAAATATATTAAGATTTTCTATTATATAAAAAGGCTAATCTTACAAAAATGAAAGGTTAAAATGCAAAATGTAAGCGAAATCTATGGCAGTAGTTTCGCTTTTTTATTATGATAAAAGTACAAAAGGGTTAATAGGAAATGGAGGAAGAAAAATGGCACTATTAGAAGTGAAAAATTTAAAGAAAATATATTCTACACGGTTTGGGGGAAATCAGGTTCAAGCATTATCAGATGTAAATTTCTCAGTTGAAGAAGGCGAGTATGTAGCAATTATGGGAGAATCCGGTTCTGGTAAAACAACATTACTGAACATTTTAGCTGCACTTGATAAACCAACCAGTGGAGAAGTGCTTTTAAGCGGGAAAAACCTCGCGGCTATTAAGGAAGGAAATATAGCAGAATTTAGAAGGTCAAATTTAGGCTTTGTATTTCAGGATTTTAATTTATTAGATACCTTTTCGCTGGAGGATAATATATTTTTACCGTTGGTTTTAGCAAGAACACCTTACAAGGAAATGCAGCAGCGCCTTATACCCATTGCCGGAAAACTAGGTATTACGGAGCTTTTGAAAAAGTACCCCTATGAAGTTTCTGGAGGTCAGAAACAACGGGCCGCAGTTGCAAGAGCCTTAATTACAAACCCACAGATTATATTGGCCGATGAACCTACAGGGGCCTTGGATTCAAAAGCATCAGACCATTTGCTAGAACTGTTTTCAGGAATAAATGCAAGCGGTCAGACTATTTTAATGGTAACACATAGTACAAAGGCTGCCAGCCATGCTAACCGAGTAATCTTTATTAAAGATGGAAAAGTATTCCATCAAATCTATAAAGCAGCCATGAGCAATGAAGAATTGTATGAAAAGATATCCAACACACTTGTTGTAATTGCAGCAGGAGGTAGCACAAATGAATAGGTTATTTTACTTAAATATGGCATGGTCAAACATGAAAAAAAATGGCAGGATGTACTTGCCTTTTTGTTTGGCGTCCATAGGCACTGTGGTTATGTTCTATATTTTGCATTCCATTGTAGAAAGTGATGGAATGTCCTTGGTTAAAGGAGGCGACATTCTAAGGGTTATTCTAGGTTTAGGATGTTTTATTATAGGGATGTTTGCTTGTATATTCTTGTTTTATACAAATAATTTTCTTATGAAACAGCGGAAAAAAGAGCTGGGTATTTATAATGTACTTGGCATGGGAAAAATGCATATTGGCATTATTCTTTTTTTCGAGACGGTTATTCTCTATTTAATCACCATTGTATTCGGGTTAATAAGCGGGCTTGTCATAAGCAAGTTTATGTTTTTGATTTTACTGAAAATGATGGCATGTACAGTACCAATAGCTTTTGCCGTTAAAATTAAGTCAATGGTTGTAACAATCATTTTGTTTGGTGTTATCTTTTTTGCCATGTTACTTTCAAATATGCGTCAGATTCAATTGGCTAAGCCGGTAGATCTTTTGCAAAGTTCTAATGTTGGAGAAAAAGAACCTAAAACCAAATGGTTCTTAGCTACTATTGGAATTATTACAACTGCTTTAGGATATGGAATTGCATTAACGATTAAGTCTCCATTGGCAGCTATATTGATGTTTTTCTTAGCTGTAATTCTGGTTATCATAGGAACTTATGCCTTGTTTACTGCTGGAAGCATTGCAGTACTAAAAACCTTGAGAAAAAATAAAAATTACTATTATAAAACAAAGCACTTCATTGGAACATCAGGAATGATTTACAGAATGAAAAAAAATGCGGTTGGACTTGCAAACATTTGTATTTTATCCACGATGGTTCTGGTTACCTTATCTACAACAGTATGTTTATATTCAGGTCAGAATCGTGTAGTAGAAAATTCTTATCCGAGAGAAGTTGAGATAACGGCAAATAATGCCGATGAAAATACAAAGAATGAGATCTTCCAAGTCATTGAAAAGAGCCAGACAGATGGTATAAAGCAGGCAAAAAATGTGGCTGTGTTTGACTATTATACGTACGCTTCTGCTAGAAATGGAAGTGATTTCTCAGGACCAAGCAGTAACAGCAATAATAATGCAGATTTTGAATTGTTCTTTATAACTCTTGAAGATTTCAATAATGCAGAAAACAAGGATTGCAAATTGAAGGAGGATGAGGTTTTAGTATATTCAGACTCCAATTATGAGGAAGAACAGATTTCCGTGTTGGATTCAAAGTTTAATGTAAAATCTCACCTAGATAATTTTTCTTTTGTTAATATAGGTAATTCGGGGATATATAGTGGAGCAATTTATATTATTCTTCCAAATGAGGATACTTTCCAGGAATTAAGGCAAAGCATTAATAATCGCTATAATGCAGAGGGAAAATTATCCTGCTATGGTGGTTTTGATTATCAGCAAAGTGCAGAAGAGGGAAAAATCTTCACGGAAAAATTAAGAGAAAATATAAAAAGTCAAGACATGAATGCCTATATATTAACAAAAGAGGGTATGAAGCAAGACTCTATGGTAGTATTTGGTGGACTTCTATTTATAGGAAGCTTTTTAGGGGTATTGTTTATCATGGCTACTGCTTTGATTATTTACTATAAACAAATTTCAGAAGGCTATGAGGATAGAGTCAGATTCCAAATCATGCAGAAAGTTGGATTAAGTCCAAAAGAAGTAAAGAAATCCATTAGAAGTCAAATGCTGACGGTGTTTTTCTTACCTTTAATTGTTGCGGTAATTCATGTAGCCGGGGCCTTTAATATGATTACTAAAATGCTGGCATTGTTCAAATTGACAGATATAAATTTATTCCTTATGTGCACATTTGTTACCATTTTAATATTTGGTATTATATATGGAATCGTATATTGGTTAACTGCCAAAGCATATTATAAAATTGTAAGATAAATTTTTTAAGCTTGTACAAAATGTTTGTTAAACGCATTTTGGATGAGCTTGTGATTTATTATTTAAATCATGAAAGTGATATTCAAAAAATAGGTGCACAATCAAGAAATGACAGTATAGAGAAAATATGCAATTCCAAAATAAAAACTTAACTGCCTCTAGGCTGGTGTGGAAGCACATCAGCCTAGGGGTTGTTTTTTATTGGCGTCAATATAACTGCAATTCACATCATTTACCTTGCATTGATACGCTGCAGTATGTATCCTTAAAGTGGAATATTATGTATAGTGAGGTAAAGACTTTGATTAAAATTGCAGTTTGTGATGATGAAGACATAATGCTTTGTGAGTTAACCAATAAAATTACGACTTATATGAAAAATACAACCAATTCCTATCAGGTTATTTCTTTTTCAAATGCTGAAGAGTTATTAAAGCACAATGAGGAATTTGATGTTGTTTTTCTTGATATACAAATGCAGGGAATGACTGGGATGGAAGCAGCGAAAAAAATAAGGGAATCAGATACAGAAAGCTATATTATTTTTGTAACAGTATTGAAAGAATGTGTGTACGATGCTTTTGAAGTGGCAGCATCGGATTATTTACTAAAACCAGTAGAGGACGAACGATTTAATCGTACAATGGCTCGTATTTTACATTACATAGAGGATAGAGGGCAAGCCAGTCTTATGATACAGAAATCAACAGGGTATAAATCCATTCGGTTTGCAGATATTTTTTACTGTGAGGTAATCAATCGAAAGATTTACATTTGTACTAAACAAGGTATGATTGACTATTATTTTAAAATAGAAGAGCTGGAACGGCAATTAAAAACGCACTTTATCAGATGTCACCGCAGCTATTTGGTGAATCTGCAATATGTTTGTGGCTATGAAAATGGAATGGCACAATTAGAAAACGGAGAGAAAATTCCTGTTTCAAGGTCTCGCCAACAGTCTTTTGTAAAGGCAGTTTTAGGCTACATGAAAGAAGGGCGGAAATAATATGGAAAATTTTAATATATCAAATACCTGGTTTGAGTTTATTTTCTATTTCTGCATTCTAAATGGAAGTCTGGCATTATTAGAGATGACCTTTTTTAGCAGGTTCGTTAATCAGACTATAAAATGGTACCATTATTTTATGTATGTAGTCATGATGTACTTTATTTATGCTGTAGAAATACAGATGCGAATGCCGTTTACTCTTGCAACGGTTTTAGAGCTGGCTGTACTATGGGGATTTGGGTGCTTTGTTTTAAAGTGTTCCC
Source organism: Aminipila sp. (assembly GCF_032051575.1). NCBI lineage: Bacteria > Bacillati > Bacillota > Clostridia > Peptostreptococcales > Anaerovoracaceae > Aminipila > Aminipila sp. The sequence continues at coordinate 275,023 of NZ_DAMBYD010000003.1, read as the reverse complement.
CTGTATCATCTGCAATTACAACCATACTGACCATTACCATTATGCAAGTGGTAAATGGAATATTCCAATCATTAGCAAGTATCCTTTGTTCCTTTGTTTTTATTCATGCAAGCTTTGTAACATATATTTTACTAATAAGCAGTATACTTTCAATTGTTGCAACTTTTTTATCTTATAGGTATTTTGTAAAGTCATTTTGTGTTAAAAAGACAGCTATGAACCAGTATGTAATGATTCTTTTGATTCCAATATTATTTGTATTATTGGTGGTACAGCATATTTTTATGACCTATGGGAGTACAATTGTGCTAAATTCAACTGGGGAAAGGATTTTACCTAAAGTTAGTGATTTGGAAATGTTGTTTATACAAATTGTTGCATATTTTTGTTTGATAGCAGTACTTTTTGCGTACGGTAAATTATCCGAGGGGTTTAATCTGCAAATGCAAAATGTTTTATTAGAGCAGCAGATGCAGATGCAAAAGGATTATATGCAGGAGGTACAAACCCGTTATGAGCAAACGAGGGCATTTCGCCATGATTTAAAGAATCATTGGACAGTACTCAAGGGACTTATACAAAATGGTGCGGCTCAAAAGGCATCAGAATACTTAAGTAAATTGGAATTTACAACGGATATGCTGAACTTCCCTTGTCAGACAGGAAATACTGTTGTTGATATGTTACTCAGCAACAAATTGGGCATAGCTTTACAATTGGGGATTCAAGTAGAGTGTACGGTCAAAATCCCTGCACACTGTCAAATTGATGAAATGGATTTATGTATAGTCTTTTCAAATGCCATCGACAATGCTATAAAAGCATGCAATTCCATACAGGGAAAGGAAAAACACATCCTACTGTCAGCTGCTCAGAAAGGGACTTTTTTTATGGTAGAAGTCAAAAACAGTCAAGATGAAAATGAGAATTTTCAAAAAGGTTCTGGAATTGGACTAAATAATATTAAAGCAGTAGCTGAAAAGTATAATGGCACAATGAGTATAGAAAGCAATTCTGATTTTTTTAAGCTGAATGTACTTTTTATCATTCCACTACATTCAAATGACCACTCGTTACAAAGGCATTGAAATGGACAAGTTATCTTCATATAATGTGGATATCTTAAATTTCAAGGAGGTTTTATAATGGATATAAATGGTGTAGCATTCTCTTTCCCTCAAAAATCGGTTGAAGGAAGTACAAAGACGGAGGGAAGTACAAAAGATGCAGAGCAGAAAATTGATGCATTAGAAAAGAAAAAAGTAGCCCTTCAGCAACAACTGGAAAAAGAAGATAGTCCTTTTGCATTAGGAAAGAGCAAAGAATATGAAGCAACAAAGAAAGAAATTGAGGAACTGGATAAGCAAATTGAGCAATTAAAAGCATCTAAAGGAAGTAATTCTGCATCAGAAGCAGCATCAGATATGGAAAATAATATGAATAAAAAATCAAATAATACGGTTAATTCTATAGGCAGATTTGACGAATTTATACGAAGTGAGGATCAGCCAGAGCAGCCTTCCGCGGGAATTTATTGTATTTCCTCTGATGAAAATGGGGATCTTGTCATATCTTTGGATCAGCAGTCAGCCCAAAAAGGTTCCACTGAAGAAGAGCAATCGGAGGATGATTTAATTTAATAAAAGTCATATTTAAAAAGTCAGAGATTATTTTCTCTGGCTTTTTAAATATTTGTAAATGTAATTAATGGAAATGAATGGTATAATGTTTTAAATTATTATTTATAAAAGCAATAGCAGTCTTATATAAGCATACATTGTCGCGGGTAGAAAGGAGATGAGTAAGTTGAGAGAAATAAATGAAAGTTTTATACGAAACATTCTTGAATCACTGCCAATGGCATACGCTTACCATAAATTGATACTAAATGAGGAGGGAAAATCGGAAGACTATATTTTTCTTGATGTAAATGCCTCTTTTGAAAAAATGACAGGCTTATATATAGGCAATATAATAGGAAAAAAAGTAACAGAGGTACTTCCTGGAATTAAAAAAGATGAGTTTAATTGGATTGAGTTTTACGGAAAAGTCGCGATTACCGGAGAAACTAAAGAAATTACCCAGTACTCTGATATACTAGACCGCTGGTATAAGGTAACTGTTTTTTCTCCTGAGAAACAGTATTTTGCTACCGTTTTTCAAGATATAACTTCTCAGATAAGAGATCATGAGCTATTGACAAAACAAAAGGAAAAGATTGAAAATCTTTACAAGGATTTAGAAATTATTTTTAATAGCACACAGGATGCAATGTCTTTGGTTGAATGTAGAGGTGAAGACTTCCAATATATACGTAACAACGCTATTCATCAGAGCAGATCTGGATTTAAGGCACAAGATATAAAAGGAAAAACACCAAGCGATGTATTTGGACAAGAGGGAAAATATGTGCTGGAAAATTATCAAAAATGCAGGGAACTTGGGAAACCAGTAACATATGAGCATGTATTTCATTTCGCCATTGGCGACAAGGTTTGGCTTACCAGTATAACACCGGTTATTCAAAAGGGTATTGTAAAATATCTTGTTACTTCCAGTAAAGATATTACAGAACTAAAGAATCTGCAGCAAGAACATGAGGAAACATTGCAGAGGCTGCAGTCAATGTTTAGCAGCCATATGGCTGTTATGTTAATAATAGACCCGCATACTGGGAAAATACTGGATGCAAATCCTGCTGCCTGTGATTTTTATGAGTATACTAGAGAAGAATTACTTTCTATGAATATCCATGATATTAATCAGTTACCAGAAGATGAAGTTACTAAGATGCGCGTTAAAGCATTTAAAAAAAATCAGAAGTACTTTGTATTTCCGCATAAATTAAAGAGCAGTGTAATAAAAATGGTAGATGTTTATTCCTGCCCTATTCCTTATGGGCAAAAGACAGTACTCTATTCCATTATATTTGATGTGACCGACAGAGAAATGTTTCGAGAAGATTTAAGTCATGAAAAAGAAAGGTTACGCATCACCTTGAACTCTATTGGAGATGGAGTTGTGACGACTGACACTGATGAGAAGATAACCTCTATCAATGAGTCAGCAAAAGAAATTACAGGATGGAATGAAACAGATGTACTAGAGAAAAGATTTAACAGTATATTTAAACTTATAAGTGAGAAAACGGAAGAAAAGGTAGATGATCCTGTTGAAAAGGTATTGAAAACAGGAAAAATAGTTGAACTTGATAATCATACTATATTAATAAATAAATCAGGGGATTCTGTACCTATAGCGGACAGTGCTGCACCTATAAAAGATAAAAATGGGCACGTTCTGGGGGTAGTTATGGTTTTTCGTGATGTGAGTAAAGACAAGGAACAACAAGAACAAATTCTGTATTTGAGTTACAATGATGCGCTTACAGGTCTTTACAACCGGAGATTTATGGAAGAAGAACTCAAACGAATGGATGAGGCGTCTCAGTTGCCATTAGCAGTGATTATGGGTGATGTAAATGGACTAAAACTGGCGAATGATGTTTTTGGACACGAACAAGGGGATAAGCTTTTGAAAAAAATAGCAGAGATTTTGAAAGCAAACTGTCGGGAAACAGATATAGTAGCCAGATGGGGCGGTGATGAATTCTTAATGATACTACCAAAAACAAATCGGGAAACAGCAGAACGCATTATTGAAAAGATAAAAGAAAGCTGCATTGAAAATAGCCATGGAACGCTGCAATTAAGTATTGGACTAGGGCTTTCTGTAAAAAGTGGCAAAGAAAATCTAGAGAGTGTGATACAGGAAGCTGAAGAACATATGTATCATGAAAAACTTTTAAATGGAAAGCTCTTTAAAAAGTCTATGATAGAAATTGTACTTCAATCGCTTTATGAAAAGAATCTAGAATCCAAGGACCGCAATAAAAGAATGAAGGCCTACTGCAAAGCAGTAGGAGATAGGTTAGAGCTATCAGATAAAGCCATTGGTGAACTTATCCTTTTAGCTGAAATGCATAATATTGGCCTAGTAGGAATTAAATCTGGACTTTTGGAAAAGATAGAACCACTTACTACGGAGGAATGGGAAGAAATAAAGAGACATCCTGAGATTGGTTATCGTATTGCTCAATCTACACCAGACTTTATGGTAATAGCAGAGGCTATTCTAACACACCATGAATTTTGGAATGGCAAAGGATATCCACGGGGTATAAAAGAAGAAAATATCCCGCTACTTAGTAGGATATTGGCAGTTGCAGATGCCTATGATGCCATGATAAATGATCGGCCTTATCGGAAAGCTATGAATAAAGAAAAAGCCATTGGTGAATTGAAGAAGAATGCAGGTGTGCAGTTTGATCCAACTGTTGTGGAGGCGTTTATTGTGTCAACTGATAGTTGATTTTATTAACTGAAATCAACTATAAATCCATTGTTATCTCTTATAACAATCGTATAATTAAACTTGAGGTGATAATTATGAAAGAGATAAACATTGCAAGAAAATTAATTGAGAAGCGTAAGGAAAAAGCAATTACCCAGGAAGAACTTGCTGCATACGTTGGTGTATCAAAGGCTTCTGTTTCCAAATGGGAAACAGAACAAAGCTACCCAGATATTACATTTTTACCCCAGCTTGCCGCATATTTTAATATCATTTAACTGCTCAGTTCAGTGCTCAGCCTTTTGACGATGTTATAAACGAGTGTCATAAAATCATCAAAAAATATTATTCTTGTTTTCCCCTTTTGCTGCAAATGGCAGGACTTTTGACCAATCATTATATGCTGGCCAAGGAAAGAGATGAGCAAGAGAACATTCTTAAAGAAGTAATTGGTTTATGTGGAAGAATCAAAGAAGAAGCAGGGGATGTGAAGATGTTAGATCAAGCTAATTCTCTCGAAGCTATCTGCTGTTTGATGTTAAACAATCCAAATCAAGTAATACATTTACTGGATGGTATAATGAAACCGACCTCTTCCAATGAAACAATATTGGCAAGTGCTTACCAGATGACAGGAGATATGCAGAAGGCAAAGGAAGTATTGCAAGTTGGATTATATCAACATTTAATTGAGCTAATGGGAATTCTTCCTAGCTATCTTTTGATTTTTCAGGATGCTCCGGACCGCTTTGAAAAAATTCTACAACGAACAATCTGTCTATCTGAAATATTCGACTTAGATAGGCTCCATGCAGCAGTTATGTTACAAGTATATTTAGCGGCTGCACAAGGATATGCTATGCAAAACAACCAAGACAGGGCACTGGATATGATAGCGAAATATGCAAATGTGTGCACATCGGAAGTATTTTCATTTACGTTACATGGAGATGATTTCTTTGACAGTATTGAACAGTGGTTTGCAGATTTTGATTTAGGAAATCAAGCCCCACGTGATGATAAAGTAATCAAAATAAGCATGTTGCAGGCAATAATTCAAAACCCTATTTTTAACGCTTTTTTAGAGAATTCAAGATTTAAGAGCATCATAGCAGAAATGAAATCTAAACTCTGCTAACTGAAAGGATATAACAAAACGAAAATCAGCATATATATGAAACTGGATAGGAGTGAGTATATATGCCAATTCAATTTAAAAAATTCATAGGCATCATTTTAATTGTACTAATTGTTGGTGTAACAATTAGAATTGTTCCCATAGCAAAAGATAAATGGGGTAAACTTACGCCAGTGATGGGTGGAACGATACATTCTTTAGTTGTTGTCGATTCTTCATCTAAAAAAGAAGCGGTAAAGCAGAGTGAAGATCAGGACGACAATGAACGGTTTCGTAGACCGTCAAAGCAGATTACATTAAATAATGAATTCTCATTTAGGTATTTCCAAAAAGATAATGACAAGCCACCACTCATCACAACGGCTTTTGAAACTTCCGAGAATCTAGTAAAGGCATATTTCGGCATATTGAAAAGCGCAGCGAACATGAAGGACTATTTGGGTGGCTGTGGGACTATAGGTAATTCTTTACAGCCATATCCTTATGCATACGAACTTTATAGTAATAGTACTCAAAAGGATATGCCTTTATCCCAATTTGTTGATTCATTTTCAGGAATTGGGCAGATCAACTTATTAAAGTTATATCCAGCGTATGTACCATCTGGCACACCAGACAACATTGGATATTATATGTTTGAAATAGAAACTATAACTGGACCTTCTGAAAAAGATGAAAAATCATATAACCGTGGTGGAAGCTATTTTGCCTACTATTATGGGTTGATTACAACAGAGTATGATCCGAATTATGGCTGGAAAATAAAAGAAATCAACTATCTGCCAGAGGATTTTCTCTGCGCTCCGGACCACGGATGGTCGTATTCTGCAGAATATCTTGTCCCAATTGTTTACCAGGACTGGTATCATTTGATTGATAACATAGACCGCATAGAGCAGGATGGAGACATTGTAAGCGTATATGCCTCAGGCCCAGACAAACAATATAAATTTGATTTCGTACGGCTTACAAATGGGTATGATATTCTTATGCATGAGAATCTATGGAATAATGGTCGCTGGGAGGAAATTAATATCCTGTCGAAGCAGGATCAAGGGCTAAAACTTTCTTCCTTAAATCCAAATTTAAGGTAAAACAACAGCCGGACTTCAGAGATGAAGTCCGGCTATTTCTGTAAAAAAGGGTTCTAAATCACCGTGCGGGATATCCGCAAGGAACGCAATTATTATCTACAATTTTTTCTTCCCACCAGCCAAAAGCAATTCTTCCTGAGGCAGCCTTCTGAGTACCTTCTGTAATCGATAAAAACACTAAAAAGGAACCGCCAGGAGGGAAAATCAATTTACCATTTTCCGTTTCAACCAAGGTGATTTCAGGCTCCCCTCTGCGTACAAAGGCTTTAATCCCTCCAATAGGATCACCGTATACATTTGATTCTAGCTGCAATTTTACCTGAGGTTTTGGCAGAGGCTGTATCGCTGTATTTGAAGGGGTTACTACAGCTGACTGGTACCCCAGTTCTGAAGGTGGTGTTGCATTAAACCAGAATTGAGCGCGAAAGGGTGATTCTGATATATCCGTTACTGTCCACACATTAACGTGAAGATTCACACCCGAATAACTTGGGTTATATAATCTTGCCCATGCGCTGGTACCATTTCCAAAGCTTAGATTATCTGCATAACCAATAAAATAATCGCCTTTCATAGATTCGTATAGTTCTATAGGAATATTTACACTTTTATTTAGGTTATGTTGGCAATTACACTGCAAATTGCGATTTGTCATATCATACATAATGTCACCCTTTCTATGGCGTGCTTTTTATAATAGCAATATTATAAAGTTATAGTATGCTGAATTGATATTGACGGTGAATATTTCGGTAAGGATTATAATCTTAAGAACTTTGTAAGAATATATTTATTGACGAACAATATTATACGTCGTATAGTATTGTTATAAAAATAATATAACCAATAGAAAAGAGGGAGAAAATGGGGTTTCAAATTGGATCGGCCTTGCTTGATGCTTGTGTATTATCCGTTCTTTCAAAGAGCGATACCTATGGGTATGTATTAACACAAACCATGAAGCAGGTTATGGATATTTCAGAGTCTACACTCTATCCGGTTTTACGAAGGTTACAAAAAGAAAACTACTTACGTACGTATGACCAACCTTTTCAAGGACGTAATAGAAGATATTATGCCATAACAAGTGAAGGTAAAGCCAAGTATGAACTGTATAAGAGAGATTGGATTATTTACAAAAATCAAGTTGATGAATTATTGTGTGGGGAGGATAAGGATGAATAGGCAGGAATTTATAAAGAAGCTTGAGTCAGAACTGTCAAAGCTTCCAAAGAATGAAATCAAGGATGCCATAGATTATTATAATGAGTATTTAGATGATGCAGGGTTAGAAAATGAGGAAACAGCCTTAAAAGAGCTTGGAAATCCTTCAAGAATTGCAACACAGATTAAGGCAGACTTTGCTGTAAAGCAGTTAAGCATTAAAAAGGCAGGAGACAAGGCTGATGGGAAAAAAGGTATTGCAATAATATGGTGGGTAATTTTAGGAATATTTACTGCACCAGTAGCTTTACCAATAGCTATTACTGGTGGCCTGCTTGCCATATGTATCTTATTAACATTAGCCATCATTGTAATTGCAGCACTATTCTGTGTAGCGGCATTCTTTATCAGCGGGATTATTGCATTCGTGGCTGGAATATATTTAATTTTTGCTAATTTTGTTAATGGCTTATTTGCAGTAGGCGTAGGAATGGCACTAATTGGAGCTACAGCCTTACTGGCATTAGGGGTTGTTTTAGGAACGAAAGCATTGATTAGTTGGTCTGCTAGAAGGATGGATAAGAAAAGAATGATGAAAGCTAAGGGAATGGAGGCGAAGGACGATGAATAAAAAATTAAAAATGTACATTATTGTGTGTATGTGCTTCATTGTAGTGGGGGCTTGCCTTGCCGGAATAGGTTTAATGCTAGGTGCCACTGGAAATATAGAGCTTAACCATATTTTTTTGAATCTAGGGCATCCGGCCACGCTGAGTGGGGAGAAACTAACAGATTCCGTAGAAATAAATCAGCCTGTCAATGTGATAAAAACAAAGCTTGGTTTAGGTGATATAAAAATGATTGAAGGTAATCAGTTTAAGGTTGTATATACTTATGATAAAGGTATTGGAAAGCCTGATATTAACATTGCAGACGGAACTTTAACTATTGCTGACAAATTCGGCAGGGAGGATGTAAATATTCAAGCAAAAAAATGGTCTTCCTTCAAAGATAATAAAGGACTTGAGTATAAAATTTATTATCCAAAGGGTATGAAGGTCAAGTTGATTGAAATGAATAACAATATAGGGGAAATTGATATTTTCGGCGTTGAAACAGAAACATTAAAATTAGACCTTGATGTAGGAGATATTAAACTTACTGATGTGATTGCAAACAATGCAGATATAGATTCAAGCGTAGGTGATATAAAAACTGAGAATATCCAAACTGGAATACTAAAATTAGATCTTGGTGCAGGAGATATAAATGTAGAAGGAAGCCTTAAAGGTGTAAATAGCTTTGATACAGACATGGGAGATATAAAAGTTGAAACAACACTTGAAAAAGATAAATATTCTTTAAAACTAGATGCCAACCTGGGAGATATAACCGTGAACGGAGATGAGCAGGGGAGGAAGTGCCAGGTTAATAATAATTCGGAAAATAATATTGAAGCACAAACTTCAGCAGGGGATATTAGACTTAAATTTCAATAGGTGATGTTTTGAACAAAAATAGTTACGCAGCATACAATAGAATAGAATTATTTAGGAGGAAGTATGGATGGAAGAACAAAATTCTGATTGTATGAATGGTAACTTATCACCAAAACAAATCAAATTATACAACTTACTTAGGCGCCTTTGGGTTGAACATGTAATGTGGACTCGCTTTTTTCTTATCAGTACAGCAGCTAATCTTGCAGATTTAGATTTTGTAACCAAAAGACTGCTGGAAAATCCAACGGACTTTGCGTATGCATTGAGTTTGTTCTATAGTAATCAGCAGGCTATGGAATTTGAGAAGCTTTTTACAGAACATCTTGCAATCGCGGCACAATTAGTAAATGCAGCTAAGGCAGGAGATACAAAAACAGTTGATGAACAGCGCCAAAAATGGTACGAAAATGCAGATGAAATTGCAAACTTCTTAGGAGAGATTAATCCAAACTGGAATCAAGAGGCATGGCGGTCCATGTTGTATGACCACTTGAAAATGACTGAAGCCGAAGCGGTGCAAATACTTACAGGTCAATATGCTGAAAGTATAGAGGATTTTGATGCCATACAGGAAGAGGCCTTGAAAATGGCCGATGAGATGGCATGTGGCATGATTAAACAGTTCAATGTCTAATCATAATAACCCTGTGTCCGCAATGAAAAAAAGCCGTCTGGAATACCAGGCGGCTAAAATTTTATAATATGGATATGTAGTCTATAAAGTACATTTTATTTTGCGCGAATATGAGCTGCTACTTTAACATCTTCTTTTTTGATGTGATTGATAAGCCAGCCGCCGATACTACTGTTTACTTTGCCTACCAGAACAAGACTTGGGCCTTCTTTATCCAGTTGATCTGCTATATCACGTACAACCTTTTTAAATCCCTCGTGATACTGTTTATGGTTTGGATAGTCAGGATATTGGCTTGCTAGCTGAAGCTTTTCCTCATCTGCAAAGTGCTTTGAGGTATAATCATATAAAAAAGTAGTAGTTTCTTTTAGGGAATCTCTTCCTTTACCTTGTGAACATGCATCCAGCAAGTTGTTGATTGCAGCGATTAGCTGCTTATGCTGTTCATCTATGGTACCGTTTCCTGTTTCTAAATCACTTGTCCAATCGTATTTCATAATTACTATTCTCCTCTTCCTATATTTTCTATTAATTATACCTATGTAAAATCGGGATATCAAGGTATAATATTACATTTCTCTTATGTTATTTATATACCCTTGCAGACTTCATACAAACAGTATATTTAAACAATTTATAAAAAATGATTTTACTGGATTACCAGTGCCTGTTTTCGCTCGTTATAAATACGCTCAAAAGTATTTCCGTCTTGCCAGTATTTATATTCTTTACTGGTATCCGCTATATTATATGGGTCTGAAATATAATACATATTGGTTTTTTTATCATATCCACAGGCTAGAATAACGTGATTATTTGATAAAAGTCTCTGTCTTGTACCTTCAATGTAGTAATACCTGTAAAATGGTTTTTCCCAATGCATAGTAGCATATACAACCACAGGATTCCCATCCAATAGTTCTGCTTGTAATTCATCAATGGTACTACCAGAAAAATCATCAACATTACCATACTTCTCCCCATAAGCTGCTAAAACAGGGGGATATATTGTAGTTCTTGTTTTCTTGGTTAAATCAGCGGCAAATGGTGAACCGACAAAACCCTTGGCGGGATTTGAAGAATCTCTGGGAAGGTTATTTAAAAATTCCAAAAGCCCAACACCTTGTGCATATCCTTTTGCTTTAAGCCCCATTAATAGGGACGTGCCTTCACATCCAACAATGGCACTAACAGGATAAATCTGACTGATATAAGGTACATTAATCACTTTATAGTCCGGTAATGTTATGGCAGGGGCAATGGCGTCTAAGTGTGATATTTGAAATATGATTGTGGCAATCTCCGCTCTAGATACAGATTTTTCTGGTCGATAAGTATTGTCTTCATAACCATGAATAATCCCTTGGCTATAAAGGTAACATATAGCTGTTCGAGCATAACTATTTTCAATGTCTGTAAATGGACAGTTTGAGGTTTGTGCATAATCAGTTAGTAGTCCGAAATGCTTATAAAATTTATAAAATAAATCACCCATAGATTCTCTAGTCAAGGCATTATTTGGCTGAAAAGTACCATCAGGGCAAGTTCCCATAATATTATTTCTATACATGTACTGAATGGATTCTAATGACCAAGTATTATGCACATCTGCAAGTATTATGTTCTCATCTATATATAAATCTGAAGCTTGAATGAGCCCTTGCTCTAAGGCAAAACGGGTAAGCAGGACACAGGCTTCTTCTCTAGTTATGGATTTACTGGGTTTAAAGCGCCCATCGTCATAACCAGACATAACTTTATTTTCTATTAATGTGTTGATTGCTGTTCCAGCCCAATGAAATTGGATATCCCGAGGAACAGCGAAGGCAACCACAGTTGATAAGAGTAAAGTAAATACAAGTATTACGGGCAGAATTGCTATTAATAATCTACTCATGTTTTCTCCTTTATTGATACGACTATTGGTACGACGATTGAAAGAATATTTGTATAAATTTTTCTAATTATATCAAAAGAATCATGGTAATAAAATATATATTTTTAAATATATGAAATTAAAAAAGTTTTGTAATTCTGTTGACAAGTGAACGACCGTTTACTATAATGATGGTAAACAATCGCTCACTGGTTTGTGAGGGAATATCTATGCATTTTGTGCATCGTTCTTTAAGGAGGTACAACTATGAATACGAAAGAAGCAATCCTATTGGAGTCACTGCGCCTGTTCTCACGCCGTGGTTATGAAGCGGTGTCTGTCCGGGATATTGCCAAGCAATTAGGAATTACTCAAGGAGCTCTATATAAACATTATTCCAGCAAGCAAGACATCTTTGACAGCATTGTTAACAGGATGCGTGATAATGATTTGGAACGTGCCCAAATGTATGAACTGCCTGAAGGAAGTTTTTTAGAAATGGCAGAGGCCTATGGAAATACCCAAATGGAACAAATTATACATTTCACCGAAGCACAGTTTCGCTATTGGACAGAAGATGAGTTCGCTTCAAGTTTTCGGAAAATGCTGACTATTGAACAGTATCACAATCCAGAAATGAATGCACTTTATCAGCAATATCTTGCGTCTGGGGTTGTAGGATACGTGGAAGATTTGTTTCGTGAGATTTCTCAGCAGAGGGATCGGAAGTGGGATAACCCAAAGCAGCTTGCCCTGGAATTCTATGCACCTATCTATATGCTGATGAATCTTTATGATGGAAACGAAAATAAAGAAGAAGCAATTTCACAGGTGAGAAATCACATTGATTACTTCATGCAAGCTATGGAGGAAAAACAATGAGGAAGAATAAAATGACCATAAGATTAGAACAGAAAAAGGATTATTTTGAAGTTGATAACTTAACCAGAGAGGCATTTTGGAACGTATATCGTCCGGGGTGTTCTGAGCATCTGGTTATCCATAACCTTAGAAAGGATGCCTGCTTCGTGCCGGAGTTAGATTATGTTCTGGAGGAGGACTGCAAAATCATCGCCAATATTGTTTATGCAAAAGGTACTTTAACATTAGACAGCGGTGGAAAAACTGATATTTTGTTGTTCGGACCGGTTGGCGTGCTCCCTGAATACCAGGGCAAAGGATACGGTGCAGAAATGATTAGCTTTACACTGGAGAAAGCAAAACAGATGGGATATCCCGCAGTTGTGATCACAGGTAACCCCGAGTATTACAACAGATTTGGCTTTGAAAGCGCCTCAAAGTATGGGATTTATTATGATGGGCTGGAAAGGTTTGAGGAAGCGTCCTTTTTTATGGTTAAAGTTTTAAACAACCAGGGGATGGAAGCTTTAAAAGGAACTTATTCCGATCCGAGATGCTATTTTGTGGATGAGGAAGAACTTGAGGCGTTTGACAAAACATTTCCGCCTAAAGTGAAAGAAGTCAGAGAAGGACAATTGCAGTAAGTGGAAAATATCAATGGAGGAATTAAGTATGGAATATATCAGGAGCAAAAAATATGATACGCCCGCATGGCACGAGAAAATCATGGGGCCGAATCCTATCAAATTGGAAGAGGAATTGCTGCAAGATCATAAAATATCCAGGGGTGCTATCGTTATGGATTTGGGCAGTGGGAAGGGCTTGACTTCCGTTTTTCTGGTCAAGGAATATGGATTTTCTGTCTACGCAGCTGATTTATGGAGCAATCCGGTAGAAAACAGAGAATTTTTTGACAGTGTGGGGCTTTCAAAGGACCAAATTACCCCAATAAAGGCAGACGCCACTAATCTGCCCTTTAGCAGAGAGTTCTTTGACGCTGTAATCAGCACGGATTCGTACAATTATTTTGGCCGTAATTCAGAATATCTGGACAAATGCCTGTTGCCGTTTGTAAAGCCGGGTGGGTACATCTATATTGCTATTCCCGGAATGAAAAAGGATTGCCACGAGGCACTTCCGACTTCGCTGCTACTTTCTTGGACCCCGGAGCAACTGGATTATATGCACGATGTAGAATACTGGACGAACATGGTCAGTCATTGTCAGAATGCCGAAGTAATCTCCGTATATGAAATGGAGAGTAACGAAGAAGTGTGGGCGGATTGGCTTGCCTGTGAGAACGAATATGCGGTGCAGGATCGAAAGGCAATAGAGGCTGGTGGCGGCAAATATTTGAATTTCATTGCCATCATTTTGAGAAAAAAATAGAGAATAAGATGAGGATTTCATTTGAAACTATGATTACATATAATCATTTAATTTTGTTCCTTGAATGTTTGCAGAAAGTATAGAAAGAGAGTATACTAAGAATAAATAAACATGATTGGAGGTAGCTACTATGGGAGATAAAAGTCCGAAAAACAAGGAAAAAATGAAGAAGAAGAAAAGTGCTGAAAAACACGCTTCTGCTCCAGTATCTTCTTCAATAAAGACAGATGGCAATCTTTAAAGAAGTGAAATAGGGCAAATGCTTATGGGGACAATCGGCTTATAGGCCGGTTGCCTCTTGCCTTTATTATAGGAAAACTAATTTTTCTAATATAATAAAATCGATAAAGAATTTAAGAGCTTGGAGGTTAACTCTCAGTTCTTTTTTAGTATCGAAATCAATGAATGTAAAATAGACTACACAAAAAAGAACCACACCATGTAGATGTGATTCTTTATAATCTTGAGTATGTTTTAAATAGGCAATACCGACACCCTATTTGAAGTATCTGTTGTAAAGTCCTTCAAATGCACAACCGTGTCTAGCTTCGTCCTTAGCCATTTCATGAACGGTATCATGGATAGCGTCAAGATTCTGCTGTTTTGCTAATGTTGCAAGAGCTTTCTTGCCAGCGCAAGCACCGTTTTCAGCTTCAATTCTCATTTCAAGATTCTTTTTAGTGGAATCAGTAACTACTTCTCCTAGTAATTCTGCAAATTTAGCTGCATGTTCTGCTTCCTCGAAAGCAGCCTTTTCCCAATATAGTCCGATTTCAGGGTAACCCTCTCTGTGAGCGACTCTAGCCATTGCTAAGTACATGCCAACTTCTGTACATTCTCCTGTAAAGTTCGCTCTTAAACCTTCGATTATTTCAGGGTCAACACCCTTAGCAACTCCTACTACGTGTTGGTCAGCCCATTCTCTTGCACCTTCTTGAGAAGCAACAAATTTATCTGCACCAACTCCACACTGTGGACATTTTTCTGGAGCCTCAGCACCTTCATAAGTATAACCACAAACTGAACAAGTCCATTTCATAATTCCATCCTCCGTTTTTCTTAAAATTTTTTAAATATTTGCGTTCACCCTGTAAACAAGTATTTATTAACTGTTAAATAAGAGTGATACGTTGCTTAATTAATTATACTTCATTTATACCTTGAAAATAATAGATTAAACATCAATTTGTAAAAAAATTTATTTATAGAGTAAATATTGTGAGGATTACAGAACTAAAAACAAATAATTATTTAACAACAAAAAAGTTATAAAATCAATTAAATACATAGACGCGATATAAGAGTTATGCTAATATTTAGGTGTTGTATAGCAATGTGGCTATGACTGTGTATGTGTTGAAAATGCTAGAGTTATGCTCATACTTTGGCATAAAATGACGAAAATTGTTTTATAATGAGGAGGAAGAGATGAAAAGAACAAAAAAGTTAGTATCTATTGTTCTGACTATGGCTATGGTATTATGTTATATACCTGCTATAGCTTTTGCATCTGAGTCAACAAATTTAAGTTTTGTTGATATGCCGAACAATTGGTCTACGGAGGGGTTAAAGAGCGCAGTGTCTAATGGTCTTATAAAAGGGTATGAGGCAGACAATGGGTTGGCAATTAAACCTATGGGAAACTTATCCCGCGCAGAAATGGTAACTATGGTAAACAGGGCATTTGGAGCGGCAGACAAAGCTTCTTTATCAGGGGTTGTAGATGTGAAAGATGGAGCTTGGTATGCAGAAGAAATGGCGAAGGCTGTTCAAATGGGAACAATGAAAACTTCCCTAAATATGCGTCCAAATGACAAGATTACAAGGCAGGAAGCCTTTACAGTTTTGGCTAGAGCTTATAAGATGGAGTGTAGTGATGAAAAGCATTCTTCTTTAAATAATTTTGTAGATAAAGGGGAAATTGCAGCATGGGCTGAGGGCAGCTTATGTGCGCTTATTGACAAAAATTATTTAACAGGTAATGGTGGGTATTTAAAGCCAAAAGAAAATATCACTAGAGCCGAATTTACTAAAATTATGGACAATTTAGTTAAACAATACATAAATCAAGCAGGAACAATAACACAAGTTGCGGCAGCTGGCAATGTTATGGTTAATGTTGCAAATGTTACATTAAAAGATGTTACTATAAATGGAGATTTAATTATTGGCGATGGTGTTGGAAGTGGTGATGTCACGTTAGAAAATGTCATTGTCACCGGAAAGACAATAGTGAGAGGCGGCGGCAGTAATTCTGTGCTGATCAAAGGGAAAAGCAAAATCGTAGATATGATTATTGCGAAGATAAATGGGAACATAAGAATTGCAGCGATTGAAGATGCAATAATTAATAATTTATTTGTTGTGGATGGAAAAGAGAATGTTAAAATAGAAGGAAAAGTTGGAAATGCAAACATTACAATGGAAGTTTCTACAATATTCCAAAATGCTTCAGTTTCTAAACTTATAATTGATTCAAGTGCCAATGTTAAAATTGATGAAAAATCTAATATCATATATGTAGCAGCGAAAGGAAAAGCCAATTTGACTAACTATGGAAATATAGAGACCTATGCAAAAGAAAATAATAAAGCTGTGCTGGAAAATAAGGGGAAGGTTAATAAAATTGTAGACAACCTTCAGACAACACCAGCACAACCTAAACCTAATGAAACAGGATCTAAGAACAAGCATCACTCTTCAAATACATCCAATATAGTAGAAAATCCAATTTTGACAAACATTATTTCAACATTAGGAAATAATATTGAAGGTGAAGAAGCTTTTGATTATGTTTCTTATGTATACTTAGGATGGAGAACTACAGGCGGTCCGTGGCAGAATCAGGTAATTGAAGATTTTCTAATCAATAAACTTAAAAACGCTGGATTTACATATTCAGATACAGATAAGAGTTCTGAATTATCTGGTGATTCTGTATGGATTCAACAGGATAATTCAAGTGAAACTGTTTGGGCACCTGACTACGCAAGGCTTGAAGTCACTTCAACTGGAAACAAAGAGCTAATAGACGCTTTTAATGTGGAATCTTATGCTTTTGATCCAACAAGTCCAACCTATATTAATCATTATAAAGAATTATATGGTATAGAAAACATAGACAATATGTATAACTGGATTTTAGAGAAGAACGGTTCTAAGAGGGTTAATGTTGAGAATAAACTTGAAGCAGAATTAAATAAGAGAGCACATCTTACATGGCAGACTTGTTTTACAGATGAAACAGGAACAACACCTCAAGAAGCTAAAGGCGTTGAAGGTGAAGTAGTTTATGTTGGAACTATAAAAGCAGGTGTTCCTAGTAAATATAGTGGAGATGAAGCGAATTTAGAGGGTAAAGTTCTTCTTTGTGATTCATCAAACAAAACGAATTTTGCCTATGCAAAAAAAGTAAAGGCTGTAGCGGTAATGAGTACGGCTTCTTTAGACAAATATAATACACCGACTATTAATGGAGAACAGTGGTACAAAGATTCAGCAAGATATAGAAGTGGTGTAGGTACAAATCAGACTAGGCCGCAAACTGAAGCGGGTTCGCCAATAGTTGAATGGAATTTATCTTTAAATCAAAAAGAAGCAATGCTAGGGCTTTTAAAGGAAGCTGAGACTACAGGAAATCCTGTAAAAGTCAAATCGGTAAGTATTGGAAGAATGTACGATATGGACGATGCTTCAAATGGAGCAAAGGGACAGCTTACAGCTATTGCAGAAATAAAAGGTACAAGTAAAGCTGATGAAAGAATTTTGTTTATGGCACATGTACAAGAACCTGGTGCAAATGACAATTCTACTGGCGTTGGTTTGAACTTGGAACTGGTATTAAAATTAAAAGCAATGATTGATAAGGGTACTTTGCCTAGACCAGAAAGAACGATGACTTTTATATGGGGAGATGAAATGACTTGCGCTGAGCTTTGGCTAAATGCCCATCCAACAGAAAAATCAAAGGTTGTTTGTGCTATTGACTTAGACATGGTAGGTGAAAATTCAGAGCTTACTGGTGGAGTTATGAGAATTGAAAAAACTCCAGATCCATCAGCAGTGTACAATTATTCTTTAGATGTATTGCCAGGAGAACCTGCATATAGTGATGATGAAGCATATGTCAGACTTCCTGATTCACATACTTTGTGGGGGGCAGGAGACTTGCCAGAGGCTTTCAAGTCAGGCTTTTATCTAAATGACTTATACATGGCTTCTGCTACAGGTGTTATTAAAGGACATGATTCAAAATTTAAGGTAGACGTTTGCCCATATGAAGGGGGAAGTGACCATACTGTATTTTTAGAAGCAGGTGTACCAGCACTTCTTACTTGGCACTTCACAGATTATGTTTATCATACTTCAGTGGATACTTTAAGTAAAGTATCTGCGGCTGAACTTGAAAATGTAGGTATTAC
Source organism: Aminipila sp. (assembly GCF_032051575.1). Lineage (NCBI taxonomy): Bacteria > Bacillati > Bacillota > Clostridia > Peptostreptococcales > Anaerovoracaceae > Aminipila > Aminipila sp. Next base: position 256,591 of record NZ_DAMBYD010000003.1, on the reverse strand, counting down.
TTCGCTGGCAACTGGTTATATGGCGGCTAATGCTAAAGAGGCTGAAGCGAAAGAGACAATGGGTATACTCTATAAGGCAGCAGAAGACAGATTTAATAAAGAAGCTTTAAACACAGCTGGGCACTATACATGGTCCATAGAAAAGGGAAAAGATGTACAACAAGCTAAATCTTTAGAAAAAGAAATCCTAACAGCTTGGGGGGATTGGTATAAAGAAGCTATTGAATCATGTGGGAGTAGTTTATTAGGTACAGAAAGTACAGAATACCAGACTTTAGAAGCAGAGTATGTGCAAAAAATAAATAATCTTCTAGTAAAAGCATTAGATCGTGTTGATAAAACTTATGTTTAACATAAAATAAGTGGTACATTTTAAGAGAGCAGTCTTTAGGGATAGCTCTCTTTCTTTATCTTGAAAAACTGTGTATAATTTGGTATTATAGGAATGTTATATTACTGAAAGTAATGGGGCAAGGGTTAAACAAGGGAGAGAAGATATGACTAAAATTTCGAATAAACATAAACAATATACATGCAAAGGCATAAAGAGACTTGCATTTCTTGCAACAGTAATGGTACTGGTTTTAAATTTGGCTGCGTGCGCTACTTTTGATAATTTTAAAGGTACTTTTATAGATAAGGACGAAGAACCTGAGGCTACCGTTAGAATTGGTGTTTTTGAGCCATTAACTGGTAAAGATAAAGAAATGGGTGAAATGGAAGTAAAGGGAATTGAATTAGCCCATGATATGTTTCCTAAAGCTTTGGGAAAAGAAGTAGAACTTGTATATGGCGACAATAAATCAGATATGTACGTGGCAGAAAGTGTAGCCCATGAGTTAGTGGATAAAAGGGTATCTGTAGTTCTTGGAAGTTACGGAAGCGCAAACTCGCTTATGGCAGTTAAAACATTTGAAAAAGCCAAACTGCCTGCTATAGCTATTACAAATACAAATCCATTAGTAACAAGTTATAATCCTTTTTATTTCAGAGTCTGCTTATTAGACTCTTTTCAGGGAGTCGCACTTGCTAAATATGCGGTGGAGTCATTAGGTGCAACTACAGCGGCAATTATGAGACCAGAAAATGATGATTATGCCATAGCTGTTGCAGAGACTTTTTCAGATAAGTTTATACAAATGACAGGAAACCCCAATGCAGTAGTGGTATCTTGCGACTACCAGCCAGAAAAGAAGACTGATTTTACTGAGGATTTAAAAAAAATCCAGGCGGCAGGAGCCCAAGTCGTATTTCTTCCTGCTAAACTGGAGGAGGCTGTAAAAGTTCTTAAAGAAGCAAAAAAACTTGGGGTGAATGCGTTGTTTTTAGGAACGAATCAATGGGATTCAACCGAATTAGTACAGAAAGCAGGCAAGGCTGCAGCAGAGAATGTTTCTTTCTCAACTGTATTTGATCCAAATACAGATACTACGGTTATGTCGGACAATTTCGTTAATGCTTATAAGTCAAAATATGGGCAGGATGCCATTCCGGAAAGTGCTGCTGCTCTAGGGTTTGATGCCTATATGATTGCCCTTGATTCATTAAATAAAACTGGGACAGCTCTTGATGGCGAGGCACTTAGAAAAACCATAGCTAATGTCAGAGAATTTCCTGGTTCATCTGGAACAATTACGTTTGATACCAATGGAGACCCAATAAAATCCGTAGTGGTAATGAAAATTGTAGGAGGGCAGGCTGTTTCGGCTTATACAATGGAACCTGCAATTGTCAACTTGTCTGGAGCACCTTTGCAGCAGGAAAACGTACAAGTACAATAGTATAAAAATATTTACTATTGAAAAAATGAATTTTGTGATAGAATAATAAAAAGTAGATAAAAAGGAGAATTACCATGGAAGAAAAAATCAAAGAAGCTTTAGAAAATATTAGACCTTTCTTGCAAAGAGATGGAGGAGATATTGAGTTTGTTGAACTAACTCCAGAAAATATTGTTAAAGTTAGATTACAGGGTCACTGTGCAGGATGCCCCGGCGCAACTATGACATTAAAGGCTGTAGTTGAAAAACTTTTAAAAGAATCATACCCTGAAATTGCAGGGGTTGAAAACGTACAGTAACGTACAGTAAGGAATAGCTATGGAAAACGCCAAAAGAAAAAATCGTTTTGCAGCGCTTCTGATAATGACTTTAATTGCAGTGGGGTGCCTGGTGGCATTACCACTGCTTTTTAGTGGATGCAGCAATGAAGTGAATCAGTCTGTCAGCCCTGGGCTAGATAACCAGAAACCCGAGGCGACAGTTGATTTAAGTATTTTTGCGGTAGGGGACGTTATGGTTCACAATCCTCAGATAGCATGCCAATACGATGCAAGTACGGGAACGTACGATTATACAAACAATTACAAGTATGTTAAGGATTACATAAGTCAGGCAGATCTTGCGTTGTGCAATGTAGAAACTACTTTTGCAGGGAAACCTTATTCAGGGTATCCAGCTTTTTGCGCTCCTGATGAATTAGCAGACGCACTAAAGGATACAGGATTTGATGTGGCCATAACCTCAAACAATCACATGATGGACAGAGGTGGTGCAGGTATGAAGAGGACTCTTGAGGTGTTGAGAGCAAAAGGCTTTGACACCGCAGGAAGCAGGCTGAATAACCAAGAAAAAAGATATTCCATGACTGAAGTTAAGGGTGTAAAGATTGCTGTAGTGCCATATACATACGAAACTTCTACAGGTGGGGACAGTACTGCATTAAATGGAAATGTCATATCATCAGAGAATGCAGAACTTATTAATTCCTTCAATTATGATACCATTGATACTGATTTAGCAGAAGTGCAAAAGACTTGTGAAGAAGCAAGAACGGCAGGCGCCGAAATTGTTGTACTATATTATCATTGGGGAGAGGAATATCAGACTTCTCCAAATAAATGGCAGAAGTATATTGCACAGCAGAGTGTTAATAATATGGATGTTGATATTATTTTTGCATCCCATCCTCATGTGTTACAGGGAATGGAGTATTTAAAAAACCAGGCAACAGGAAAAACTGTTCCAGTCTTTTATAGTATGGGTAATTTTATTTCAAATCAAAGGACAGAAACCTTAAACAACAGATATACCGAAGAAGGAATGATTGCGAAGGTTAATTTGAAATATATGAAGTCAGAAGGGAAGATTACGGACATTACCATGAGTGCAATACCTACCTGGGTTGAAAAATATAATTCAGGGGGCAGGCCAATTTATGAGATTATTCCTTTAGATGAGAACTTACAAACAAATGAAACCCTTAGTTCTTCTGGAAACTTATCCAGAGCAGAAACAGCATTGGAGGACGCGAATGGAATACTTAAAGCTGATTGAGGACTATAAAGATGACATGATAAAGACTGTTCAGGAACTGGTATCTATAAAAAGTATAGAAGATAAGCCTGCGGTTGATGCTCCTTTTGGAAAAGGAGTTGCGGATGCTTTTCACTACATGCTTAAAAAAGCTGAATCAGAGGGGTTTGATACAGAAAATGTGGACAATTATGGTGGACACATTGAATTTGGTGGGTATTTACTTGATGATGAGGGAAAAATTACAGGAACCAGCGAAGAAGTAATGGGTATCATAGGTCATCTGGATGTTGTACCAGAAGGAACGGACTGGGAACATGAACCATATAGTGGAGTCGTTGCAGATGGAAAAATTTATGGCAGAGGCTCAATTGACAATAAAGGGCCTGTAGTGGCGGCGTTTTTTGCTATGAAAGCATTGAAAGATAGCGGCTATATACCAGAAAAGAAGGTAAGGCTGATTTTAGGGCTGGATGAGGAGACTAATTGGAAGGGGATGAAGCACTACTTATCTAAAGTCAAGGCCCCTGATTTCGGATTTACTCCAGATGCAGAATATCCGGCAATTCATGGGGAAAAAGGGATTATGGTTTTTCAGTTAGCTAAAAAGATTGGAAAAACTACAGGTAAAGGAATAGAGCTGAGGAGCTTAAAAGGCGGTAATGCTGCAAATATGGTAGCCGATTATGCTAGAGCAGTGATAAGGGCCGACAAAATGGAGGCCTATGATAAGGTGAAAGAGCTGGCTGCAAATTACAGAAATGTAAAATGTGCAGAGGAAGGCCAGATTGCTTTTGGCGCAAAGTTGAATTGTAAAGGCATAGGCAAAAGCTTAGAAATAGTGGCACAGGGTGTTTCGGCACATGGGGCAACTCCTGAATTTGGAGTGAATGCCATCACTGTGCTCATGGATTTTTTAAGTGAAATTGACATAATAAATGATGATGTTAATGAATTTATTGAGTTTTACAATAAATATATTGGATTTGAACTAGATGGAACAGCTATTGGATGTGGACTTTCTGATGAGCCCTCTGGCAAACTTATATTTAATGTGGGCAAAGTGGAGCTTGAAGGCGAAGCTGTGATGCTTACTATTAATATAAGATTTCCTGTTACTTATAGTGAAGATATTGTTTATGAAGCTATGATGCCAATAATTAACAAATATAATATGGGGGTAATAAAGATAAAAGCTCAAGACCCTATTTATATGCCTAAGGATGACCCAATGATTAAAACATTAATGGATATTTATGGAGAACATACAGGGGATAGAGAGAGTGAACCTATCGTTATTGGGGGAGGTACTTATGCCAGAGCTGCAAAAAATATTGTAGCTTTTGGAAGTGTGTTTCCTGGTGAACCAGATTTAGCGCATCAAAAAAATGAATATATTGAAATCGACCAACTTCTGTTAAACGCGAAAATTTTTGCAGATGCTATTTACAGGCTGACACATTAAGTATATAATGTGCAGTAGAATTGTTTCAGGGGGAGGTGTAAGTCCTCACCGGCGGTAATGAGTTCTTAACTACGAGTCCGCGAGCTGAAAGGCAGAATGGGTTAGATTCCCATACCGACGGTATAGTCCGGATGAAAGAAACAGGCGTATTTTATTTAAATGCGTTTATTTCAAGTATGTGATGCCCTGAGAGTAATCTCAGGGCTTTTTTTATGGATAAGATTGAGAGGAACTAGAAATGACATCACAAAATAAAACAGTAAAGTTAGCGAAAATGGGAATGCTTGTAGCAATCTCAGTGGTCTTAGTGTATATTGTACGCTTTCCAATTTTTCCCTCAGTACCATTCTTAGAATATGATCCTGCAGATATTCCTATTCTTATTGGTACTTTTGCCTTTGGACCAATGGCAGGACTTCTGTTAGTAGTTGTAACTTCAATAATTCAAGGGACGACAGTAAGTGCAGCAAGTGGCTTGTACGGAATCATTATGCACATATTAGCAACAGGAGCATTTGTGTTAATAGCAGGTAATTTGTATAAGGGAAGAAAAAATAAAAAAGAAGCAATAATTGCATTGACTGCAGGAGTTATAACTATGACGGTAGTGATGGCTCTTGCCAATATGGTAGTTACACCTGCATTTACAGGTTGGCCTTTAAGCGCAGTTATGAAGCTAATGCCGTTTATTGTAGGATTTAATCTGATAAAGGCTGGAGTAAACTCAGTTATAACTTTCTTTTTGTATAAAAGAATATCAAGATTTTTACATAAATAGCTAGTAGAAAATTAAATAAGAACATGAAATGAGGCTATCTTAGAATAGATTATCGGCATACGTGCTTATCGGTTTGTTTTTAGGAGCCTCTTTGTTTTATCAGAAACTATGCTAATTGTCATAGGTTAAGCCGATTTTAATGGCTATTTTAATGTTTAATTAACATAAATTGTGTGGTAAAATAAAAGGTATGGATAAATTGATTATAAAAGATGAAAAACAAACAAAAAAGTTTGGGCTACTACTTGCGGACAAGCTGGCTTCGGGAAGTGTTGTCGCACTTATCGGAGACTTAGGCACAGGCAAAACGGCGCTTACCAAATATATTGCAGAGGGACTTGGAATAAAGGAAGTAATTACAAGCCCTACTTTTACTATTGTTCAGGAGTACCACGATGGGAGAATACCTCTCTATCACTTTGACGTGTATAGAATTAATGATGTGGAGGAAATGTACGAAATTGGATATGAGGAATATTTCTTTGGTAGAGGAGTATGTATCGTAGAGTGGGCCGATTTAATTACTGAAATTATACCAGAGGATGCCATCGTTATTAATATTGCCTATGGACAAAATGAAGGTGAAAGAATTTATGAGATAAAAGGACTGGAGGCGGGTCTATGAATATATTAGCCATTGAAACTACAGGAGTATCAGCTTCTGTGGCGGTTATTAATGAAAAGGGTCAGATTTTTGAGGAGTATTCTACGGAGACGCTGAATCATTTGCAGTTTTTAATGCCAATGGTGGAGAAGGTACTCGAAAAAAGTAAATTGCAGATAAACGATTTGACAGCAATCGCAGCTTCAGAGGGACCAGGTTCCTTTACAGGTATAAGAATTGGTGTTTCTTCTGCCCGTGCATTAGCACAGGCTCTTGAAATTGATTGTATTAGTGTTCCTACATTAAAAACTTTCCTTTATAATATTGAAAATTACAAAGGCGTTTTCTGCCCAATATTTGATGCCAGAAGAAGTCAAGTATATGGAGGCGCTTATAAATGGGGTACAGATCATTCGATTTTACAGCTTGTAGAGGGCAAAGCTTATATGCTTGCTGAACTTCTCAAATTACTTAAAGTAGTTCTAGAAGAAGGACAGGATGAAGTTACATTTTTGGGAGATGGTGTCGAACCATATAAGGCTCAAATCGAGGAATGGCAGAACTCATCGTTAAATAGCAATATACAAGTTAAATTTGCAGATGCTGAAAGTAGATATCAAAAATCGTCTTCTGTTGCAAAACTTGCACTTGAACTGTTTAATGAAGGGAAAATCTGTGGATATAATGAACTTAAACCGAATTATATGAGGAAAGCTGAAGCTGAAAGAAAATTAGATGAGGCCAGAGCAGCACGGGATAAACGGTGAGTAGAATGAATCAACTGGTAATAAGAGCTGCTGAGGAACGTGATATAAAGCCTATGGCTGATCTGGATGTAATCTGTTTTGCAGAACCATGGAGTGAAGCAGCTTTTAAAGGTGAAATCATGGAAAATGACAAAGCCTTTTATATAGTTGCAGAAATAGGTGGACAGCTTGCCGGGTATGCAGGTTTATGGGCTATTGTTGATGAAGGCCATATTACAAATGTTGCTGTATCCCCTGAGAATCGAAGAAGAGGAATCGGCAGGGCTATAGTGGCTACATTAATAGAGGTGGCAGAACAAAACGGGTTAAATAGCTTTACATTAGAAGTGAGGGAATCAAATCTGGCGGCGCAAGCTTTATATAAGGAATTTAAATTTAAACCTGCAGGAATTCGTAAAGGTTATTACTTAGATAACGGTGAAAACGCTATAATTATGTGGCGTATTCATGAATAAAACATATTCCCTTTGAGATACTAAGATAAAAAGTATTTTGGAGGTATTGTTAGATGAGAAACTATTATGGTAATGACAAGGATAGAGATAATTATTATTATAACGGTTATGAAGATTTTAATGATGACATGAGTAATCCAGTGTCAAATTGCAGCCGGTTCGAAAGAAGGCACGATTTTAGTACATTTAATATGTCGGATTACACGTCATGTGAAAATTGCAGACATTTATCTTCGGATAACAGATGTATCGTAAAAGCCGATACGCAAATTGGGAGAATGGAATGAAAAACGGAAAATTTTTAACAATGGCAATTGAGTCAAGCTGTGATGAAACTTCAGTAGCATTACTTTTAGAGGGCAGAGAAGTGTTATCCAATGTTATTTCTTCGCAGATAAAGGTACATCAAGTATTTGGTGGTGTTGTGCCTGAAATTGCATCCAGGCATCATCTGGAAAATATAAATAACGTAACGAACCAGGCATTAAGTGAAGCAGGAGTTACTTTAGATGATGTTGATTTAATTGGTGTAACTTATGGACCAGGTCTAGTGGGGGCATTACTTATTGGATTAGCATCTGCGAAAGCATATGCTTTCGCCAAAAATATCCCTTTAATAGGAGTACATCATATACAAGGGCACATTAGTGCCAACTACATACAATCTCCTGATCTGGAGCCGCCTTTTATGGCTTTAGTGGTTTCTGGAGGACATACCAATATTGTTGAGGTCAAAGATTATAATTCTTTTGAGGTGCTTGGCGGGACCAGGGATGACGCAGCAGGGGAAGCTTTTGATAAAGTGGCAAGGGTTCTTGGGTTAGGTTACCCTGGAGGACCATTAATTGATAAAATTGCTAAGGAAGGAAATCCAGAAGCTATTCCATTTAAAAGAGTTTTTCTTGAAAAAGGCAGCTATGACTTTAGTTTTAGCGGTATAAAAACGGGCGTATTAAATTACATTAATTCGGAAAAACAGGCGGGCAGAGAAGTGAATACTGCCGATGTAGCAGCCAGTTTTCAACAGGCAGTTATGGATGTAATCGTTACAAAAGCAGTTAATGCTGCAAAGCAAATGAAAAAAGATAAAATTGTGTTAGCGGGCGGGGTGGCTGCCAATAGTAAGCTTAGAGAAATGCTTACAGAGCAATGCCAGAAAAATAACCTGAAGCTTTACTGTCCTGCACCAATTTTGTGTACAGATAATGCAGCCATGATTGGATGCGCAGCATATTACAAATATAAAGCAGGTTTTACAAGTGATTTAACACTGGATGCATATCCAAACCTGCCTCTTGTAGTAGAGTAAATAAAAATAAAAATTACGGAGTAATAAAATGATAATACTTTCGGCAACGAATATAACAAAGGCATACGGAGTTGACATAATCCTAAAAGATGTTTCCTTTCACGTAAATCAGGGTGACAGGATTGGTATAGTTGGCAACAATGGTGCAGGAAAGACCACATTGCTGAATATACTTTGTGGGGAAATGTCATATGAAGAAGGAAATGTTTTTATTTCCGGGAATACTAGTATTGGATATCTAAAACAGAGTCAAAATTTTGATTCGGATAAAACTTTAATTGAAGAGGTTTCAGGTATTTTTAGTCATGTAGCTGATATGGAAAATGAAATGGCAAAATTGTCTCATGAAATTTCTGAAAGGTCTTCAAAAGGGGAAAATGTAGATAAGCTTTTGCACAGATATGATGAATTAATGGAAGCTTATAATAGAAGTAACGGATATGGTTATAAAAGTGAGATAAACGGCATATTAAATAGCATGGCTTTTTCAGAAAATTTTTATGATAAAAAAATTTCTATGTTGAGTGGTGGTGAAAAGACCCGATTGGCATTGGCCTGTTTACTCTTAAAGAAACCGGAGATTTTGTTTTTAGACGAACCAACAAATCATCTTGATATAGGAACTTTAAAATGGCTGGAACAATATTTAAAGTCATATAGTGGAACCATTATTTTAATTTCCCATGATAGATATTTCTTGGATCAAACTGTAAACCGCATTTTTGAAGTAGAAAACCATAAGTTGTATACATATCAGGGTGGATACTCTGAATACGCAGAGAAAAAACGTCTGAGACGTGAAGAAGAACTTAGGAAGTATGAAGGACAACAGAAGGAAATATCAAGGCAAGAAGAGATTATAAGACGGTTTAAGCAGCATGGCACAGAGAAGTTGGCCAAAAGAGCTCAGTCAAGGGAAAAACGTTTAGCACAGATAGACCTTATAGAGAAACCAGAGGCCCTTGTAGGCAAAATGAAAATTCATTTTAAGGAACAGTTTAAAAGTGGAAATGATGTCATTTTTGCAGAGGGCTTAGAAAAGGGTTTTGGATATGGGGCAAAGAGAAAAGAACTGTTTAGAAATGTAGACTTTGATATCAAAAGAGGAGAAAGAATCTGCATCGTAGGAGCAAATGGAGTCGGTAAAACCACATTACTAAAAGTGTTAATGAATGAACTTGACCCAGATGGCGGCAGATTAAAGATCGGGCACAATGTCCAATTTGGATATTATGATCAGGAACAGCAGAATTTGACCCCTTCTAACACAGTTTTTGATGAAATGAAAGATTCCTATCGGTTATATACTGATACAGAAATGAGAAGTTTATTAGGAAGATTTCTATTTAAAAATGAAAGTGTATTTCTTAACGTAGGAAGTTTAAGCGGTGGAGAAAAAGCAAGACTATCTTTGTTAAAACTTATGCTTTCGGGGTCTAACGTTCTGCTTCTTGATGAACCTACTAATCATTTGGATATTACATCAAAAGAAGTATTTGAAGATGCTCTTCTAGAGTTCCCAGGTACTTTAATAGTTGTATCCCATGACCGGTATTTTCTGAATAAGATTCCAACTAGAATTATGGAGCTGGACACGGATGGAATGGCGGCATATCTGGGTTCCTATGATTATTATATGGAAAAGAAGCAGGAAATTGCATCAGGGAAAAAATATTTAAATGAGCTAAGCAGTATTCAAAACATAAATGAGGAAAAACAACCAGAGAAAACCGATTTTAAAGAATTGAGTTCTAATGAACAAAGAAGAATAAATAAAGACCTTGAAGCAAAAGCTAGAAGGAAGGAACGAGAGCAAAAACGGTTGGAGGATGAAATAGCAAGTTTGGAAAAAGAAATTGCTGAGTTAGATGCAGAAATGTGTAAAGAAGAAATTTTTAGTAATCATCTTCTGTTAGCAGAATATCACGATAAAAGCGAAGCCTATAAGGCTAGACTTATAGAAACTTATGACAGCTGGCTGGTAATGCAAGAAGAATAGACTGAAAATTTTGTGTTAATTTGTGTTAAAATTTATACAAAAAATTTTTAAAATGCTCTTGCATATCTTAAAACAGTAAATTATAATGAGTTTTAGTCAATAGGACATAGAGAAAAAATGAAATTAAATGAAATGTATAGAAAATATATAGTTTCTAAAGTATGGAGGTTAGTTATATGACATTTGACAAAATAAAGGAAATTATTATTGAACAGTTAAGCGTAGATGAATCACAGGTTAATCTTGAAACTCATCTTATGAAAGATTTAGAAGCTGATTCACTGGATGCAGTAGAAATTATCATGGCGATTGAAGATGAATTTGATATCGAAGTTCCAGATGAAGATGCTGAAAAGTTCCAGTGTGTTGGTGACATCGTAAAGTACGTTGAAGAAAAATTAAACTAGTCATCAGATGAAAGCCCGCAGATAGCGGGTTTTCGTTTTTCAGTTATTTGAAAGGGACTAGACATTAAGAAGGAAAAAGTGAAGAATGAAAAAAGGTTCAAAAATATCAAATGCGGTAATTAAACGTTTACCTAGATATAGAAGATATCTTAACGAACTCCGTAAAAAGGGTGTGGATAAGATTTCTTCAAGGGAATTAAGTGACTTAATAGGTTATACCGCTTCTCAAATTAGGCAGGACCTTAACAATTTTGGCGGCTTCGGTCAGCAGGGTTACGGCTACAATGTTGAAGCATTATACAATGAAATTAGCAGTATTTTGGGGCTTGATAAAGAATATAAGATGGTTATTGTAGGAGCGGGAAACTTAGGACAGGCAATTGCAAACCATACCTATTATTATAAAGCTGGTTTTGTAGTATCTTCATTATTTGAAGTTAACCCAAAGCTTGTCGGAATAAAGATAAATGACATTAATGTACGTGATTATGAAGAATTAGTCCAGTATATTGAGGAAAACACAATAGATATAGGTATTATCTGTACGACTAAGGATGCAGCACAGGAAGTTGCAGACAAAATGTCCTTTGCAGGAGTAAAAGGAATCTGGAACTTTGCACCAGTAGACCTTGAGGTACCAGATACTGTTGCAGTAGAGAACGTACATTTAAGTGATGGTCTGCATTCACTTGCGTACCACATAAATAGAAATGAATAGAAATAATATAAAAATGAAAATAACCGTTTCTTTTGAAACGGTTATTTGTTATAGTAGAATTAAATAGATTATTCTACGATAGCATCAACAGGACATGCATTTGCACATGAACCACAATCAATACACTTATCAGCATCGATAACTCTAGCGCCGTTGCCTTCAGAAATTGCTTCTACAGGGCATTCTGGTTCACAAGCTCCGCAGTTTATACAAGCATCAGTAATTTTGTAAGCCATTGTGATAATCCTCCTTTTTTAAAGTGCTCAAAAGCCAATTAAATTATAACAAAGGGAAATGGAGAAGTAAAGATGAAAGTTTATTCTCTCGTTGGAAAAAGCGGAACAGGAAAAAGCTATCAGGCTATGTCATTGTGTGGAAAAAGAGACATCCCTGCAATTATAGATGATGGGTTATTTATATATGAAAGCCGGATTTTACAGGGGCAGTCTGCTAAAAGACAGGCAACTAAAATTGGGGCAATAAAAACAGCATTGTTTACGGATGAAGAACATCGGTATTCTGTAGCTAAAAAAGTAAAAGAAATTAACCCAGACAAGATTTTAATATTGGGAACTTCTACAGGTATGGTGGATCGAATTGTTGAAAGATTAGAACTGCCAGAAATTGAAGAACGAATATTTATTGAAGATATTACGACTGAGGCTCAAAGAACTGCGGCACGGAAACAAAGGGTGGAATTGGGTAAACATGTTATACCTGCGCCGGCTGGACAGTTAAAAACTGACTTCTCAGGATATTTCTTACACCCTATACGGATGATTAGAGGGTTTGGATTTGGGAATAAAGACAATATGCAGGAAAGGTCTGTAGTGAGGCCGACCTATAGTTATTTAGGTGAATTCTTTATTTCGGATAAGGTGGTAAATGATATTGTTTATTATTTAGGTAAGCAGAACAAAGGCGTACATTCTATTATACGAGTGCTGACGCAAAATACCAAGACCGGTATTGGATTGACCGTTATGGTTAATATGAAATATGGAAATAATGTAATGGAATGTGCCAGAGAGCTGCAAGGGCAGATTACGGAACATGTAGCCAACATGACTGCTTTTAACGTTCATTCTGTGGATGTTGAGGTCAGGGGCTTAGTGTGATGATTATAATACGACAAATAAAAACTTGGAGAAAGTGATGGTAATTAGAGAAAACATTAAAGATTTCAATTTGGATCATATATTTGATTGTGGACAGTGTTTTAGATGGAATAAGCAGCAGAATGGCAGTTATACCGGAATCGCTTTTGGAAAGCCAGTAAATATAAACTTTAAACCATATATAGAAGGTGGATTTGAGGGTAGGCTGAGTATAGACAACATTAATGAAGCAGAGTTTAATGAGCACTGGAAAACCTATTTAGATTTAGATAAGGATTATGGACATATAAAATCTGCTCTAGCTAAAAAAGATTTGGTTCTTGCAGAGGCAATACAATCAGGACAAGGCATTAGAATATTAAAACAGGAACCATGGGAGACTTTGATTTCATTTATCATTTCTCAAAATAACAACATACCAAGGATAAAAAAATGCATTGAAGGTTTATGCCAAATGTTTGGATTACCAGCGGGTAGTTTTCAGGAAAGAGATTATTTTGCTTTTCCTGAAGCATCCGTTCTGGCTCAACTGACAGAAAACGATCTAGCTCCAATCAAGTTAGGGTACAGAGCAAAATATATAATTGAAACTGCAAAAAAAATTGTGACGGATAATTTTGATTCAGGGAACAAAGAATGTGTTGATGTAAGATTAACCACACTGGCAGATTTACGAAGAGCAGATATCGTTACAGGGTATGAATATTTAACGAGCTTGTGTGGAGTGGGACCTAAAGTAGCAAATTGTATTTTACTTTTTGGTATGGAAAAATATAATAGCTTCCCCATTGATGTCTGGGTTCGCCGTGTAATGCACAGACTTTATCATATGGATGAAAGTGATATGAAAAGTATGACTAATTATGCTAGTGAGAATTTTGGGGAGTATGGGGGTATCGCGCAGCAATATTTATTTTATCATATAAGACAGTTAGAAAAATAACAAATGAGGAGATTTCAAGCACAACATACAATCGTATGGCTGTGCTATTTTTATCCATAAAAATTGAAAAAAACTATTGACATTAGGGTAGATTAGTTTAAAATATAGTTAGCACTCATGGTTAATGAGTGCTAACAAAAAGATAAATAATAAAATTATATATATCAAACAGGAGGTATAGAAAATGAATTTTGGAATTAAGCCACTTGGCGCTAGAGTAGTTATTAAGATGGTTGAGGCTGAAGAAAAGACCAAGAGTGGTATCGTTCTTCCAGGCCAGGCTAAAGAACAGCCACAGATGGCAGAAGTTGTTGCTGTAGGTCCTGGAACAGAAGAAGAAAAAATGGAGTTAAAGGCTGGAGATAAGGTTGTATTCGCAAAGTACGCAGGCAGCGAAATCAAGTATGATGGTGCTGAATACACAATTATGAACCAGAAAGACATTTTGGCAATTGTAGAATAATAAAGAAAGAGGGTAATTGAAATGGCTAAAGAATTACATTATGGGGAAGACGCTAGAAGAAAATTACAGGCAGGTGTTGATAAACTTGCAGATACAGTGAAAATTACATTAGGACCTAAGGGAAGAAATGTTCTTATTGAAAAGAAGTTTGGCTCACCGGTTATTACAAATGACGGTGTTACTATTGCTAGAGAAATTGAACTTGAAGATGCAGTAGAAAACATGGGGGCACAGCTTGTAAAGGAAGTTGCAACAAAAACAAATGACGTTGCAGGTGACGGTACTACTACTGCTACACTTCTTGCTCAGATTATTATCAAAGAAGGATTTAAAAATGTAGCTGCAGGTGCAAACCCAATGGTACTAAAAAGAGGTATTCAGGGAGCTGTAGACGTAGCTGTTGCTGAAATCAAGAACATTTCAAAAACTGTTGAAAGCAAGGAAAGTATTGCTCAGGTAGCTTCAGTTTCAGCTGCAGATGCAAATATTGGTGAACTTATTGCAGAAGCTATGGAAAAGGTTGGAAAAGATGGTGTTATCACTGTTGAAGAATCAAAATCCATGGGTACAACTCTTGAAGTTGTTGAAGGTATGCAGTTCGACAGAGGTTACTTATCTGCTTACATGGTAAACGATACAGAAAAGATGGAAGCTAACATGCAGAATCCATATATCTTATTAACAGATAAAAAGATTTCAAACATTCAGGAAATACTTCCTATTCTAGAACAGATTGTTCAGCAGGGAAGAAAGCTATTAATCATTGCTGAAGATGTTGATGGAGAAGCTCTTGCAACATTGGTAGTCAATAAGCTGAGAGGTACTTTTGACTGCGTAGCAATCAAGGCTCCTGGCTTTGGCGAAAGAAGAAAAGCTATGATGGAAGATATCGCTATCTTAACTGGTGGTACAGTTATCTCAGAGGAAGTTGGATACGACCTTAAGGAAGCTACATTAGATATGTTAGGTACTGCCGCATCAGTTAAGGTAACTAAAGAAAATACAGTAATTGTAGATGGCGCTGGCGCACCAGCTGAAATTCAGGGTAGAATTAAGCAAATTAAGAATCAGTATGAAGAATCAACTTCAGATTTTGATAAAGAAAAGCTTCAGGAGAGACTTGCAAAACTTGCAGGCGGCGTAGCAGTTATTCAGGTAGGAGCTGCAACAGAAACTGAACTTAAGGAAAGAAAACTGAGAATTGAAGATGCTCTAAACGCAACTAAGGCTGCTGTTGAAGAAGGTATCGTAGCAGGTGGTGGTGTTGCTCTTGCAAATGCTATCCCAGCAGTTAAGAAATATGTTGAATCGCTTACAGGAGATGAAAAGACTGGCGCTGCAATCATCATGAGAGCATTAGAAGAACCAGTTAGACAAATTGCTGAAAATGCTGGATTTGAAGGATCAGTAGTTGTTTCTGAAGTGAAGAACAGTAAAGTTGGTGTTGGTTTCAATGCTGCAACAGAAGAATATGTTGATATGATTAGTGCGGGTATTGTAGACCCTGCTAAGGTTACTAGATCAGCCCTTCAGAATGCTTCTTCTGCTTCAGCTATGCTTTTGACAACTGAAGCAGGCATCGTAGAAATTAAGAAGGATGAACCAGCTATGCCTCCTATGGGTGGCGGAATGCCAGGAATGATGTAGTCCGTATAAATATTAAATAAAATAGTAAAATAGTGGGATGTCTTAATTATTTTGAGACATCCTTTTTTTATATTTGTGGATGTTGAGTAAGTCAGAGTAGTTCAATATTTCATTGAAATATGGTTTTGATTATGATAGAGTAAAAGAATGTAAAAGCAATGGCGAAAGCGGGGTAAAAAGGTGGAAACCATTTTAATAATAGATGACAGCTTTTTTAATATTAAACTTCTAGAGGGTATATTACAAAAAGACTATAACATAGTATATGCAAATGAAGGTGAAGAGGGGTTTGAAATGGCAAAAGTAAAACAGCCTTCACTTATACTTTTAGATATAGAGATGCCAGGAATGAATGGTTTTCAGGTATTAGAAAAACTACAGGTCACAAAAGAAACCCAGCAGATTCCAGTAGTCTTTTTAACTGGTGTTGATGATACTGCCACCGAAGAAAAAGCATTTTTCTGCGGGGCTGTTGATTATATAAGAAAGCCTTTTTGTGGTAACGTAGTGTGTGCAAGAGTCCGCACACATATTAACATGTTTCGATATAGAAAAATGCTGGAAACACAAATGTATATAGATGTCTTAACGGGGCTTTATACAAGAAAACATTGCATTGATTATGTCAATAAACAATGGAAAAATTCCATTAAGGAAGGGATCCCTTTCTCTTTAGGAATCGCAGATATTGATTTCTTTAAAAGAGTAAATGACACTTATGGACATCAAGAAGGTGACAGAGTACTAAGTGCTGTTGCTGATTTAATGAAAAATGCCATGCCAGATGATAACAACTATATTGCCCGTATGGGAGGAGAAGAATTCTATCTGATCATGGTGGGAGAAAGTAAAGCCCGAGCTTTAGAGATTATGGAAAATGTATGTAATGCGGTTGGACGTCAGAGTGTTTGCAAAGTTGGCGGTAATTCTGATGAAGAAATCAATGTGACCATAAGTATAGGAGGTAGAACGATTATACCTTCTGAAAAAGATTCGGTTGATACTTTTGCAGCCATAGCAGATAAAATGCTATATGAAGCTAAGGACAGAGGCAGAAATCAAGTGGTATGGATTTGATAGCTGTGAAAAATCAGCTATAAGGGTCAGTAATAAAACCAGGGCCATCTCCAAACAAATTAGTTTAAATGTCACTAATTTGTTCGGAGATGGCCTAATTTGTTTAATGATGCCTTATATCTTTTAAGTAGTATTTTGAGCTAGAGAAGAATTCTTTTTTTAATGCAACCACCTGACCGCTCATAAGAATAAGTCCAATCATATTTGGCAGTATGGTTACACCGAGAATAACATCCAAAAAACCAAAGACAGTTTCTAATCCCCCTAATGCTCCTGCAAAAATAGCCAGAATATAAAAGATTTTCAAAATCTTTGCGATTTTAGTACCGAAGAAGAATTCACATTGTTTCTCGCCATAAAATACTTGAACAATAATCGTTGAGATTACAAACAGCAACATGGAGAGAGAGACAAGCAGCCCTCCAAGGGTATCACCCATTACGGATTGAAAAGCAAGGGTAGGCATCGAGGCTGCTACGGAAGGATCCACCTGGCTCCATATACCTGTAGTCAGAACCACTAAAGCGGACATGGTACAAATAATCAGGCTGGATACAGTAATCTCGAAAATACCCCAGAAGCCCTGTCGTACAGGATGGTCCGTGGTGGCAGCGGAATGGGCCACTGGTGCTGTTCCCATGCCAGCTTCACAAGAATATGTACCACGGGCGATACCCCATCTCATGGCAGCAGTCAAACCTGAACCTGCCACGCCGCTAACAGCAGCGGATGGCGTAAAGGCAGATGTAAAAATTAAAGCAAAAACAGATGGAACAGTGGTAATATTACAAAGTACAACTATTAATGCTCCCAAAACATATATACTAGCCATAAAAGGAACAAGCTTGGAAGAAACGCTGGCAATACGAGTTATTCCACCATAGACGATAACGGATACAAGAATGGTTAAAATAATCCCAGTCGTAATCTTGCTTACTCCCATCACAGCCACGGTTTGAGTAGCGGATACGGATTGGGCTGCAACTGAGGCGGCCAAAATTATCATAGTAAAAAAAGCATATATGATAGCAAGAGTTTCCCCAATTGCTTTACTTGAAATCCCTGCAGAGAGATAATACATAGGTCCGCCTACATATTGTCCATCTTCATTTAGTTCTCTATATTTTATTCCTAGAACTATTTCAGAAAACTTTGTGGCGCAGCCTATTAGTGACACAATCCACATCCAAAAAACGGCACCAGGCCCACCAAAGGCTATAGCTATCGGCACCCCTACAATATTGGAGGCACCAATAGTTGAGGCCAATGCAGTAGTTGCAGCCTGAAAAGGGGATACGGTCCCCTGTCCGGTGTGCTTCTTAAATATAGTACCAAAGGTTTGTTTTAGAATGTACGGATAATAAAGAATCTGAAAGAAGCCAAGTCTGATGGTTAGAAAAATTCCCCCGCCCACAACCAGCATTAACATGGGAGGACCCCACATCCAGTTGGATATGGAGCCCACAAAGTCAATTAGATTAAACATTTAAACTACTCCATTTTCTAAAATACGTATATAACTCACTTATGTATTGTATGCTGACTGTTTACATAAAAAGAACTGTTATATCCGTAATTTTGGAGCCTTTATCTATGAAACTGAAAACTAAATTCCATACCGTTGGCACTTTTTTATTAAGGTGGAATGATCCACTCCAAGGGCTGTGGCAGCTTTTCGTTTTGAACCATGCTGTGCGATGGCATCACGTATAATGTCTTTCTCAAAAGCTTCAACTGATTTTTTTAAATTACGCTCTGTTTTTTCTAGATAAGTAGAGCTTATAGGTTCTGGTCCGGCCCGGAAGGCTGCTACAGGTAGAATTCCTAAAACCTGTTTAACTGTTGCTGCATCTATTTCTCCCGTTGAGTTAATAACAATCATCCGCTCCATGACATTTTTTAGTTCACGAATATTACCTGGCCAACTGTAATCTCCCAAAACAGAGGCAGCACCAGGAGTAAGAGATACCAGTTTAACATACTTTTTATTGTATTTACCAAGAAATTTCTCTAATAAAGCATGAATGTCTTCCTTTCGTTCTCTTAATGGAGCTAAATCAATGGGAACAACATTTAACCTGTAATATAAGTCCTCCCTAAAACTGCCTTCTTTTATGGCTTTGAGAAGTTCCTTATTTGTCGAAGCAATAATACGTACATCCAAAGAAATTACTTTACTGCTACCAATACGGCACACCTCTTTTTCTTGTAGAACTCTTAGTAGTTTTGTCTGCAAGTCTAACGGCATATCTCCAATTTCATCCAGAAGTATAGTACCACCATTGGCAATTTCAAATAACCCGGCTTTTCCACCCTTTAATGCTCCCGTAAACGAGCCTTCCTCGTATCCAAATAACTCAGACTCAAGCAGGTTTCCTGGGATTGCAGAACAATTAATTTTTATAAATGGTTTTGAAGTACGGTTACTGGATTTGTAGATGAAATCAGCGATAATTTCTTTACCAGTACCGCTTTCACCAGTGATAAGAACCGTTACATCTGTTGCAGCCACAGTCTGAGCTGTTTGGAGTGCATCTTTCATGTTTTTACTGTTGGCAATCAGATTCATATGATCAAGCTGACGCCTTCGTAAATATTCTAATTCTGCATTCTTGGTTACCTGCTGTGATTTCAGTATAGCCAGAGCGTCCTTCAACTTCTCCAAATGGTCAATATCCTTGTCATGTGCTACAGCGTATTTAAGTTCCCCGTGATCATCAAGAATAGGGATACCTGTAATAAATATTTTCTTATTAGTTGATATAACAGTACCTACTGCCTCAGTCTGCTTTTTTGTATTTATAACGGTAGGAATTACTCCGTTTGTATACAGTTTTTTCTCGCTATTTATTTCATAAACGCTTTTGCCGACAAAGTCCTCTTTTTTTAGTCCGCTAAAGTCTAAATAGGCTTGGTTAACATAAATAGTCTTACCGTTTTTATCAGCAACATATATGGCATCAATTAAGTGGTTACAAATTTCCTCAAAATCAGTATGGTTTTCCCTAAAGTCTTCTACGGCGGTTTCTAATAAAAAAAGCTTTTGGTTAAGGGATAGGTTTAACTCTTTGGAAACGTTGGAATTTATAGTGTTACGTAATGTGGTAATACAACTTTCGCATAGATTTAAAATGTTAATTTCCTGGCTCATAAAAGGCCTCCTAAGAAATGATATTTAGCCACGTGGTGAAAAAATTCTTTACGTGGAAAACGAATGGTGATAATTTTCCTCAATTTATAACGATTGTAACACAGATTTAAGACTTTGTGTAGTTAAAAATTGCAGGGGTGAGTACTATTTGATATTAAAAAAGATTGAAAAATACAGCTTTAGAGGACTTTGACTAAAAAAATATTTTATTCAAACGATTAGTTGGCATTTTAATTGCTATATATAATGGCAAGTAACAATTATTTGATCTGCATTTTAGGTGAGTGCGTTTTTAGTTAATAAAAATTCTTACATTACACATCACAAAATCCAAGAAAATTAAACTTCTAGAAAATAAATTAATGGCAACATAAAATTTCTAATTTATAAGAGTCTGCTAAATTAACGCACTCATATGAAATGCAAGAAGTACTAACAATTAAAAATTATATAAATATAAAAAAAGAGAGGGACATATTATGGCAAAGACTATTATTACAGTGGCTACAACTGGTGCTTGGCCAAGCAGAAAGGATAACCCAAACATTCCTATTACTCCTAAGGAAATAGCAGAAGATGTTTATAAATGTTTTAAAGCAGGTGCAGCTGTTTGCCATCTTCATATGAGAGATGACGAAGAAAAAGGAACTATGGATACAAAAAAATTTGAGGAAACTGTTAAGTTAATCAAAGAAAAGTGTGATATAATTATAAACTGCACAACAAGTGGAGATTTAAATGCTACAGATGAAACAAGACAGGCTCATTTAAAGAGCATCAGGCCTGAGCTTGCATCTTATGACTGCGGTTCTATGAATTGGCAGCACAATAGTTTATTTATTAATCACCCTAAGTTCTTAGAAGAATTAGGATTGACTATGCAGGAATATGGGGTAAAGCCTGAAATTGAAATATTCGATGCAGGTATGATTTACAATTCAACCTACTATTTAAAGAAGGGTATCCTAAAGGCTCCACTTCACTATCAGTTTGTTCTTGGTGCAGCAGGTGGATCAACAGCTACTGTTGAAAACCTTTGTTATTTAAAGAATTTAATTCCAGAGGGTTCAACATGGTCTGCACTTGGTGTTGGTAAAGGGCATGTGCCTATTTTGATGGCAGCTATTGCTATGGGTGGTCATGTTCGCGTGGGGATGGAAGATAATGTGTTCTATACTCCAGGTGTTCTAGCTGAATCTAATGCACAATTGGTAATAAGAGCAGCAGAATTTATTAAACTTGCTGGTAACGAAGTTGCAACTCCTGCGGATGCAAGAGAAATTCTTGGCGTGTAAGATTTAGGAGGCGGCAGATATGATTAAAACAATTGCTGTATTAGGTGCAGGGACTATGGGGCATGCCATAGCTGAAACTTTTGCAATGAATGGATATCCTGTAAACCTTTATGAAACTTATGAGCCCATGAGAAACTCTGTAAAAGGTGTTATAGAAGAAGAACTGAAGTTTTTAGTTGAAAACGATTTTATACCAGAGAAAAATATACAGGAAAGCCTTGACAGAATAACCATGTTTTCAGACTTGAAAGAAGCTGTTTGTGATGTGGACTACGTTATTGAAGCAACTCCAGAAAAAATAGAGCTGAAACAGGAGCTATTTGCGCAGCTTGATGAACTTTGTAAGCCATCAGCAATACTTGCAAGTAATACTTCCAGTTTAGCTCTTATGGAAATGGTGTCAAACATTTCTGAAGAAAGAAAAAAGAGAACAATGGTTTGTCATTGGTATAATCCTGCACATCTTATGCCGATAGCAGAGTTATCATTCTTTGGCAATATGGATGAAGATATTTTTAAAGAAGTTGAAGAACTCTACCAAAAAGCCGGAAAACAGACAGTAAAAGTATTGAAAGATGTACCCGGACTTGTGGCCAACCGTATCCAGCAGGGTGTAGCTAGAGAGGTATTCTCATTAATAGAAGAGGGTGTAGCCTCTCCAAAGGATATAGATAAAGCACTTAAATTTGGACCCGCTTTCAGATATGCAACAACAGGTCAGCTGGAGGTTGCTGATATGGGGGGCCTTGATATATGGTGTACAGTAGGTGATAATCTTTTGTCAGTTATGGATAATAGGAAAGAAGCTAATCCAATCCTTAGAGAAAAGGTAAAGGAAGGCAGACTTGGTATGAAATCTGGAGAAGGATTTTTCAATTATCCAGCGGATAAGATTAATGAAATTAAAAACGAATTTAATAAGAAACTTATTATACAACTTAAAACTTCCCAGAATTATATAGAGAAATAGTACTTGTCTTTACTTTGTGATAAATACCCTAATAAATAACCCAGTATAGTGCTTTTACTATACTGGGTTATTTTATTAATTAATTTAAATTTTCAAATGAAAAGGTGGAAAGAAAATGAGCAGATTAGATATCAAAACCAGAGACAGAGCCCAGATGGCAGTTGAAGGACTGTATAAGGACTTGGAAAGAAGGATTATAGCAAGTCCTCCAGGACAGTGTCCTGTAGATATGGCAGCTTCGTTTCTGAGACTGTGCCATGCCCAGTCCTGTGGTAAGTGTGTACCATGCCGTGTAGGGCTTGGACAGCTTTTAAACTTGATGGACCAGGTTCTTGACCTTGGACAGGATCCATCACTGGATATTATACCTCTGATGGAAAGGACAGCGGAAGCCATAAGGGTTTCAGCAGACTGTGCCATAGGAACAGAAGCAGCAAACATGGTGTTGAGAGGTCTTAAGGGCTTTAAAGAAGACTACATAGAGCATATCACGAACCATCGATGTACAGAAAGCATCCAGAAACTAAAACAGCCAGTACCTTGTGTAGCATTATGCCCTGCAGGAGTAGATGTACCAGGATACAGTGCGCTTGTATACGAAGGTAGATATGCGGATGCAGTAAAGCTAATCAGAAAAGACAATCCATTTCCTACAGTTTGCGCCTTAATCTGTGAACATCCATGTGAAGCAAGATGCAAAAGGAATCTGATAGATGCTCCTGTAAATATCAGAGGGTTAAAACGATATGCAGTAGACCACTGTGGAGAAGTTCCTGTACCAGAAAAAATGGAGGATACAGGAAAGAGCATAGGAATCATAGGAGGAGGTCCAAGTGGACTGTCAGCGGCATTTTATCTGGCTATCATGGGACATAAAGTAACCGTATACGAAAAGAGGAATCAGCTTGGCGGAATGCTGAGATATGGAATTCCAAGTTACAGACTGCCAAGGGAAAGACTGCAGTTTGATATAGATGCCATACTATCAGAAGGCGTAGAAGTGGTAACAGGCTATGACATAAATGATGTAAAGAATATAACTGAGCTAAGAGAAAAACACCATGCTGTATACATCTCCATAGGTGCTCACACCCATAAAGAAATCGGAATTGAAGGAGAGTACTCCAGGGGCGTGATTTCTGCTGTGGAAATGCTCAGAAGCATAGGCGACAATACCATGCCGGACTTTAAGGATAAGGCAGTAGTGGTAATCGGCGGAGGAAACGTTGCTATGGATGTAGCAAGAACAGCAAAGAGACTAGGTGCTGCGGAGGTAAATATCGTATATAGAAGAAGAAGAGACGATATGACAGCTCTTCCTGATGAAATAGAAGGAGCAATAGCTGAAGGATGTCAGCTTTTACAGCTTAAAGCTCCAGCCAGAATTCAGGCAGGGAAAGCAGGAGATGTAGAAGCCCTATGGGTAAAACCACAGATAGCAGGAGGAGCAGATCGTTCAGGACGACCAAAACCCGTTGATGCTCAGGCAGAAGAAGAAGGTATCCCTTGCCAGATTATCATTTCTGCCATCGGTCAGGGAATTGATGCAAAGAGCTTTGAAAAGTATGGAATACCTGTAAACAAGGGAAGCATAAAAACAGAAACCTCTAGTGGAATAGAGAACATACCGGGAGTATTTGCAGGGGGGGACTGTGTAACTGGTCCGTCAACAGTAATCAATGCCATAGCGGCAGGAAAGGTAGCCGCTGCAAACATAGACACTTATCTGGGATACCATCATGCAATTGAATGTGATGTGGAAATACCAGAAGCAAAGAGCCTGGATAAGAAACCTTGCGGAAGAGTAGAACTGAAGATGCGTTATGCAGGGGAAAGAGGCTGTGACTTTGAAGAAATAGAGCAGGGGATGACTGAAGAAGAGGCAAAGCAGGAGGCAATGAGATGCTTAAGATGCGACCACTTTGGTATAGGTTCATTTAAAGGAGGCAGAGAATCACAATGGTAAAGTTAACAATAGACGGACATATTATATCTATTCCTGAGGGATCAACAATCTTAGAAGCTGCTTTGGAAGTAGGAATTCATATTCCCCATCTCTGTTACCTGAAGGACCTGAATGACATAGGTGCGTGCAGGGTGTGTATAATAGAAGTGGAAGGAATAGACAGGCTTGTTACTGCCTGCAATACAAAGGTAGAACAGGGTATGGTGATTCATACAAACAGTCCTAAAGTAAGAGCAACAAGAAAGACAAATGTAGAACTGATTCTATCCGATCATAACTGCACTTGTGCAGTGTGTGTGAGAAGTGGAAACTGCAGCCTGCAAAAAATTGCCAATGACCTTGGTATCCTTAGTATTCCATATACATCCGTGCCAGAAAAAGCAAGATGGGATAACAGTCTGCCTTTAATAAGAGATGCATCAAAATGTATTAAATGCATGAGATGTATACAGGTATGTGACAAAATACAGGATTTACAGGTATGGAATTTAACGGGCTCAGGTTATAGAACTACTGTTGGCGTTTCTGAAAATAAAAAAATTCAGGAAACAGGGTGTTCGCTATGTGGACAATGTATAACCCACTGCCCTGTGGGAGCATTAAGGGAACGGGATGATACCGATAAAATGTTTGCCGCATTAGCTGATCCTGAGAAAATAACAATGGTACAGATAGCACCAGCAGTCAGAACGGCATGGGGCGAAGGAATCGGACTATATAAAGAGGAGAGCACCTTAGGAAGATTGGTAAGCGCCTTAAGAAGAATAGGCTTTAACTACATATTTGATACAACGTATACGGCAGATCTCACCATAATGGAAGAAGGGACAGAATTCCTTGAAAGGTTTAAGAAGAAGGATAAATATAAGTGGCCTATGTTTACTTCCTGCTGCCCTGGCTGGGTACGGTTTGTAAAGTCACAGTATCCGGATATGGTTGACAACCTTTCAACGGCCAAGTCTCCCCAGCAGATGTTCGGAGCCATGTCAAAGACATTTATAGCGCAGAAACTGGGAATACCTGCAGAAAAGATTTTTTCTGTATCTATTATGCCTTGCGTTTCAAAAAAATATGAAAGTGGAGTAGAAGCAGTCAATGATGCAGGTCATGGCAGTGATGTTGATTTGGTACTTACTACAAGAGAACTTGACCGAATGATTAGAGCAGACCACATTCAGCCAAATGATTTAAAAGAAGAATCTTTTGATGAAATCTTTGGAGAAGGATCAGGAGCAGGTGTCATATTTGGCGCAACTGGCGGAGTTATGGAAGCTGCACTTCGAAGTGCATATTATTTGCTGACAAAGAAGAATCCAAATACAGAGAGCTTCAGAAAAGTGCGGGGTATGGATGGCTGGAAGGAAGCTATATTTGAGATTGAAGGGGTTGCTGTAAGTGTGGCAGTAGCCAGCGGACTGGGTAATACGAGAAAGCTTATAGAAGCTATAAGAAGTGGAGAGGTCCAATATGATTTTGTAGAAATCATGGCCTGTCCAGGAGGATGCGCAGGAGGCGGCGGACAGCCTATTCATGATGGCTTTGAACTGGCAGAAGACAGAGGCAAGATTCTTTACGGACTGGACAGTACTTCAAACTTAAGATTTTCTCATGAAAACAGCGCAGTACTAAAGACCTATGAAGAGTTTCTGGAAAAGCCAAACTCAAAAAGGGCACATGAATTGCTCCATACAAATTTAAAAGACTGGGATTTGAAAGCTTAAAATATACAGGATGCTGATCAGCATCCTGTTTTTTACATAAAAAAATTATCAATAATTAGTTTACTTTTTGTTTTAAAACTCGTTTTTATATGTGTAAAACAACTTAACCGGTTAAAGTGTTTTAAATAAAATTAGAAAAGGAGAGTTTAAAATGTCTATAACATTAACATCAACTTGTATCTATTGTCCGCCATCCTTAGCTACACCTACAAAAATAACTGGCACAGATACAATTGAAAGAGGCAAACTAGTTAATTTAGTGGAATTGTGGCAAAGTAAGCATGATGGTCAGCTTGACACATATAGTGTAGTTGCATCACTTGTTGCTGCATATTTTGGAGGAGCAATCTATAAAAAAGTAATCGGCGCATGCGTGAAAGAGGCGGTAACACTAGCTAGAGCAAAAGCATTGGAAGGTGCTTTTGAAACACTTTTAGGATTTTCTCTTTATAAATTAATAGAAAAAAATTTAACTGTAGAAAGCTCCGTAATAAAGGATATTGCCAATTTATCTGGCGAAAATATTAAAGTAACATATACATTTAAGTATATAAGAAGTGGATCTAATGATGGTGCTTATTTCTTAGATAATATGAAAGTATCAAAAGCATAATAAAATATAAAGGCCAAAACCATAAAAGTACTTTTAATATGTTCCCTCTTAATGGTTTGCAGTAAAAAAATAACTGTAAACCATTAAGGAGGAACATAGTTTTTATGTATTGTTTATTGACAACAGTTTATCTTAAGCATAAGATATTAAAAGTAAGTTAAAAAAAGGAGATATTATGGTTAATAAAGTAATATTAAGTTTATTTTTTATTCTAGTATATGGATTGTGCATATATTTTTTTGTTACAGGTAGTATAAAAGAAAAAATGATTTTTATTATAATAGCTGCATTTGTAGCATTTTTTCACTATTTAGAAAAGAAAAAAATTAGGCAAGAAAATTAAAAATTGATTATAATGATGCGGCCACATTGTTGGCCGCATTTCTTGTATGTTACATTATGGTAATGTACTTACTAAATTGTAACTAATTGTAAACCCGAGCCTCTGGGCATATAATGCTTGTATAATTTTGAATGACAATTACAGATAAAAGCAGGAGGAATGGGTACGTGGCACATGATTTAGATTTAACACAGGGCAGTGTGCGAAAACAGCTGATACGGTATGCACTGCCATTGGTAACTACCAGTGTGATGCAGGGCCTTTATAGCATTATTGATATAATTATAGCGGGACAGTTTGTTGGAAAAGAAGCGGTTTCTGCCATAAATAATTCAAGTCAGATTATGGGACTACTTACACAAATAGCCATAGGGTTTACTTTAGGGGGGAATATTCTAATAGGACAGTACTTTGGCAGTAGAGATGAAGAGGGCAGAAAGCAGGCAACAGGTACATTGTTTTTATTGAGTATGGTACTAGGTGCAGTAATTTCTGTATGGCTTTATTTTAGCTCAGAAAGCCTACTAACTTTGTTGGGAGCACCTTCGCTAAAAGATGCTGTGATTTATTTAGAAATCTGCTCAGCAGGGTACGCGTTTATTTTAGGGTATAACGGGCTTAGCGCAATTTTAAGAGGCGTAGGTAACTCAAAAGTGCCGCTTAGGTGTATTACAGTGGCAACAGTACTAAATATCATATTGGATCTTTTCTTTGTGCTAGTGCTGCATAAAGGAGTGGAAGGAATGGCTTTAGCCACTGTAGCAGCACAAATAGTATCTTATATTATGGCACTATTGTACTTAATAAAGGCAAAGGAGTACTTTGGTTTTCATCTGGCTACTCTTCGGATTAGAGCGGATAAATGTAAGAAAATATGTCAGCTGGGTGTACCCTGCATGCTGCAATGGACTATCGCAAGTTTATCATGGCTTGTAGTTACATATTTTATAAATCAGTATGGAGTGGATGTATCTGCAGGAAATGGAATCTCTATAAAAATTAAAGATTTTTGCCAGTTATTTATATCGGCCATGTCAAGTGGTGCATCCACAATGATTGCTCAGACCTTGGGAGCACAAATGTACGACAGGGCAAAAGAAGTTATGTATGAAGCTATGAAAATAACAGTAGGATTGGCACTTATCATAATTGTCATTGTAGAACTGGCAGCACCGTTGATAACTTCTGCATTTACAAGTGATGTATCCGTTGCAGATGCAGCAGTACTAAACCTTCGAATTGAAATAATAGGACAGGCTTTTTATGCATCATTTCTTATTTACCATTCATTGATGACTGGAGCAGGACATACCTGGATTGTGATGGGAAGTTCCTTTGTCAATTGTATTCTATTCAGAGTAGTACTTGTCATCATTTTAAACCAATACTTTGGTATAATGGGGGTGTATCTTGGTTGTATGATAGCACCAAGCAGCTCTATTCCCATTGGATGGATTTATACCAAATCAAATATATGGCGTAGAAAAATAGTGTAGGGAAGGAGCACCAACAGTGGGGTTTGTACCTTTCGCCTCATCAATGGGTGTAATTGCCATGACTGGAATGGCCTCCAGAAGACCATTTTATCTTGGTAGTGCCTTTATGATTGTTCTTGGACTAATAGCGCCAGTAGGGTCTTTTTTGCCTCTATACCTCCCTCAGTAGGTTATGCAGCCATGATGATTGTATTTGCATTAATTTTTGGGCAGGGATTACGGGAATTCCAAAGAGTGGAGTTCACACAAAGAGAGAATCTTATCGTAGGAATGCTTATGAGCATTATACTGGAGCAGTTGGTTTTACGTGAAAAACTGATTAAATAGAATAAAAAAGCCTTGAAGCTTCTAAATAGAGAGCTCAGGGCTTTTTTTATTGTTTAATCTTTTTTTTGTTTACTTTTATTTTCACCGCTGCTTTGTGAATTAGAACTCAAAAGCCTTTCGACGATTTCTTCTTTGTTATTCATAAAGTCTGCGGTCGTATCTTCTATTGATAAATTTTTCTCTACCACATAATCAACAAAATCACAAAATTGTTCATAATTATCAATTATTTCTGATACACACTTATGATATTTTTTTTGTGTGTGCACTAAAAAAGCATCTGGATCGATTTCTATATTTAACTGACGCATACGTTCAATACTCCACATATAAATCATATCAAGGGCAGGAATTATCCTTTCACCTGCAGGAGTCAAAATATATTCTACTTTTAATGGAATAGTATTGTATTGGATTCTTTCAATTAGGCCATCTTCCATAAGTTCTTTTAGTTGCTGACTTAGTACTTTTTCGCTTACAGGTAATGTTTTTTTAGTTTTTGAAAAACGAATAACACCATGATGATGAATGTGATGTAAAATAGTCATTTTCCATTTGCCGCCTAAACAAGATAAGGCATACTGATATGGGTTAGTTCCTATCATAGAGAACCTCCTTTTTCCCAAATATTAATCCCTAAACTGTTACACTATCACGATTAGTATTATAGCAAATTTTACTCATAGAGTCAATTTGGGATTGTATTTTTGATGTTTTTTTTGATATTTTTTTGTCATAAAATTTGTTAATAAAATATCAATAGAACTTTAATAATTAGGGAAGGGTTTAGAATATATAATATCAAAATATAAAAAACAAAAAATATAGAGCAAAATTGTCAAAAAATAGAGAAATAAATAGATTGACGTCAAAAAAATGCAAATATATATTGACAAAATTATAACAAAAAATTAGTTACTGATAAGTAACCATGTAACAGCAAAGTAACTCTCTTACAGAAAAGTTAGAATTGTAGAACAATTTTTGTAGTGCTATACTCCAATCATAAAATCTAATCAGGCCATAGACAGAAGCTATGCCACTTGATTAATAAAATAAAAAGCATGCGACTGAGTAATAAGTACCCAGCCAATAAAAACGGAGGTAGCACAAATGATTAAAAGAACTGTAAGTGAATTAAAACCTTATGAGGCACCTGGACATTTTGGATGTACGGCTATGAGATATCATGGAAAGGATGAAACTGGAGCAGAAAAGTTTTGGATTGGAAAATCAGTTTTTCTTCCTGGTGGTGGAGCTGATTGGGCATACGAAGATAATCCGTTAGAAAAAGTTTATTATGTACTTAAAGGTGAAATGACTATCACAGATAAGGAAGGAAAGAAGTACGTAGTAAAGGCTGGTGAATCTATTTCATTCCCACCAAATGAAGGCAGAGGTTTAAAGAACGAAACAAATGAATCAGCAGAAATGTTAGTTATCATTAACTACCCTGACGCAAAATAGGCGCTGGAGAATGACAATATAAGGAGAAAGAGAAATGGTAGAGAAGCAGTTTGTAAACAACTTATTTGATGTGAAAGGCAAGGTGGCTTTAATTACTGGAGCTACAGGTGCTTTAGGAAAAGCCGTTGCCATGGGATATGGTTTAGCCGGTATGAAGGTTATGATTACCGGACGTGGCGAAGAAAAGTGTAAGGCTATATGTGATGAACTTGCTAAAGAAGGAATCGAATGTGGGTTTTCAACAGGCGATCCTGCGATAGAAGAAGAAGTGATTAAGGTTGTAAGTGACACAGTGGCTAAGTTTGGAGAGATTAATGTATTGGTTACAGCCGCTGGATACAATCACCCACAGCCAATTGTTGAACAAGAGCTAACTGAATGGCAGAAAATCATGAATTCAGATGTACAGGGAACTTGGTTGTTCTGTAAGTACGTTGGAGAAAGAATGATTGCACAGGGTAAAGGCGGCAAAGTGATACTAGTTTCTTCAGCTCGTTCAAAGATGGGTATGGCAGGCTACACAGGATACTGTACAGCTAAAGGCGGTATAGATCTAATGGCTCAGTCTCTTGCTTGTGAATGGACAGCTAAGTATAAGATTAATGTAAATACAATTAACCCTACAGTATTCCGTTCAGATTTAACTGAGTGGATGTTTGATCCATCAAGCGAAGTATACAAGAACTTTTTAAAGAGACTTCCAATTGGAAGGCTTGGCGAACCAGAAGATTTCGTAGGCCCATGCATCTTCTTAGCATCATCGGCTAGTGACTTTATGACAGGTGCAAATGTAGCTGTTGAAGGTGGATACTGGGCTAACTAATTATATCAATATATATAACTATTTGTTAAAAAATAAAAAATCTTATGAGTAAAACTAGAGGAGAATAAAAAAATGGGAAAGAAAGTATTTATTGATTTAACACATCCGTTCAGTGCAGATATTCCACGTTGGCCATATTTTGTAAAGCCAGTTATCGATTCAATGCACACGTTGGCCAAGGGCGGTGTTCTTACACAAAGAATTGATTGCGTACAGCATACAGGCACACACTGTGACGCACCTCGTCACGTTATGGAAACTGAATTCGATGGTAAAAGAGCTCGTTATACTCATGAAATGCCGGTTGATGCATACACAGGTGAAGCAGTTTGTCTTGAAATCAATGTTGAGCGTTGGGGACTAATTACTAGCGAACATCTTGAAGATGCTTGCAAACGTGCAAACATCAAGCCTGAGGAATTGGAAGGCATGATTGTATGTCTAAATACAGGAATGCACCGTAAATTTGATGATTCAAAAGAATACTATCATTATTCATGTGGAACTGGTGTTGATGCAGGAAAATGGTTTGTAGAACACAAGGTTAAGTGCGTAGCTATGGATATGCAGGCTCTTGATCACCCACTACATACAGCTATGGGAAATAATGGCGGTACACGCATGAATTTAATCGGTGCTTCTGGAAAGCCAATCACAGAAGAATACAAAGAACAGTTCGGCGAAGAAGCATATGCTGAATTTGACAAAGATGAATACATCAGAATTCACGGACAGGAAGCATACGATACAAAATTCGGCGATTTAGAAGCAATTGGTTGCTGGGGAACATGGGAACCTTGCCATAAAGAAATGTTAGGACATGGCATAGTTGGCGTTGAAAATCTTGGTGGAGACTTAGATAAAGTGTCTGGAAAACGTTTCAGATTCTTCTGCTTCCCAATCAGATGGTATATGGGAGACGGCTCTATGGTTCGCTGCGTCGCAGAAATTGAAGAAGACAATGTAAATGATGTACCTGACAGAGTTTATACATATGCTAGCATTTAAAAAAGTTTTCAAGTACGGTATTGTATAGTAAAGTGTTGTATAATAGAAGCCTTATACGTTAACACATAAATAAAGGAGGACTGAGGGCCTTTATTGTAAAGCTTCTCAGTTCTTCTTTTTTTAAGTTTATTCGGAATTATAGTAGTATTTTTATTTGAGAGGAAAAACGAAATGAGTGATAACAAAAATTCAGTAGTAAATTTCGGCGCTGCGGGATGGGGAACAATTCTTTATTGTCTGTTCATGTTCTTCTTTTATGTTGGTATGGTAAATGATGGGACAAACGTACTTGCGCCTACAGTAGCTGCAAATCTTGGATGTGAACCTGGAACATTGATTCAGATCAACGGATACATGGGTATGGTTGCTGTAATTGGATTTATTTTTGTAGGGCAGATTAACCGCAGATTTGGAGCTCGAAAGACGGCTGCGTTTTTTACAATTTTAGCAGGTGTAGCCTATATTATCTGTGGTAACTCTACAAGCATCCCGATGTATGCCGTTTCAATGCTGGTTGTTGCAACAAGTATGATGTCAGCAGGATATATTGCAGGAGGTACATTAGTAGCTGCGTGGTGGCCTAAGAAAAAAGGGATTATCATGGGATATACAACTATGGGACATAACTTTGCATCTGCATTTTATGTAGCCATTTTAACTGGCTTAGTAGCAGTATATGGTAACATTAGTAGTGGATGTATTCCAATTGGTGTTGCTGCAATTGTACTAGGAATTATTGGCGCAATCTTTGTCCGTAACACTCCACAGGAAAGAGGATTGAACCCAGATAACGTATCTGATGAATATTACAAGAAAAATTATGATACAGCTGACGATGATGGACACATAAAAGATGGAGGTTGGACAACCAGTAAACTGTTAAGCACTAAAGAGTTATGGCTTGCTGCAATAACAACTGGATTTTTCCAGATTTGCTCAGTAGGAGTCATGACACAACTTGTTACTCGTAATATCCGTGACTTTGGAATGGAACAGGGAAAAGCTCTTGCAATCATGACTGTTATCGCTTTAATTGGTGTAATAGGTTCATTTATCATCGGTGTTATCGATGACCGTATCGGAACAAAGAAAACAATGATGATGTTTGGCCTTTGGTATGCGATTGCTTTAACATTTAACTTTATGTCAACTAGCGTAGGTCTTACATTTTACATCTCAATTTTTATGATTGGTATGGGGATTGGCGGTTCTGCAAACTTCACAACATCACTTCCTACATCTATTTTCGGACGTCAGGGTTTTGACAAGGTAAACTCAGTAATTTTCCCAATCCAGGGATTCGTAACAGCTTGGTGCTTTGTAATCAACGGTGTTGTAACGAACGTTATCGGTGACCTAAAGATTGCTTATATAATCTTTGCATGTGTAGCATTAGTTAATATCCTTCTTGTTAAATTTGTTGACGAACACAAATATAACAAGGACTTTGCAGCAGAGCTAGCACATAAATAATTATAATCAGTCATTAAAAATTCTATATAATGCGTTTAGCATTAGGACACCTTTTGGTGAAAGTACACACCGGCAGGTGTCTTTTCTTGCCGATAAAAGCATCTGTATTTTGGGTTGACTTTATGGACAAATGGTTTTACTATATAATCAAATATACAAATTAGTGCTCCCATCATAAAAAATAATGATTTTGTCAGTAAAAATTAGTGCTCCCATCATAAAAAATAGTAATCTCATCAGTAACAATTAGTAATCTTCGTCAGTAAAAATTAATGATTTCCCCCCATAAAATTAGTAATTGCCGTCAGTAAATTGTAATAATCCTCATCAGTAAGAAATAGAAAGCGCGCTCTATTTATAAGAAATTACTGTAAAAATTTGTATGAGCAGAATTGCATGTTTAGCTTTAACCTGCAAAGCTGTTTAAACTGGAGCTTATATCAAAGAGAGGTGATTTTGGTTTGAGGCAAGTAAGCTGCCAGTAATTTATCGGTCAAAAATATACTAAGAGGAGGAAGTGTTGTGAAAAACATATTTAAATTTAAAACTTTTATGTTTATGCTTGTGCTTATTATCATAAGTACGCAGTGTAGCTTTGCATTTGGAGAAGATAAAAATAACTTTGAAGCTGCAGCCGGAGATTCAATCAAGGTCAATGAAGATAAAGGCCTGGATGGAGCGAATGCTACTGTTCTGGAATCGGATTCAGATCATACAGTCATAAGATTTGATGTGGGAGAATTTGCCAAGAATGCAGTGGATATAGAAGAATCGGAATATTACAAAATAATTTGCAGCGGGACAAGCTTTGAAGAGGAGTTAGGTTTACCTGAGCTGCCACGTATATGTCGCAGCATAACAATACCGGATTCCACAGATATGAAAGTAAGTGTGCTGTCATCGGAATATACCGATTATGAAAACTGCCCTATAGCACCGTCTAAAGGTAGTATCTCAAGAGATGTTAATCCGGATGATATTCCATACACCTTTGGAGAAGTCTATAAAGGGGAAGGATGGTATCCTTCTGGCGATATGGTTTCAATCAGTGATCCTTTTATTATGAGAGAACTGAGTGGTGCTACAGTCAGAGTTAATGCTTTCCAGTATCAGCCTTCCACCAAAACATTGAGAGTCTATGATTCCGTTACGGTAGAAGTTAAAAATGAGAGCCAGTACAATGTTAACAGCTTAGATTCTTATATGTCTATGCCTGCGCCTACTCATACTGAGGCGTTTGAAGCAGCATACCAAAATCTCTTTATCAACTATAACAGTGGACAAAATGTAAGGTCTAGGGCGACAGCATCAGAAGATGGTGATATGCTCATAATAGTATATGATAAATTTAGTAGTGCTATGGATCCTTTTATTCAATGGAAGAATTCAAAAGGAATCAACACTACAATGGTAAAAATATCACAAGTATCACCAAGAAATAATCCTAGTGAAATCAAGAAGTATATAAAGAACTATTACAATCAGCACCCAAGCCTAGCGTATGTGCTTCTGGTGGGTGACTATCAACAGATATCTTCACCAAAATATTCCAGTGGTGTTTCAGACCCTGAATATACAAAGGTGGCAGGAAATGATAATTATCCTGATATATTTGTAGGTCGTTTTTCCGCTGAAACTATTGCGGATGTGCAAACCCAGGTACAACGAACTATTGATTTCGAGAAAAATGGAAGTAATACAGCAGATTGGTATAAAAATGGTGTAGGAATTGCATCTGCTGAAGGAAGCAATGAATCGGATGCAGAGCACATGGATAATATACGTAACAGGCTTTTGAACTCCGGGTATACTCAAATTGACAGAATATATGATCCTGGTGCATCTGCTTCAAAAGTTACAGACAGTCTCAACCAGGGCCGCGGTATCATAAATTACTGTGGACATGGGGCACAAACTTATTGGGTTACTACACGCTTTGGCAACAGTGATGTTGCGGCACTTCAGAATCAAGAACATCTTCCATTTATAGTGAGTGTATCCTGTGTCAGTGGCAAATTCCAGTCCGGAACATGTTTTGCAGAAGCATGGCTTCGTTCCCAAAACAGCAACGAAGAACCTATAGGAGCAGTAGGCACCTATATGTCGACGATAAACCAGCCTTGGATACCTCCAATGGTAGGTCAGGACGCCATCATTGATCAGGTCTGCAATAAAACTAAGACCTCGTTTGGAGGACTTTGCTATACCGGTGCCAGCAAGATGCTGGATAACGGTACATCTAGTGATATCGAGACATTCAACACCTGGACAGTTTTCGGGGATCCATCCATACAATTAATCCCAAATTAAAAGGATAGTAAAATCAGAACGGTTTATAACACTAAAAAAATCAGGAAATAGTATATTCCATTTCCTGATTTTTTAGTGTTTTATTATGTCTGGCTAAGCTGATGTATTATAACATTTATTATTTAGCAGATCCGTTTTTGCTAAGTTTTACAACTAAACCACTGAGTGCGGCTAATGCTAAAATGTTTGGAATGACCATGAGTGCATTAAAAAAGTCTGCAAGCTCCCATACCAAATCGACTTTTAATGTTGAACCTAGGATGATAAATAAGACTACCAAGCAGGAATAAATTTTAACTGCCTTTTCACCAAATAGGTACTTCACATTAATTGCACCGAAAAAGTGCCAGCTGAGAATTGTTGAAAATGCAAAGAATAATAAGCAAATTGCAACATATAAGTCTCCCCAATTTCCGAAGCAGTTAACAAATGCGGCCTGTGCTAAAGCTGTGCCAGTTTTTCCAGTAGACATAGCCCCTGTACATAAGATTGAAAAAGCAGTAAGGTTTAGAATAATAAATGTATCGATAAACACACTAATCATGGCTCTTAGACCCTGCTCATGAGGAGTTTTGGCGGTAGCACGTGCGTGTGCATGAGGTGTTGAACCCATACCGGCTTCATTTGAAAATAAACCTCGTGCTACACCATAACGAATGGCTTCCTTTATAGTGATGCCGGCAGCGCCTCCAAGGACTGCCTCCGGCTTAAATGCACAAACAAAAATCATCTTTAATGCAGCTGGTAAATTTGAAATATTCATTGCTAATAAAATAATACTTCCTATTATATATATAAATGCCATGAGTGGAACAATCTTCTCTACAACCATGGAAAGGCGCTTTGTACCACCGATGAAGATAAAGGCCGCAACAACTGCAAGAAGGAGACCTATTACCAAAGGATTTAGGTTTATTCCTCTTGATGCAAAGGCTTCCGTAAAAGCACTGCCAATAGAATTGGACTGTACCATGTTACCCATAAATCCAAGAGCCAGTACGATAAAAATAGCAAAGGCAGTAGCAAGTATCTTGCCAAAAGTCCCTTTAAAAGCTTGTCTGATGTAATAAACAGGTCCCCCGGTAATGTGGCCGTCAGAGTCTACTGTTTTGTATTTCTGTGCAAGAGATGCTTCTGCATAAATGGTGGACATACCGAAAAAGGCACTAACCCACATCCAAAAGATTGCACCAGGACCACCGGAAATAAGTGCAGTAGCAGCACCAGCCAGGTTACCAGTACCTACTTGACCGCCAATGGCTGTAGCGATTGCTTGAAAAGGTGTCATTTCTCCGTTTTCACTTTTAGCCCCATTAAAACTGAAATCCTTAAATAGAAGCTTCCAGCCTTCGGTAAATTTTCTAATTTGAATAAATTTTAACCGAAAGGTAAACATTATTCCTGTACCGCATAGAAGAATGATAAGGAGAATACCCCACAAAAATCCATTGGCTTTTACTACTAGTTCTAACATAATTATTCTCTCCATTCATGACTTAACCCAGTTTGTGAAACAAATTGAATTATTTAAAGTAATAAAATAAGAGCTGATTGGTTATCAGCTCTCTGGGAGTAGAACATTTGCATACAATAGGAAGTTGCTATGGGCTTAGGTCGTTGTATTTTCCAATATAGACCATAAAAAAATCCGATACCTGTTTCTAGTGAAACGGGTTCGGACACCACATACTGAAAACCTATTGTTCTGATTTGTATGCCCTGTCCTTTTGCCTGAGAGATCGCTAGACTTTATTGCCTAACTTACACCTTCGGCGCTCGTTTTTATCAGTTATTTAACTGGAACTGATTTGAGACTCTCCAGAGTTATTAACATTGTTGTCAACATCAATGGCAACACATTAACATATAGAGAATTTAAATGCAATATAAAAATAAATATTCGAAATAATTAAAAGATTTCCAAAAGAATTTCAAAAGAAGTTACCTGTTGTAAATACACGAAATTTGTTATACAATAAATAATTAAACTTCTAATTATAATGTTATCAAGGTGGGGAAAGTAATTGAAACAACAAACATGGACAAACTATATTATTGTGGCACTATTAACAACCCAGCTTTTTATCGGTTATTTAGGTATACCTTTAATGAGTGGCAGTCGATTTTCTGTAGATTGTAAACCTGACATTATAATTGTTGGTGAGAATGAGGGTGGTAAGCCGCCAGTTGTGGTTGAGTCTGATGAAAGTGTAGCTAGGAGAGAAACTCTAAAACGTGACTTGGACAAAGGCTTGTTCATTCTTGTCAACAAACAAAATCCTGTAGATAGTAGTTATAAACCTGATGATTTGACAGCCATTAAGTATTTTGCTCCGGATCGCCCTCCAGAAGGCAGAGTGATGAGGGCAGAGGCAGCAGAGGCTTTTAATCGGTTATCAGAGGTAGCAGCAAAAGAAGGTTATGAAATAATTGTAACTACCGCTTATCGTTCTTATGAATTCCAAACGACCTTATACAACAATTATGTAAAAAGAAATGGACAGCAGAAGGCAGATACATTTAGTGCTCAGCCTGGGAAAAGCGAACATCAGACAGGGCTTGCGGCAGATGTAAGTTCTCCATCTGTAGGTTATCAGCTGACAGAGGACTACATCCATACGCCAGAAGGAAAGTGGCTCAATGATAATGCATATAAGTTTGGCTTTATCATAAGGTTCCCTAAAGGAAAAGACAGCATTACAGGATACATGTACGAGCCGTGGCATATTCGATATGTGGGAAAAACGGCGGCAAAAGAGATTTTTAATGAGGGATTTACCCTTGAAGAGTATTTAGAAAAGGAGATATAAAATGGCGCACTATTTTAATGAACCATCAAGAACATTTAACGAATATCTGTTAGTACCAGGATTTTCAGGCAAGAATTGTTCACCAGACAATGTAAGCCTTAAGACCCCGGTAGTAAAGTTTAAGAAGGGTGAAAAACCTTCAATTACAATGAATATTCCACTTGTTTCAGCTATCATGCAGTCTGTTTCAGACGACAAAATGGCAGTTGCTTTAGCTAAAGAAGGAGGAATTTCTTTTATATTTGGGTCACAGTCCATCGAAAGCCAGGCTGCAATGGTTAAAAAAGTAAAGAGCCATAAGGCAGGTTTTGTAACAAGTGATTCAAACCTGAGACCGGATCAGACTTTAGCAGATGTACTTGCATTAAAGCAAAGATGTGGACATTCTACTATTGCTATTACAGATGATGGAACTGCTGCAGGTAAGATACAGGGTATCGTTACAAGCAGAGATTACAGAGTGAGCCGTATAGACCCTAGTACAAAGATCTCAGAATTTATGACACCGTTTTCAGCACTTGTTTATGCTGAAGAAGGCTGTACTTTATCAGAGGCAAACGACATGCTTTGGGATCACAAACTAAATGCTCTTCCTATTATAGATAAGAATCAGAGATTAACCCATTTTGTATTCCGTAAAGACTATGATTCTCACAAGGATAATCCAAATGAACTCCTTGATGCTCACAAAAGATATGTTGTTGGCGCAGGCGTAAATACAAGAGATTTTGAAGAAAGAATTCCAGCACTAGTGGAAGCTGGTGCGGATGTTTTATGCATTGACTCTTCTGAAGGATTCTCAGAATGGCAGAGGGACACCATTGCATATGTAAGAGAAAAATATGGGGATACCGTTAAAATCGGAGCTGGTAATGTTGTTGATGGTGAGGGCTTCCGATATCTTGCAGAAGCTGGTGCTGACTTTATTAAAATTGGTATTGGCGGTGGATCCATTTGTATTACAAGAGAACAAAAGGGTATCGGCCGTGGACAGGCTACAGCTACCATTGATGTAGCAAAGGCTAGAGATGAATATTTTGAGAAAACTGGTACTTATATTCCAATTTGTTCAGATGGTGGTATTGTTTATGATTATCACATGACATTGGCACTTGCTATGGGTTCAGACTTTATCATGCTAGGTAGATATTTCTCGAGATTTGACGAATCTCCTACAAACAAGCTTATCGTTAATGGAACTTATGTGAAGGAATACTGGGGTGAGGGCTCAAACAGAGCTAGAAACTGGCAGAGATATGATCTTGGCGGTGATGGCAAACTTAAATTTGAAGAAGGTGTTGATTCTTATGTCCCTTATGCAGGAAGCTTGAAGGATAACGTTACACTTTCATTAAACAAGGTTAAGTCTACTATGTGTAACTGCGGAGCATTATCCATCCCTGATCTTCAGAAGAACGCAAAGATTACGCTTGTTTCAGCAACAAGTATTGTTGAAGGCGGAGCGCATGATGTTATATTGAAGAATACAGATAACAATTCAGTAAGATAGGCTTGCCTTTTTTCCGTTCTGCTTCGGTTTGTGCACTCGAGCGGTGCTCACGTACTATTAGTACGCTCCGCTCCGTCTCACTTACAAACCTGTGCATAACGAAAAAAATTCTGCGCCTATGTATTTAAAATAAAATAAGATAAGAAGCTATAGAGGCAGTGCCATGGAAACGAAATATTTAAATATAAAAACAATTGCAGCGTCATATATTATTTTCCTGTTAGGTTGGACCATGTGGAACTTTTGCTTTAATCCAAAGGACTTAAATGAGTACATTAGCTGGGGGATTGGGCTTGCAGTTCATATCGTATGGTGGCCGTTATTTGCACTAACTTTAATAACAAAATATGATGGGAAATTAATGATATCCTCTAGGGAAATGGTGTCTACAAAACCAAAACTTAAAATATTGATTCCGCTTTTAGCGCTAGCAGGTGCTTACAATTTGGGAGTATATTTCTTTGATAGTACTGGTTTTGGAACAGAAATGAAAATGTATGATTTGATAGTAACAGTTTTAACAGTAGGTATCTTTGAGGAGAGTGTATTTCGTGGGTGGTTTCTAAATTCAATTGCTCATTTTACAGGAGGATTAAAAGCTAATTTCATATCTTCTGCTCTTTTTGTATTCATTCACTATCCTTCATGGATTCTCCATGAATATGGAGCAATGCTTATGATAAGTAGAAGTGTTATGATTTTTCTACTAAGCTTAATTTTTGGATGGGTGTTCATAAAGAGTAGATCAATATGGACTGGAGCAATTTTTCATTCATTCTGGGATTTCATTTCTTTTATGATATGATAAGTTTAAATTTGAGAATTTTGGTTTAATTATAAATGATTTATTGATAAGTGAATGCAGCACGTGAATGTTTACCCTTTCATGTACTGATTATAGTGGAGGTAAAATGCAACAGGAAAAGATTATTGTACTTGACTTTGGAGGTCAGTATAACCAATTAATTGCAAGAAGAGTAAGAGAATGTAATGTTTACTGCGAAGTACATCCTTATACTCTTGACATTGAAAAAATAAAAGAAATTAATCCCAAGGGCATTATTTTTACGGGAGGACCTAACAGTGTTTATGGTGAAGAGTCGCCACAGTGCCCAGAAGAAGTATATAAGATGGGTATTCCTATTTTGGGGCTTTGCTATGGTGCACAGCTTCTTGCTCATCAGCTTGGCGGCAAGGTGGAGACTGCTCCTGTTTCTGAATACGGAAGAACGGAACTGAAGGTAGACAGTGATTCAGTATTATTTAAAAATGTTTCAGAAAATACTATAGTTTGGATGAGCCATACAGACTATATTTCAAAGGCGCCAGAAGGTTTTAAGGTTGTGGCTTCCACACCTGTATGCCCAATAGCTGCTATGGAATGTCCAGAGAAAAAGTTTTATGCTATGCAGCACCACCCCGAAGTTAATCACACTCAGGAAGGCACAAAAATGCTGGAAGCCTTTGTAAAAGGTGTATGCGGATGTAAGGGCGATTGGAAGATGGATTCTTTTGTTGAAGATACCATTAAGTCCATCAAAGAAAAAGTTGGAGATGGTAAAGTTCTTTGCGCTTTGTCCGGCGGAGTTGATTCCTCTGTAGCTGCAGTTCTTCTTTCAAGGGCTGTTGGCAAGCAGTTGACTTGTGTGTTTGTAGATCATGGTCTTTTAAGAAAGGACGAGGGAGATGAGGTTGAAGCTGTATTTGGACCAGAAGGTCACTACGACTTGAACTTTATCCGAGTAAATGCTCAGGAAAGATTTTATAATAAACTCGCAGGTGTTGAAGAGCCTGAACAAAAGAGAAAGATTATTGGTGAAGAATTCATCCGAGTATTTGAAGAGGAAGCTAAGAAAATTGGTAAAGTAGATTTCCTTGTACAGGGAACGATTTATCCAGATGTAATTGAAAGTGGACTTGGAAAGTCAGCGGTTATTAAGTCTCACCACAACGTAGGTGGACTTCCTGACTATGTTGATTTTAAGGAAATCATCGAGCCTCTTCGTATGTTGTTTAAGGATGAAGTGAGAAAAGCTGGTCTTGAACTTGGCATTCCTGATTACTTGGTTTTCCGTCAGCCATTCCCAGGTCCTGGTCTTGGAATCAGAATTATCGGAGACGTAACGGCAGAGAAGGTTAAGATTGTTCAGGAGGCTGATGCTATTTGGAGAGAAGAAATCGCTAAGGCTGGAGTTGATAAGGATATCAATCAGTACTTTGCCGCACTTACAAATATGCGTTCAGTAGGCGTAATGGGTGACTTCAGAACATACGACTACGCAGTAGTGCTTCGTGCTGTAACAACTTCCGACTTTATGACAGCAGAGTCAGCAGAAATCCCTTGGGAAGTGCTTGGAATAGTAACAACAAGAATTGTAAACGAAGTTGCTGGAGTGAACAGAGTGTTTTATGACTGTACTGGCAAACCCCCAGCTACGATAGAGATGGAATAAAGAATAAGAGCGTAAAATCCTTAGATTACAAGGACTTTACGCTCATTTTTTATTTATTTGCAACCATTTTGCAACCAATAAAAATTATACTCAACAATCAGGCTCATACTTGCTTGCTGATTCTTTAGGTATTGCAGAAATAATAAATAGAGTTGGAACTTTTTCTCCGGTTTTTACTTTTTCACTATGAATATCTTGAACAGCTTTTAATCTGGTTTTAGGTCCACCATTATCAATAATCATATATATTTTATTATCGGTATTTTCTGCTTTTGCATATTCCTCAATTTGGACTTCGTAACCATGAACAACTTGTGAATTTGTAGTAAGCTTTACTTCAACTATTGTTTTATCAGTACCACGACTCATTTTAAAATCAACAGGCCCTCGACCTCCATTTGCTTCTGGCGATATATCTAAATTATAGGCTTCACTATAAGCATCGGCTGCCAGATAAAATGCTCTTTGCATAATATGCTCTTTTCTAGTTTTACCATTTTCATCATAAAATAGTTCGTATCCTTTTTTATTTTCAATAAAATTTTTATACTTTTCACAAATAAACAATGCAATTGAAAATGAATCCAGAGGCTTGTCTATATGCTCACTTGGTTCATCTTTTAACATATTATTTAACATTCTTGGGATATAATAATCACCAACACTATCATTTGTAAAATCATAGGCAGGTATGCTCATTCTTTTATATTTTTCAACTAACCCTTCTATAATTTCTATGTTTGTAAATACTTTTTTCTTTAAAAAATCTTTTTTTTCTTTTAATTCTAAATCTCGCCAACTGCTTCCAACTGCACGGTTAAATTCATCTTTAATCTCTTCATTCATCATATAAACTGTATTAATATCTTCCCATT
Source organism: Aminipila sp. (assembly GCF_032051575.1). Taxonomy (NCBI): domain Bacteria; kingdom Bacillati; phylum Bacillota; class Clostridia; order Peptostreptococcales; family Anaerovoracaceae; genus Aminipila; species Aminipila sp. The sequence continues at coordinate 212,916 of NZ_DAMBYD010000003.1, read as the reverse complement.
CGTATGCTATTGGCAATTCATGAATAATATCCATAGGAACCAGAAGTACTCTTGTTTTCTTTGTTTTAGTTATTTTATATGGATTGATAAAAAAGCCTTGATTGTCAAATTCATAGTCAGGAAATTCTTGTTGATTTATTTTACACTCTGCATATATTCTCAAAGTATAAGCTTCTATGTCTTCAAGAATAATGCGTGCAATCATATCACTTAATCTATCAGCACCGACATTATCTTCAAATAATCCAATTAAGTGAAACAATTCGGGTTTATTGAATCCAAAATCAATTATTTCTTTTGCATCACTAATCACCTTTGCTCTCAATTTTTCTCCAAATGCATTTCCATGGCTTCCTTTAGCAAATCCAAGACCTATTTCATTAACTTCAGGGAAATTGAATTTTTTGTATGCAGCACTAAATGGCTTATCCCATTGTTTAATAGAGCTTGACAAAAGTAATCCTAAATCAGAAAAATATTGGTCAATTTTGCGATATGATTCTTTAAATTCTGGAGTTTTAGTGTTTTGAAGTCTCTTAATGTTAACATAATAATTACTATCCAAATCTAAAATTGGATCAAATGCCCCTAAGTCGCTAAGCTTATTTTCAAGGCCTAGCTCTGCTGATAGAATTTTTGCCATAGTTTTCCACCTTTCTTTTTTTACAAATTATACTATAATATTACACCATTTGTACGCATAAGCAATGGTTATGGGAAAAATTGAAAAAATATATTGATTTAACTTATTAAATTTAATTTTTATAGTATTTGTTGCATAATGGTTGCAGTATAATAATTTACTTTTTGAAAATTAGATGATATAATCGTATTGTATCAGATACAAGAATATATGAGAAGGGAGAATACTTATGGCTAAAATGGGTAGAAAAGTATCCTATAATCTAACATTAGCAAATGAAGAAAAGGAAGCGAAAGTCCGAAAAAAATGGGAAAGCGAAGGTGGAAGAGTTACTACCGCTTATGTATTAAATAAAGCAATGGCACTTTTATATGAAAAGGAATTTCCAAATGAGACAATTAGTATAAAAGAAGATATTGAATAATAACAGTAAAGACTATCCAAATGTGAGTTTGGATAGTCTTTTTTTAATTGCAATTAAGATTATTTAAGATTATTTAAGAGTATTTAGTATTATTAAAGAATATTAGTGTTGACTTTTAAAATCATCTGTCATATAATCGTATCAAAGAATATTCTAGGGTATTAAAGAATCTTAAATATGATTGGAGGATTGAGAATGATAATTGTAAGAAACGCCCCATCGTTTTACGACCTAATAACCGAGCAACATCTTCAGTTGCCCACTACATTAACTGGAGCACGTAGAGTGGCTCGGTGGGGAAGTTGTAGACCAACATCATATTGGCAATATGATTTTACCGGTTTAGATGAAGAAAAATTAGGGAAGCATTTGTCTACCATTTATGAAGGGAACATTACAGCTACTTTTGTATCGAATTTCGCTGTGCGTTTCCTTAACCTAGCTCAAAAAAACTTAGAAGAAGAACTTTAAGAATTATTGTAGTAAAAGAAAGGATATAGGATATATAATATGGCATTAAAAATTACTGATTTAAAACATTCCCTACCCCTAGAAGTAAAAACCTTCATGCTCGCAGATGTTAAGGGGTACAACAATTATGTTAATGGTGAACGCTCAAATGTTTTAGGAGGTTATACATACGATTTAGTTTTACCCGAAATGAAATACGAAAGGCTCTCCGTTAAAATACCTTTAGAGAATCAATCTAAACCTCTTGTAGATATTATAAACAAAGAAGAAATCCCAGTGGGTATGCCTGTTCGTTTAGAGGGATTAGAAATTCGTGCTTATAACTCAAAGTCAGGAATAAATATTACAGCCTTAGCGAAATCAATTTCTTTGGTTACTTCGCCAGTAAAAGGAGCTTAATTATGTTTTATAAAAATCACAAGCAAGAAAAAATGAAGCTAGTTTCTCTGATAAAGGGGACTAGCTTCCCTTCTATAAACTCTGTTATAGAAATATTTTCTGCTACATATATGAAAATAATTCTAGCAGTGTGCTTTTTATTTATGTCGGCTCTGTTTTTATCGTGTATTAGTGGTTATCTCTACAAATTGTCGGACAATGCTAGATGGGCTCATTATTTTTCTTTGATCTTCTTCCCTATTTATGTATTTGGCAATGTGATGATTTGGAAATTAACAATCCAATCTATACGAAATAAAAATCAAAGTATTGAAAAACAGCTGAAATTTTTGATTCAAACAAACAGGCTATTTACAGAAGACTATTGTGTTAATGCTAACGGAAATAGGGAAAAATATGTTACTAATTCTGCACGAATCGGCTATCTTGATTCAGAGGATTCTCTTATTATCACAGCTTTTAAAGATGGAGATAATTTTTCGGATTCCATGAACAAACTTGAAGTCAAGTTATCTGCATTGTTTAGGCTCCCCCTGTCTAGTAAGGAAGATGAAATTTTTTATTGCAAGTATGTGTTTGAAAAAAATCCAGATACTCGTTTAAATCTCTCACAAGGAATCCCTTTAATAAAAGGTACTGTAATCCCAATAACACAGAAGATTTCATACGATGTAAGTAGTGTCAGTCATGGATTGACGATTGGAGGAACAGGCTCTGGGAAAAGTTATTTCATAAATTGGAAAATTTTAGGATACGCACAGATGGGAGGGCTCTTACATGTAGTAGACCCCTAAATCAGCAGATTTAAGCCTGTTGAGATTTGTAAAAGGGGTTAAAGTGGCAACAGAGCCTAATCAAATTGCGAAAATGCTTAGAGAAGTTTCCGAAATGATGGAAGAACGATATAGAACTTATTTTTCCGATGTTTCAGCTTTTGGTAAAACATGGAAATCATTCAATATTCCTCCCGTTGTGGTTTTTTTCGATGAATATGCTGCGTTCAAAAAAACAGCCGACAAGAAGCTTTTTAGTGAAGTTTCAGCATATATATATTCAATAATTTTAAAAGGCCGTCAAGCCGGTTGTTTCATGGAACTGATAATGCAACGTCCCGACACCAGTATCCTAGATGGGGCAATTAGAGACCAACTAGGTTGTCGAGTTCTTCTTGGAAATGCAAGTAGAGAAGCCTATCAAATGTGCTTCGGGTCTTCTGAGGTTGAATATAAGACAGTTACTGTTAAAGGCGGAGGGTATATTCAAATTGATGGACAAGGAGAAGAGAAATATTTTGAAGCTCCTTATTTGGGAAAAGAGTTTAATTTTCTTGCAGAATTAGAAAAAATATGTTGCAAGGAAAAAACTTTGAATGATGATTAGATTTTATTCTGATTTTGAAGCTCCTTATAAACCATAATTGTATAGAGGAGCTAAAAAAGTGTATAAACCAAAGAGAATAGCCACCATATTTTTCAAAGTTAGCACAAAGGGCTCCAGCCCTTTGAATGGAATGGTGCTAATCTTTTCAAAATATGGTGGACGGGAGAGCTTTAGCTCGACCTATTTAACTTGATATATAGGACAACATCTAGAGAATTTAATATCTGTTTTCAAGTAGCAAAATGTTAAAAATTGGAAAATATGAAAGGGTAATTGATGTTTATGGAAATGAAATTAGTTAAAGATTATAGAGTAACAGAGGAATGCAATTCGTATCTTGTTGGTTCAAAAATTGTAGATATATTTGCTCTCCATAATATTGGTATTGAGGGTGGATTGACTATAATCTTTGAAAGAGATAAAGACAAACAACGAGGAATACTAGTGTTGGGATATAATGACCTAGGTCAATGGATTGAATATCTTAGAGTAGGAAATGAGAAAGTTAAAGACTACTTAGATTCGGAGGCTATTGACAGTGTAAATCACTTAATCAAAGAATACCAAATTACGTAAGGAGGTGATGATAGTTTGTTTTATCATCTATATGAGAATACTTTGATATAAGTAGAACAAACGATTTGCTTTGAAAAAAGAGTTTAGGAGTTACAATACAAAAACGATTGAAACACCTACAACAATAGAAGTTTGGGAATACCTAGATGAACCAATTTATTATTCAGTTAATGCTGATGATGATATGCGAAAAAAAATCGAATTCGATTTTGATAGCATAGAAAAACAAAAGGAATTAGAGAACAAATCAGCAGTAGAGTTTTATGACGCTTTAAAACGAAAACAAAAACATTACGAGGAAATGCGTTGGGTAATTGCCCGAATTATAGATTGTAATTTTATAGATTGTAATTTTGATAATAATACAAAATTTATGACACTTACTTTTAAGGAAAATATACAAGATATTACTTACACAAATTACGAATTTAATAAATTTATTAAAAGATTGAATTTCCACTTATACCATGTGAAAAAACAGAGTTTAAAATATTTAGCAGTTTGGGAGAAGCAGAAACGTGGAGCGATACATTATCATGTAGTCTTTTTTAGCTTCCCATATATAAAAGTAAAAGAATTACAAGAAATATGGACACATGGATTTGTAAAGATAAATAAAGTTGATGTTGATAGTAAAGATAATAGAGGTCGCTATATTAGTAAATACTTTTCAAAAGATATAGATGACAAAGATTATAAACAAAAAGCATTTTTTAAATCACAAAATTTGATTTTGCCGAAAATTAAACGAATTACAAAAAAAGAATTATTTGATTTCTCAAATGAAAATGTGGTGTTTACAAAACTATACTCTCGCAAAATCCCCCAGTTCCACGATACTTTAGGGAATGTTGAAAACGAGAGTATTTCATTTAAAGAAGGTACAGTCAGATATACGAAAATTAGGAAGGAGATACATAATGACTATGATAACAAAAGTTCAGTTGAAAGAATTGGGATTCGGTCCAAGTCAATCCTCTGATATTATTCGAAAAGCTAAAAGGCTAATGGTAAACAAAGGATATGGCTACTACAACAATAGACGCTTAGGATGTGCGCCAATTGAAGCAGTTGAAGAAATATTAGGTATCGGATTAAGTACATATGGGGTGTTCGCAAATGCCTAAGATTTCAAATGTATACCAAGACAAAAAGAGCGGTAAATGGTACTTTGTAGCTAACTTGGGCTATGATGAAAAAGGCGCCCGTTCGAGACATTGGGGGCGTGGTTACTCCACCCAAAAGGAAGCAAAACAAGCGTATGACGAATATATGAGTAACTATTCAAAAACCGCCGTTAAAATGAACAGCACTATGAGTTACCAAGAGTTCTATGAGACCTATTTTGAACCGGATTATAAAATGTCCGTAAATAAGAGAACATTCGATAATCGAATATCATCAATGAGGCTTCACTTTTCTTTTTTCTTCAAAAGGAAGTTAAAAGACATCAATGCTCCCATGCTGAAAAAGTGGCAGAATCAGTTGTCTTTGAATTATTCAAATGCCTATATCCGTAATATTTATGGCTTGTTTCAAATGAGCTTAGATTTAGCGGTTAAACTGGGTTTGGTTCAAACAAATATTGCAAAGCAAGTTGGTAATGTTAAAAGGAATAAGCAGACAGTAGACTTTTGGACACAGGAAGAGTTCCAAAAAGTCATTTCCACTTTTGATATATCTGATTATTACGAGCACTATGCCTTCATAACTCTTTGGCTGTTGTTTTTTACAGGTTTACGTTTTGGGGAAGCCCAGGCTTTACAATGGAATAGTGACATAAATTTTGATGAAAAAACTCTAACAGTTTGCAAGTCTATGTACTACAAAAGTACGCAAGAATTTTATGTTACAGAGCCGAAAACAAGAGCAGGAAATAGAACTATTGCTTTAGATGATAATACTATTACGTTATTAAAAGAATGGCATACTGTTCAGAGCAACAATATACCCTCAAAATATGTTTTATCTTATAATGGGTTTCCGACTAACAAGCATGCTCCGAAGCACTTTATTGAACAGCATGCCAAACTGGCAAATGTGCATAGAATAAAGACTCATGCTTTAAGGCATAGTCATGCTTCATTGCTTATCTCATTAGGTGAAAGTGCTCTTATTATACGTGATAGATTAGGGCATGAGGATATCGAAACAACGCTTGGAACGTATGGACACCTCTATCCTAATACCAATAGAGCGGTGGCTGATAAATTGAGTAATCTCATTACGGTAAAAGCTGATGATAAAGTTAGTAATCGCAATCTGATTTCTAATCAATATGTAAAACGTTAATTTTTTTGATGAAATAAATGCCTATGAAGAAAGGCAGAAAGGCGGTAGCAGATAATGAAAAAAAATATTGTGTTAATGGCAGTTGTCATCTTATTACTTTCTATTTCTACAACGGATTATAGCATGGCAGCTACAAGTCCAAGTTATAAAACGGTTCTTGATAAATATGGATATGGGAAATTTTCTTATGGCATGACAGCTACAAGGAATCTGAACATGAAAATATATTTAAATAATGAGGGTACTGCAAAATTTTCTTATGGCGGAGAAACTTTTGATATAAAGTATATGAGATATAACAATCATATTCTTATTGGAAATGGACAAGACCAAGATTTATTAAAAATCTTAAATCTTGCAACCAACCTTTCAGGGAAGAAATATGACCTTATTTTAAGAAATCCTTCTTATGCTGGAAGCATTGATGAAACTCCTAGATATAGGGTTATTATTGTTGAATATGAGGGGAAAGATGGTGATTATGGATTAGACTATCTCTTTACGTCGGATAAGTTCAAAATTAGTAATCTTCTAGAATTTGAAAATGGCGGTGGTAGAACAAATGGATATCCATATATGTTTGATGATAGTACAGATGGGATGCCACATACATTACTAATTAACGGACAATATCAGTATTATTTGCCTTTAAGATATATTTTTGAACAGCTTGGATTTACGGTTGAATATGAAAATAATACCGTTACTATTTCTTAAAGCTAGGAGGAATTACTTAAAATGAATAGGATAGATTCTAGAACAAAAAATGGCATATATTTTTTCCATACCGAATCTGGAAGTTGGTACGCATTAAGAATTACTGGCAAAAAAATAACTTTAAAAAGATGCCCTAAAGATGAAAAAGTATTATTACGAAGAGATAATGAAGAAATAGAGGTTTTTAGCTTTGAACCTATTGTAATAGGAGAAACTGCAGTGTTTGAGTTGGAGCCTCTTGGTATAGGTGATAATACTTTGCGGTTTACTACAAAAGTAATTAAGATTATTCAAAGTGAACAGGATAATAAAATACACTGATTGTTAAGCGTATAATGCAACCTTTATGCAACCAACACTATTAAAATCAAATCAATTCAAATTAAAATAGGGGGATATAAACCTTAGAAACGAGTTAAATGAATTGTACCAAAGCATAAAGTTTATGGAGATGGAATAGTAAAATTAAATAATTTGGTATATGTAGTGACAGCTAGTCTATGAGATTAGCTGTCATTTTTGTATTATATGTATTTACTATGAAGGGAATATATTTTTGCAAGCACTACATTACAACTTAAGTGTAGTCTATTCACTATACATAACTTGAAGGCTTTTAGGATTTAGTATAATATAATAGGTAATAGGTTAACAAAGAATATTTTACAGGTGGTAGGCTTTATGAAGAACAATATATTAAAGTTGTTGCGCAAGAATCTTAATCAGGATACGATACAAGGGATGCTTAGCATCATTGTTGTAGCTACAGTGTTGATTTTAGGCACTAATGTAGGAAAGTTAATAGATTTTTCTGTATTTTTTGGTTTAGCACTTGCATTTGCTGCAAAAAATGTAACAGAGTGGTTGGCTAAACTGATTGATGCAAAATTAGAAGAAGTCTTGAAACTAGAACTAAACTATGACAAGTTGATAAAGATGTATCCTCGATGTAATGATTTTTTAGAGTATGAAAATTCTTCGGAGGCTAATTTTATTCTGGGACGAAAAAAGTCAAATGTTAAATTTAAGGAAGATAAAAAAAATCCAAATATAATAAATCAAGATAAATATACTTTCCCTATAGTTTTAGATAAAATGTGTAATAAAGAGAAGTTTTCTATAATAGACTCGCAAAATCAATATAATCTTCCAGAAGAAGTCAGACAAAATTATGCTGATATTATGTCAGCGCATACACATTCTAATGTATATAATCAATTGAATATTAGGCTAGATAATTTGAAATTAAATGAAAGTATAAATGTAATTGAGTTGAGTACTTCTAGAACTACATATTTTGATTCATTGGTAACCAATAGAGCAATGGACTATAAATGGAAAAGTGGTGTTTGCAATAGGGATTTGTTTGCGTATGGTCCATTTATTCCAAAATTAGAAGAATCAGTTTTATCAAATCATTTAGGCTTCAATGGATTTATTGAAACTAGAGATAAGAAGATTGTTTTTGTAAAAAGGAATGATAGCGTTTCAATTGGAAAAGGTACATTAGGAACAAGTATTGCTGCTTCTCTAAAATGTATGTATGCTTTAGATGATAATAAAAATTTCACTAAGGAAGGCTTAATTAAGGGGATAGAGCGAGAACTTTTAGATGAATTGGGGATAAATGCTGAATATACGTTTAGCTTAGAAGAGAATATCATTAGCATATATCGGGATATGGTTGAAGGTGGCAAACCACAATTGTTATTTTACATAAATATAGATTTAACTTCAAATGAAGTAGCAGAAGCGTTCGCTTATACTGAAGTAATTAATAAATCCATAATAACCGACAAAATGAAACGTGATGGCGAGCAATTGGTGTTTGTAGATAAGGCAGAACTACAGAAAATATATTTAGCCCCAGACGTAATTGTAATTGGAGAAAACGCCTATTCAACGATGCCCTCGACATCAGCATCTATTGTAATGCTAATTAAGTATTTTAACAAACAATGAGATTACTACAAACAACATTCTTAGAGGTGGATATGCGTGAAATTGTATTAAGTATAAAATTATAACGGTTCAGCCAACTGGGCATATGCTACTTATTGATCAATATGCCCTTAAACTGGCAATGGATTAAATTTTTATTCTCAAGATAGATGGATAGATTGATCAAAGAGGGCGCAAATAATGCATTAAATCATGCAAATCATTATAGTATAGTGCTTGCAAAATGCTTGTAAAAACATTTAAAAACCTAAATATTATAGAATTTAAAGAGAAATTATATAATGAGAAGGTGTAAATTAGCGACATATAGTCTGATATATGAATGATTGTATCGAGATGGAATAGCTGTAAACCAGTAATCACAACGCTTTCAGACGTGGAAAAAAATTGTAAATATTAAATAGCAGCTTCCTGTGACATGCAGATTAAGCTACTATTTTTTATGTTGAAAAAAGGTGTTTACAATGTCAAGTAGTGCAAAAAGGAATATTACTAAACAAAAGGTTGGAAAAGAATTAAGAAAGATATTACCTATATGGAACTATGTCAGATGTATATAAGGGAGTGTAAATTAAATGACATAGCAGAAGTAACTATTAACGGATATAATTATGCAAATGGATATTTTCTGAAATTTACAGGAAAAGAAATTATGTGTAGTGAAATTACACAGAAATTAGTTGATGATTATAAAATGAAATTATTGAAGAGGTTAAAATCAACTACTTAAACAGTTATATGTTTAAAATATCACCGACTATAAAATATGGTCATAGGGCAAGAAACATTTAAAGATATTTATACTGAGGAGGAACTAAAAAAGCTATTGGTAAGACCTAAGAATAAAAGTTTTTTACAGTACCATAATTGGGTTATATTAATTTCTTATTTGCCACAGGAATAAGGTCAAAGGAACTCAGAGAACCAAATGTCAGTAATGTTGATTTAGATATGGGATTTATTAATCTGCCACACACTAAGAATAGAAAAGCAAGGATTATACCTATGCCATCATCATTAGTTATGATAGTGGTAGAATATATTAATATTCGTGGTGGTGAATTAGCTGAGCCATTGTTTTGTAATCAATTTGGTGAGAGATTACCCAGAACGACATTACAACTTGAAATTAAAAAGTATTGCTTAAAACGTGATGTCCATAAATATAGCTTACATTTGTTACACTATCAGTCCGTAATTGAATGTCACCACTTCAATTAAAAAGGATAACTGGACATGCTGATTTTAGAATGCTTAATAAATATTATCAATATGACCCTTCAGATTTAATGATATAATTGATGATTATAATCCACTTGAAACATTTAAAAAGAAACAAGTAATTAAGATAGGTAAGCCCTAAAATAAAAAATAAATTCACTGACTAAATAAGCACCTTTAAGCTATTTTAAGGGTGTTTATTTAATTGGCGGACAAATTAATATACGAGAAAATATAGCTATTTAATAGACAGGAAGAATATATAAATAACAGTTATCATTATAAGTAGCATTATTTTAATGTTTTTTTTAAAATCGGCTGTAATTTCTTTGTATTTTATTTTTATCTGTTTTACATTATTTTTATTGATTATTATTTTATTTCTATTAAAATCAGTACAAATAAGAGCTTCTTTAGCTACATATATTTCTTCTAAAAAAAGTTTCTTATTTTGATAAATTAAAGTAATACGACTTGGTATTTTTCTATTAAGGTCGTATGTTATAAAAAGTAGAGAAAAGATTAAAGAAAAAATAATAAATGATATTGCAATTGGATAAAAAGGCGAAGATTCTATTAAAGCATTTAATAATGCCTTAATAAATCCGATAATAAATACTATTGCTAATAAAAAAGTTGCGATAATGTTTATTTTTTTATGCCACTTATTTAAGTGATTCCTTATTCTAATTAGCTGAAGTCTAAAAATAAAATATAAAGACATTATATAAATCATTGTAAAAACAATTCTATAAAAATTTTGAAGAGAATCTTGGCTATATTTTACTATAGAAATTAAACAAAAAATAAAGCTTATTAAGTAAGTTACTATTACTAAAATACCTAATAATGTTTGTGTGAATTTTGTAGAATGAAATTCAAAACTACAATTTTCCAATGATATTCTAGTAGTTCTAAAACTACTAAAGACTGGTATAAATCCTAATATCGCTGTAAATGTAGAAATAATTTGTCCAAAATTATCTCGTAAAAATTCTGACATTCCCTAACTCTCCTAAATATCAATAATTGAATAATATTAACATATTATTACATAAAAGTACATGAATTTACAAATAAAAATTGACAATATGGAGTTTAGTAGTAATATACCTATAGTTTTCTTCCCCTTATAAGTATGCTTGCACAACTTCTAGTTTTACATCATAACTATATTTTGCCATACAAAAACCGACCTCCCATCAGTTAGGTCTAACTTTTTGGGTACATATCAGTTTTTGTCTAACAAAAGGGGTTCAATTCATTTTGATTAGCTGCCATTTTTGTATTATAAGCATTAACTCGAAAAAAGATTACTCATTCATGACTGATTTTACAGCTGATTGATATTCTTTATCTGTTAGGGAAAGGTAATCTCTCAAGCCGTCAAAATAAGGATATTGGTTTGTATAATACTGCGCTCTGGTTGGTTCCCAGAAGTCTAGATATAGAAATTCTCCCGAACCTGTTATGACAAAGTTTAGAGGATTTACTTTTACGTCGCATGCAGTGGAAAGTGTTCCGTCACCGAGGAGCTTATAAATTGAGTTTGCTCCCTTACAACCGATATATACCTTTCCTTCAATCAACGAAACAGAGATCTGATCGAATTTGGGATCGTTTGAATAAAATATTGTCTTTCTCTCTTTGAGGTAATCACTGCCGGTAACCAGATTGTACTTATAAATAACCGTCGCTTCATTTTCCATATATGGCTGGATATAGAGAATGCCGTTGGAAATAAAATAGTCCCCAAAATCAGTCCGTGCAAATTGTTTGGATTCTCCAGAATTTAGATTAAGGGCATATATTGACATTTCAGGACTATCATTAACTAGTCCACTTTGTGCTATATAATATAATTGGTTATCATAAATATAGATGGCTCTATCGCTTAAAAAGGAATTGTTAAATGTCGTCAAAATTTTCAATTCACCATTGTAAAATTTAACTATTGCGGAATTCAATTCACCGGAAAAACCTATCACATCCAAATATATTTCATCACCGTAAAGCTCAAAATTGTGAATTTCAATAAAGTTATCAGATTTTAACAAACATTTAGCAGATTTTGAAGTGATATCGTAGCAAACTAGACATGAGAATTCAGTTAAGGTCGTAGTTTCGCCCAAATCATCGTTATATTTGCCTTCTTTATTTTCAACAAAATATAATTTACCATCCTTTAACCTAAGATTGTATATTGGTCCGTTTCCAATGTATAGCCCTTCTTTTAAACCCGTTTTGTTATTTCTTCTTATAATGTTGGATTTACCTGTTCCATAACCTGCATCAACAGAAAAATAGGTGTAATCGTCATCATAAGCAATGTTTCCCTTATACATAAAAGTATTTCCCTCTTGACCGACCATATCATAATTGTACTTTGGATCATAGGGGACCCGTTCTTGTTTGTCAATCATTCTATATATTATCGCAGAAATTTGAGCCCTTGTGACATATGTATCTCCATTAAAGTTTCCGTCAGGCATCCCGGTGATTATCCCTGATTTGTACATACTCCTAACAGCACCCTGATATTCTTGAGGAATACTATTTAAATCGGGTATGGTGGAATCATTGATTGCTTGAGGATTTGGCTCGCAGTTCTTTAAAACATTATACAGAATAAAAGCCGTTTCTGATCTTGTCGCCTTTGCTGTGGTGATGTCAGTTCTATTTATTATAGAATTGCTTAGTAAATGTTTACTCACAGCATAATCAAAATACGGTTGATACCATGACACTGCATCTTTTGTGTTGATGGTTTCGTTCATATTCGAAGCATGCATTCGAGCTGCGACAGTAATCGCTTGCGCAAGAGTAAAATTACCGTTAGGAGAAAAATAACTGATGCTAACACCATCCATCAGACCATTATTATAAGCGGATTTGACACCACTATAGAACCAGTTGTCTGCCTTAACATCTTTAAAGGTATTACTGTTAAAATCAGAAGCATAAACTTTGGACGTTCCTTCTTGTGGAAGAATAATAGCTATTAGAATTAAGATGATAGGAATAAGAATCTGTAATTTTTTTTGCATTTTATATTACTCCTTAAATTGAATTTACATTAAGTAAAAAATTTTAAATTAATTCAAATTATACCATATAAATGAATATTAACAAAATGATTACATGTACAATTAATTTTTATTTAACGTCTAAAAGTTACTCACAGACTTCACATGTGCATATTGATTAAGTATACATGATATAGTAATATTACAAGTACAAACAAAATTACTAGTGGTAGTTAAAATTCACTTGATTTGAAATGGGGCTAAGCAGTTTAAAGTGTTTTTGAATAGTATGAGGTGAAGTACGTGAAAGAGGCATATTTGCAAAATTATCTTGTTGAAAACTATGTACTTATTGCAATGGTAGTGGGTACATATTTTGTTGTTTCCATGAAATCAGCAGTAGATATATTAATAAAAAAACGAATGGTTATAAATATGACATTGCTTTTGATTCTGTCTATGGCGGAGTTCTATATGAATTATCTTAAGGATCAAGCTCAGGTAGTGGGATTGCTGCTCACCATAACAGGTATAACCTATTACTCTCTAAAACCTTTGGTTATGGCTACAGTCATAAATATGGTGGAACCAAAAAATAAATTAATCTATGTTCCCGCCATAGTGAATTTTCTTATTTACTGCGGTGCATTTTTTAAAAATAATGTATTTTATTTTGGATCCGATGGGAGTCTTAAGCTTGGACTTGTGGGACATCTCTTTATTGTTACGGACTGGGTATATTGGGTTATATTCCTTCTTATCTTGAATATGAGATTTTACAGAAAAACAGAAGTAAATCATCTTGGAGTCTTCTTCTGTATAGCTTGGCTTATGACTGCAAATATTATGGAATCAATAGGGATACGAGCAGGGATCTTGAACGAAACTTATGCTGTAGCATTTTTGTTTTATTACCTTGTCATACATGTATATATATCACAGCAGGTAAATGAGGAAAAAGAAATAAAGCTGAGGGAGCAAAGAGTATCATTGATGCTTTCACAGATACAGCCTCACTTCTTATACAATACCTTGAATACTATCACAGCTCTTTGCCGGGCAAATCCCAAGCTTGCAGAGGAAACTACTATAAAATTTTCCAAATATCTTAGGGAAAATATGTATAGTATGGGCGAAAATGACACACATCCTTTTCCTCAGGAGCTGGAGCATACAAATATTTATCTTGATATAGAAAAATTAAGATTTGGGGATCGAGTAAAGGTAGAATACGATATAAAATCAGATGATTTTAATATGCCAATCCTAACGCTGCAGCCAATTGTGGAAAATGCAGTTAAGCATGGAATATGCAAAAAGCTTGAGGGAGGAACAATAAAGATTTCTACAGAAAAGAAGGGGAGGGATCACATCATAACAATTGCAGATAACGGTATAGGATTTGAAATAGACAAGGCATTAAATGATGGAAGGCCTCATATTGGCATACAGAATGTAAATGAACGGCTAAAAAGTACGGTTAAGGCAGAAATGGAAATTACAAGTCTCATAGGAATTGGAACAACTGTAAAAATTATTATTCCGGGAGAGAGAAAAAAGGTAAGACTGGAGAGTGGTGAACGACGTGAAATACTTAGTATTGGACGATGAGATAATTGCAGCAGAGTATCTTGCAGCATTAATATGTGAAGCTGATGAAAAAGCAGAAGTTGTAACGGCAAATAATTCTGTTCAGTCACTGGAACTTGCCAAAGAACAGCAGTTTCATGTGTGCTTTATAGACATACAAATGCCAGGATTAAATGGCATAGAGTTTGCCAACAAGCTTAAGAAATTGTACCCTAAGACCAACTTCATATTTGTGACTGGTTATTTGGATCATATGGGGGAGGCATTCAGACTGGATGCCAGTGACTATATCATGAAGCCTGCAAATGTGAAGCAGATACGTCATGCACTCGAGAACCTTAGATATTCATCTCAGGGGAGTCAAGTAGGGAAAGAGGAACAGAGAATACAAATAACTTGCTTTGGAAATTTTGAGATACTTATAGATGGGAAACCTGTAAAATTTAAATTTGACAAGACGAAGGAACTTCTGGCATATCTTGTTCACAGAAAGGGTGCAAGATGTACTTCAAAGGAAGTAATTGCAAATCTATGGGAGGAAGAAGGTCATGATTCGTACTACAGGATGCTAAAGAAGGACTTACTGGATGTGCTGAATCAGCTTGGATGTGGACAAATACTATATAGTGCAAGAGGCCAGATTGGATTGTCTAGCTTGGAATGCATTCAGTGTGATTACTTTAAATGGGTAGAAAACAGTGTAGAGGGCAGGAAGCTTTATCATGGCGAGTATATGGCTCAGTATTCTTGGGCTGAAGAGGTTAATGCTCTCATTGAAAGAGAAAAATATTAAAAATTAATTTTAAGAAAATGTAAAAAAATTGACGAATATTCATATTTATTGACACTTCCTTGACGGAGCAAATATTATGATGAAATTGTAATTTATAAATAATCATATTTTCGGAGGTGTTTTTATGAGTGAAAAAAGCAAAACGGTCAGATTGCCTAACAAAGTGGAAGCTCTTATTCCAATTGTTTTTCTTCTGACACTAATGATTACAAACTATGCGCTTGGCTGGGGACAGGATCCTCACATTCCGGTAACTCTTGCATGTGGAGTTGCCATGATTGTTGGAAAACTATGTGGCTACAACTACAAGGAAATGCTTGCTGCAGGTCTTGAAGCTGTTAATCAGTCTCTTGAAGCAATAATTATCATTCTTCTTGTGGGATGCCTGATTGGTTCATTTACTGCATGTGGAACTATCCCGGCGGTAGTTTATTATGGACTGAAGCTGTTTACACCAGCTATATTCCTTCCATTTGTAACAATTCTTTGTGCAGCGGTAGGTATTGCACTTGGATCAGCATGGACAGTAACAGCAACTCTTGGTATTGCATTTATGGCTATAGGTACAACAATGGGACTAAATCCAGCACTTATTGCAGGTGCTATTCTGTCAGGCGCATGTTGTGGCGATAAATTCTCACCACTTTCAGATTCAACAAATCTGGCTGCCGGCTCTGCACAGACTGGACTTTTTGACCATGTAGGAGCTATGGTGACTACAACTTTCCCAAGTTTAGTTATTTCAATATGTATATTTGCATTTTTCTCACTTTCAAAGGTTCAGAACTATGATCCTACTCTTGCAAATGAGTTATCGGCTGCAATCATTGACCACTATACATATATGAGTCCAATTCTTCTTATTCCTATTTTACTGATTGTAGTAGTAGCAGTAATAAAGATGCCGGCTATTCCTTCAGTTGTACTTCTTGCTTTGGTTGGATGTGCATTTGCTGCAATTTTCCAGGGGGCTGGAATCTCTGACTGCATCACAATGTTACACTATGGATATACTGCTGAATCAGAAAATGCACTGTTTATGAAGCTTGTAAACAGGGGTGGTATGAACAGTATGCTTTGGACTAACAACCTTGTAATAGTTGCGGTTGCTTTTGGTGGTATACTTCAGAAGATTGGTTCAGTAGAATCACTTCTTGGCGGACTGATTAAGAAGGTTAAGACTCCATTCCAGTTAGTTGTTGTTACTATTCTGACTTCAATGTTCTGTATCACAACTATGTGTGACCAGTATTTAGGATTAATCATTCCTTCATCAATGTATAAGAAAAATTTTGATGAAATGGGTCTTGGTAGGAACATGCTGTCAAGATCACTTGAAGACGGTGGTACTTTATGGTCACCACTTATCCCTTGGTCATCTTGCGGTGCATACCACTCAGCAGTACTTGGAGTTCCAACACTGTCATACTTGCCATATTGCTTCATGAATATCATCAACCCTATTTATGCTATTATTACTGTAAGCTGGGGTGGGAATATTTTATATGCTGATGGATCAAGAACTAATCTGTTTGGTAAGCTAAAAAAGGGTCATGGACCTGCTGATGCACCTGAAGAAGCACATGAAATGGCTATGAAGGCTCTTGCAGAAAGAAGATCTGCTGGAATATATAAGAGCATATAGAAACAAATTCAGATCAAATATTCATATTTAAAATATATATTTACATTTGGTTTTTAGAGAGGAGAAACTATGGAATATTACGGAATCATGCCTGAACGAAAGCTGTGGGTAAAGGCAGCAGTTGTCATCTTTGGAGCTTACGCTGTTTATAACGCAGCTGTAAACCGTGACTGGTTTTATCTGCCATTTGGAATTATCATGATTCTTGCCACTTTTTCTGACAGAAAACATGTGATTTCACAAGAAGGAGTGGATATTCTGTACACTATCTGTGGAGTGCAGTTTCATAATATGTGGGACTGGAACGAAATAAACACAATTCATACAGATTCAATCAAATCCAGACCAAATGTGGAACTGCATATTGGTAAGGATGTGGTATCTAGAAGGTTTATTTTATCAGTGGATGATGCCGGCGAAGCAATAGATATTGCAGGCAGAATGAATTCAAAGATTTATATCGCAGAAATGAATCACAAATAGTAAATAATCACTAGTCAGCATTTTAGGAATGCGTTCTGTATATAGGATATTGAGATCTGTGTGTTTGTAATAATTAATGGAGTTAAGATAGGTAGCTTGGGTTGTTTATTCATTTGGAATAAGCAAGAAGGACTACCTATTTTTTAATATTCCGCATATAACATTTTTTTAATATATGGTATAATTTAACATAACAAAAACACAAAGAAGGTAGGAAGACAAAATGGAGAAAGACGTTGGAAGATACATAAGAGCAGTTGTGGTTGTTATAATTACTGCGTTTTGCGCTATGATACTACCGCATCAGGATAAAGCAATATTTCACTTAATTATGCCAACTATAAAATTAAGTCCAGGGTCAAGACTATATTTAAATGGAATTTTGCCACTGGCTCTGCTATTGTGGAGTTATAGAGAAATTGTAAAAAGCAGATATTTTAAATGTGGTAAATTAGGAATATTTATTATTATGTTTTGCATTGTAGTTCCATTCACGTTCAATGCAATGAATGTAATTAAGATACCATACTATGTGTTAAGTGGTGGGCTTAAATCAATTGATGTAATAGAGAGCCACTATTCCTTTGGTAATGGACCAAAAGAGAATACGATAACAGTTGACTTAACTTTAAAAGATTACGGAAAAAAAGTACAAGATTTGAATATTTCTATTGATCTTCCCGAAAGTTTGAAGAAAATTATTGATAAAGAACCGATTGTTCTACCACAAAAATATACAATACATAAGGAACAAGGCGATCTTCACATCGAAGAAACTATCCAGTTTAATTACAGGAAAGGATTCTCAGAAGAAGATTTAAATGAATCAGACTATTTTTTCGATGATTACAAGATTATTTTGTCTAAAGAAGATGAACAGTTAGCAATCGTTCAACGTGGAAAATAGTACATATTGAGCAATTTTTAATATATATCGTAATTAGGGGAATATGGGGTGCACGCACTAAGCAATGTTAGTTTATAGAGTCTGCCTGATTGGTATGTGTGCGAATATAAACTCAAAAAATAGCAAAGCTACCGAAAGCAATTTAGATGGCTAAAAACGATTCTCGGACTAGCCACCAGTGCAAATAAAAAAGCGCTGTCTCATAATTCTTACATTACCCATTTTGTAATAATATAATTACGCCAGTAATTATTACTATTGCTTGTTTATTTATTTAAAAAATGGTATATTTAATGGTAAATAATTACTTTTTATGATGAGGTAAACCATGGATGATATCAAAAATAAATTAATATTATTTAATAAAGAAAGAGACTGGGAGCAGTTTCATACTCCGGAGAACCTAGCAAAATCAATTTCAATAGAGGCAGCAGAATTATTAGAATGCTTTCAATGGAATAATGAATACGATATTCATGCCGTTAGTGATGAGGTTGCTGATATAGTTATGTATTGTGTCATGTTTGCAGATAAGGTCAACATCGACTTAAAAAGCGAAATTTTGAGAAAATTGGATGAAAATAGCAAGAAGTATCCAGTATCAAAATGCAAAGGAAGCAGCAAAAAGTACAACGAATTTTAGATATTAATATTGCGAGGTATATTGTTATGGCTCTTATTCAAAGTACAGATTTTGAGGATGAAGCACCTGATAAAGTTAGCAAACTTAAATACGGGAAAGAGTGGCCTGTAGTTTATATAATTAATAATAAGAATGAAGCATACGTTGGTGAAACGGTTAATGCTAATATTAGGACAAGCCAGCACCTGAAAAATACAGAACGAAGGCTTTTGAGTTATATTACATTAATTAGCGATGATAATTTCAATAAATCTGTAATTTTAGACTTAGAAGCATATTTAATAAAGTATATGTCCTCTGATGGCAAATTTAAATTACAGAATACGAATATGGGCATGCAATACCATAATTATTATAATCGAGAAGAGTACGAATCAAAATTCAATGAAATATGGCAACATTTGAAAGAGGTAGGACTAGCAAAAAATGAAATTAAAGCAATAGAAAATTCCGATATCTTTAAATATTCTCCGTATAAAGAATTAAATCTTGATCAGTACAGGATTATATATAAGATTATTGACAGCATTAAAAAATACCAAATAGATGGGGAAAGTTTTACTACTATAGTACAAGGTGGTGCTGGGTCAGGTAAGACTGTGTTGGCTGTTTTTATTATGAAACTTTTAAGTGAGAATAGGGAAAGCTTGTTAAAATATAGTTTTGGAGTAGATTCAAATTATGAAGATATTTACGAATCCTTAAAGCTACTTAACACTATGAAAATTGGGTTAGTTGTGCCAATGCAATCTTTACGATGTACAATAAAAAAAGTATTTAAAAACATAAAGGGTTTAAATATTAACATGGTTTTAAGTCCTATTGATGTACCAAAGATGGAATATGATTTACTCATAGTGGATGAAGCGCATAGGCTAAGACAACGTAAGGCATTATCTAATTATCCAACTTTTGATAAAAATAACACTAAATTAGGATTTGATAATAATGGAACTGAATTACACTGGATTTTAAAATGCAGTAAAAATCAAGTGTTTTTTTATGATAGCATGCAGTCAGTCAAGCCTTCAGATGTTGATAAAGAACAATTTGACAAGTTAATGGAAAATGAGAATATTACTTGCTATAAATTAACTTCTCAATTTAGATGTCAAGGTGGTAATGATTATATTGATTACGTTAAATCAATATTCAGCTATAGTCCACCTAGTAGATTTATTGATTTTAGTGACTATGATTTTAAAATCTTTGATGATGTAGAACAAATGATTTTTGAAATTAAAGAAAGAGAAAAGAAATTTGGACTTTGTAGAACAGTTGCAGGGTATTCTTGGAAATGGCATACAAAAAAGGACAATAGTCAGGATACTTTTGATATTAGTATAAAAGGCCATCAATATAAATGGAATTCAGAAAGTAAAGACTGGGTTAACTCTCCTAATGCAATTAATGAAATCGGCTGTATTCATACAATTCAAGGATATGATTTAAATTATGCTGGAGTAATTCTTGGCAATGAAATCAAATATGATGACAAGAAGCAGATAATATATGTGGACAAAACTCAATATCATGATACGCAAGGGAAAAGTGCATTAAAAAACAAAGAATCGCTTTTTAATTATATAATGAACATATATACAACATTGATGACCCGTGGAATAAAGGGAACCTATGTATATGCGTGTGATGAAAAATTAAACGATTATTTATCTAGATATATATGTAAATTAATTATGAAATAATAAAACACTGTCTCATGAAAAAATAAATCATGAGACAGTGTTTTTACTATACCAAGTGGATTGACTCGGTTATATTATTTAATTCCATATTTAATTACCGAACCTGTTATAATGTGGACTTTTAAATCCCTCATTCTTTGTAGATTTGTGTTTTGAATTTGGATTATGGTTATGCCCTTCTTCAGTTATTGGAGTTTGATAATTACATTTCTCCATTCTTGCCTCTTTATTATCTGGTTGACTATCTTTTGCCATTAAAATATATCTCCTTTGCATAGTATTTTATAGGAGTTATTTTGTACATTACAATAGTAATTATCCCTACTTATCTTTAAAAATAGTGATATACCTCTTTTACTTTTTTAGACCTTTGATTATCTCGTAAATATTAATTATCTGCACTTCATCCAACGTGTTCAAATCTTCAATGACAGATTTGATTAATGCGGGGTTGTTGATTCCTACGTCAAAAAACTCTTTTGGAGTAATATTAAAGTATTCGCAGATATAGAGAAACTCAGTCATTGACGGTAATGCTTTGCCGGAAACGATACTATGGATATAACTAGGACTATGACCTAGCTCAATGCTCATGCTTCTTTCGGATATATTTTTTTGAATACGTAATTCACTAATTCTATTACGAATAAATTTATCATCCATATACTCACCTCTATCTGATTGTAATAGATAGTATTGCTTCTTTTGGACGAATAAATTAGTTATTAATCTTGAAATATATAATTATATCGTCTACAATAAGTATGATATACGAATAGATTAGATAAGGGGTGAATTAATTTTGAGTATGAGAGCAATATATCGCAAAATTGCAAAAAAACATGGAGTAAGCGTTCTGGAGGTCAAAAAAGATATGCAAGCTGCTATTGATTATGCGTACCAAAAGCCTGATAAATCAGAAAAAGAAAAGTGTCTACAAAAAAGCATGCCGCATAAAGGTGCAGTCCCCACAACAGATGAACTTGTACAATATTTAAGTTATAAACTTAAAAGAAAATAGAAGAAAGGATAAACCCTATTGACTATGACATTGTGTCATAGTGTAATATGCTAGTTATACAAGGAAGGGGAGGATATGATGACAATTCACGAATTGGCCAATTACAGTGGAATCAGCATAAGAATGCTGCATTATTATGATAGGATAGATCTGTTGAAACCCTGCTGCATCGAACCAAACGGATATCGGAAGTACAACGAGGAGTCGCTAAGGCGTTTGCAGCAGATTATGTTTTATAAAGAAATGGATTTACCGCTTAAGAAAATAAAAGAGATTATGAATCAGCCCTTGTTTAATCAAAAAGCAGCAATAAAAAATCAGAAGGACTTTCTGATCGCAAAAAGAAATCGCTTAACCAAGTTGATTGAACAAATGGAGCAGATTCTGGAAGGGAATAACGAGATGGATTTTAAAGTATTTGAACATAATGAATTAGAAGAAGTATTCAGAAGTAGGATTATGCAATTGGATGAAGGGTATCAGCAGGCTTTGATTAACCAATATGGAAGCATTGACGCATTGATTGCGCGCATGACAAAAAACAAAGCGAAAATAACGGAATCAGCAATAAAGTATTATGGAAGTGTTGATAAGTATATAGAATCGTTAAAGCAGGCACCGTTACCCAAAGAGGGAATGGGTAAATTACAATTGAAGCTTGATGGAATTGTTAAAAAGATTGCAGCTTATAAAGGAGAAGATGTGAGTAAGCCTGAAATTCAAAAGCTTGTAAATGAGTGGAAGGAAACATTTAAAATGATTCTGGAGCAAGACGACATATCAGAGACATTTCGACGAATATACCATAGCTATATGAATCGTCAAGAAATCATAAAAATAATGGATGAAATCTATGGTGGTGGTTCTAGTGTTTTTGTTGGAAAAGCAATGAAATATAATGATAGGGATATGCCTGCTATTAAGTGAAATGTATAGAATTCAAAAAAACATTCCAATATAATCCAAAAATGTAGTATGCTATAAATAAAGGATTAAGTTATAAGGGGATGCAGTGGGGAGGAAATACGGAAATGCGGATAGAAAATAATAACACTTTTACACAAAGTAGTGCTGTTTTAAGTACAGGGAAAATCGGGAATGTACAATTGCCTGATTATACGGATTTTCATTTTAACACGAAGACGGAGCCAGTTATGAGCGATGAGGGGTATAGAACGGCTATTATTGAGCAGGCAAAAAAAGATCAGGCCGCCGGAAAATTTCAATCGGAATCTGCGGGTTTTAGAAATCTGGTGAAAAGTTATGTCTCCGCTGTTTCTCCTGACAGAAAAAGAATGATAAGCCAGGGGTTAGCAACAGTATTCAAAAACAATAATCAGCAGCCTAAAACCCTTAACTTGATAGATTATCTGCTTGGTAGTGTTAAGTATAAGAAGGAAGTAAAAAATGTGTCTTATGCTGAATTTAACGATAGCAACGGTGAGATGGTGGCTACTTATTCAAACGGAAGCTGGACATTTTATGGAACAAAGGCAGAGAATGCCCGAGAGTCTGAACTTTGGTGCATATACAATGATGCTTGGAATAACGCTGCCAGAGAAAGTCAAGGGAACAGTATAGCAAGTATCGGGGATACGACTGGGGCTATTGATTTATCTGTGTAAAATTCCCAATTGAATACATAAAATACTTTAAGCGGTTTTTGCAAATAAGCAATAACCGTTTTTTTTTTGTTCATAATCAGCTCATTTTTTATTGACTCTCACACGATGTAATGGTTTATGATGGTATAAATGAAGCAGAATAAGGAGTGGGTAAAAATGTATCAATTGAAGGTAATTGGCAAGATAAAATCTGAGAAACAAAGTACTGTAATTTATGTAGATAAGAAATTTCAAAAAGCATTAAAGTATTTAGATCAATTTAGCCATGTACATGTTTTTTATACTTATTATCAGAATGAAAAATGGTGTATGTATAAGAAAATCGTTAGAATCCAAAAGGTTTATCTTCAAAAGGGACTCATTTTAACAGAGGATAGTGTAAATGTGGCGGAGGAATTAGATTTGATTGATTTAAAGCCTTATTTCCCATGTG
Source organism: Aminipila sp. (assembly GCF_032051575.1). Taxonomy (NCBI): domain Bacteria; kingdom Bacillati; phylum Bacillota; class Clostridia; order Peptostreptococcales; family Anaerovoracaceae; genus Aminipila; species Aminipila sp. The sequence goes on along the minus strand of NZ_DAMBYD010000003.1, from coordinate 188,959 downwards.
AAGATTCTGTAAAAGAAGTTATGCCATCGCCAAGGGTTTTAGAGGATAACATAGAATTAACTAAAAACCAATTGGACGCTAATTTTGAAGTGGATTCCATTGGAATGATTCGCAATATTAATGGCGATATTTATATACAATCTAATAATGCGGTAAGTATTACAAGTAAGTACATAAAAATATATTGGTGGTTTCATAAGTTTGACTTTGATAGATATCGCCAAGCAACGGAGTGCAATCCCCCATATGAAAATGCACCAAGGACAGGAATATTTGCAACAAGATCTCCGGTGAGACCTAACCCGATCGCTATGACTGTAGCACGAGTACAGAAGGTGGATCGGGCGAAAAAAAGAATCTACATAAGTGGAATAGAGAGCTTTGACAAAACTCCTTGTCTTGGCATTAGTGCATATTCATCCGAAGAAGACTGTATTACACAATGTGAAGTACCAGAGTGGCTCCGTCATTGGCCGAAATGGTTAGATGATATAGATGAGAATAAGAATCTGGGGAAAATAGAATGCAAAGATAGCGGATTAGAGGAGTTATTGAGAAAGAATAGTAAAATCAAGATTAAGGATTTTAATATAACCGATAATAGGGCAAAAGAATATGAAAAAGAGGATGGGATTATTGTTCTAGGAGCCAGAGAAAATAATTTAAAGGGAATAAATGTAAGAATACCATATGGAAAGATAACGGCAGTTGTTGGGGTGAGTGGAAGCGGAAAGTCAAGTCTTGTCAATGATACAATATACGCTGAATGTAGGAGACGGATGGAATACTTAAATCATAATCGCAATATGTTACAGAAACCAAGGGTGGAGAGTATGGTAGGATGTATTCCAGCGGTTATTATTTCACAGGAAGCCATTCGTGGTAATTCACTTTCTACAGTAGGTACCTATACCAACGCTTATGACTATCTAAGAGTGATTTATGCCAGTGTATCAACTCGTCATTGTCCAAACTGTGGAAATGAAATCATACCATTAACAAGAGATACAATTCTCTCCCTTTTAAATACTCAAAAAAATATTGAGATATATGACCTTACAAAGCAGATAATAGGAGAGGGAACCCTTGAAGAAAAGGTAGATATTGCACTAGATAGGGGTAATGGAGGGTTTTACATCAAACTTCCGCAGAAAGATTTCCTGTTATTGCAGACAAAGCAAAAGTGCTATCAATGTGGTAAATTGATGTTTGAAATGACACCACAAATATTCAGTTATGTAGATCCGGATAGTAGATGTCCGGTTTGCAATGGAAGAGGACGAACAACTGAGATTGATGAAAATAAAATTATAGATCATCCGGAATTATCATTATTAGATGGGGCTTCTTCCTTTTATGGCAAATTAAGAACTTTTATAGAAAATCCAAATGCAAATTGGATGAAGGGTCAAATGGTCGGGCTGGCGGAGGAAATGAAGGAAGATTTGGAAAAGCCGTGGAACCAATTATCCTTGGAATATAGAAATCTAGTACTTCATGGATCCGATGAAAAAGTAGTAACATTTTCTTATGATAATAAGAAGAACGGAAGAAAAGGTCAGATTACCCGTCCGGTAGAAGGAATCTGTCAAATCATCAATAGAATATATGAGGAAAATACTGAGACAAAATCACTGGATAAATATATGACACAGGTTACCTGTAAGAGTTGTGAGGGAGAACGACTAAATAAGGAAGGAAGAATGGCAACAATTAACCAGATTAGGTATCCACAGGCAGCAGAGATGAAATTTTGTGAAGCAATTGATTTCTGTCATGAACTACAAACAATACTATGCGAGAATGAGATTAAAAAGATTGAAAATGCAATCCGAGCTTTAAAAGAAATTGCTGAATCGGCTGTACGATTAGGAATTGGCTACTTGCAGCTGAATCAGGAAACAAACACTTTGTCTGGAGGAGAAGGGCAAAGAGTAAAACTATTAGGAGCATCCATTAACCATATGACGGGCATTTTATATGTTTTTGATGAACCTTCAAAAGGGCTGCATCCTCATGATTATAATAAGGTAATGGGTGTGATTCAAAATCTAAAAAGTGAAGGAAATACAATTATTATAGTGGAACATAATGAGGATATGATTCGAGTTGCAGATAATATAATAGAAATTGGACCTGGTGCAGGGAAACAAGGCGGATTCTTAGTAGGAGAAGGCTCACTTGAAGCAATGATTCATCATAAAGGCACACAAATAAATAAATATATGAATCCTGAAATCAATAGAAAAATGCCATTCTATAGAAAGCATGATATAGAGAAAATGCCTTTTATAAAAATGCAAAATCTAAATTACAGGAATTTAAAGAATATTTCTATTACATTTCCTAAAAATGCACTTACCTGTATTTGTGGAGTAAGTGGAAGTGGAAAATCTTCTTTGCTGAAAGGTGAAATTTATAATGGAACAAAATGTAGAAAGGATTTTTCTGATGTTATTTTGGTTGATCAGCTGCCCATAGGAAAAACCTCTAAATCTATTGTTGCAACCTATATTGGCATGATGGATTTGATAAGAATAGCCTTTTCATCTACAGCACAGGCTGTTGAAAATAAATTGAGCGATAAATATTTTAGTTTTAATGGAGAATTTGGACAGTGCACCACTTGTAAGGGCGAAGGAAAAATCAAATTAAAGTATATGGAAGATTCTTATATGCAATGTCCGGATTGTAAAGGGAAGAGATATCAGAAGAGAATACTGGAAGTTGGTTATCATGACAAAAGCATAGATGAAGTTTTAAACATGTCAATCGAGGATTCACTATCATTTTGGTGTGAGCCAGAGGATATGATTCTAAAATTGAAGTCTCTACGAAGAGTGGGGCTAGGATATTTGAAACTTGGACAAAGTACATCGACTCTTTCAGGGGGAGAATCATCCAGATTAAAATTGGCAAAAGAACTAATTACGAGGAAGAAAAATAATGTTTTATATTTGCTGGATGAACCGACAACAGGATTACATTTTTCTGATATAGATCATTTGTTAGAATTAGTATCAGAATTAATTTCTAATGGAAATACTGTTATAGCCATTGAACATAACAAGCAATTTATTGGTAGTTGCGATTGGAGTATTGAACTGGGACCCGGCGCAGGCAAAGAGGGAGGAGAGATTGTAAGGCAAGGTGCGTTGTGAACAGTATGCTTCTTATTTTTTTCTAAATAAAGCTTGCATAATTTTTCTCCATATGCTATATTCTGATTATTAAGAATATTTAAAATATAATTCGAAATCAGTATTTTGTATAATAACTTAAAATGGAGGAATAAAATGTCAGATAAAGCTTTAATTTGTAAAGAGTGTGGTAAAGAATTTATATTTACAGAAGGTGAACAGGCTTTTTATAAAGAAAAAGGATTCGAAAACGAACCACAAAGATGTCCAGACTGTAGAAAAGCGAAAAAACATCAGAACACCAGCAATAGAAACTACAAATAGCATTTTTTAAAATGAACCTATAGGATTAAATTTCTGTAGGTTTTTTGTTTTTTATTAAACACCACCTATTATAAAATATTGTTTATCAAAGAATACCATCACCGGATTTGGTTAGGATAATAACAAGGAGGTGAGATCATGAATGATAATATAGATTTAGGCAATATGACATCAAAGGAAATCGGAAATTTGATGACAAAGCCACTAGTAGAGCGGGGGAAAGAACTTGTTAATACTGTAAACAATAATCAAGAAGCTGACTATGGAGACTTACCATCTAGAGCGTTGGCGACTCTTGGGAAACAAGTTGTCGACAACCAGATTAACCAATATTGATATTTTTTAGCATAAGCATTTTATATACTTATGGGAGGTAGGAAATGAAGAGATTTACTTGTCATTGTATAGAAGAGCAATTTAAAAACTCAGATAAAGTTTATGTTGGTTTTGAGGATCAACCTACAACGGAAATACTGTGTGTATACAGACCAAAGGAAAAAGCCACCTTAAGGCGGATTAAATTGCAAACCAATTATTGTCCAATGTGCGGAGCAAAATTGGAGGAGATAGAGAGTGTACAATAATTAGTAATACTTTTCTTTAGGCGGTGATTCATATTACGGTAAAAGAAAAAGCATTTCAATATTAAGAAATAAGGAGGCTTTATTATGGGAGTTGGAAATAAGCAAAAAAGTACAAAAAATAAAAAGAACAGTGATGGCAAGTTTCATTCAAAGCATATAAAACATGACCCTCAAGCAGAAAGTGCTAGAGCTGTTTTTGGACTTAATCAAACAGATAATAATTCCAAAAATCAATAGCAGCAAATTTATAGAAAATATTACCTTATTTATTTATTAATTAAAAATCAAAACTTGAGCATAATATAACTAGGTCGGAAATCAGAAAGGAAGGTGCGATATGGAGGGCGATTTTTATTTATAACAGTTTTTTATGTGTAATATTTATGCAGCCAAAAACAATTGTAGTTTTAAATTAAAGGTTAAAATTTGTATCTAAAGTTTGATAGTTTGATTTCTCGACTAATAAAAAGAGCACTATTTTGTGCTCTTTTTATTTAACTCCCTATTCTAGGTAAACAACATAGGTTAAGCTTCTGATAAAAAGTGAATTAATTTCAAATAAAGGCTTGCATTCATTTGAATACTATGTTATATTTTAATAGTTGTAAATGTTTACAATATAAACTAAGATTAAATCTGATTATAACATTCCTTATAAATGATTAAAAATCAGTATTTTGTCTAATTATTTAAAATGGAGGAATGAAAATGTCAGATAAAACTTTAATTTGTAAAGATTGTGGTAAAGAATTTATTTTCACTGAAGGCGAACAGGCTTTTTATAAAGAAAAGGGATTCGAGAACGAACCACAGAGATGTCCAGACTGTAGAAGAGCTAAGAAACAGCAGAACAACAACAGAAACTACAGATAATATTTAAAAAATTAAACCTATAGGATTAAATTCCTATAGGTTTTTTTATTGCCTATACAACAAATTAATATAACCCTTGACATAAAATTTTTATTCAATTACGCTTGTCATGTGAGATGGCGCCAACTCTCAATATTTTAAAGGAGAGTAAAATTATGTATCACGGAAGATTTAAAGGAACACATTACGAAGTTGGTTTTAAATGGGGGCAGATGTTATCAAAGTTTGGAAAGAAGCTTGATTTTTGTCCAACGTTTAAATTAACAGAAGAAAAGTATGAATTTGCCAGTCAATGTGTAGAAGAGTATAAAAAATATTTCCCTGAAATCCTTGAGGAAATTAAGGGAATTGCGGATGGAAACGAAATACCTGTTGAAACGTTACAAGCTATTTTATTTTGTATGTACTGCTTTGAATTTGATAACAAATGCACATGTTTCGCCATTAGTACAGATAATGAAATTATTTTTGGCAGAAACAGTGATTTTTTAGTAAGCCTTGAAAAAACGTATATGAACTGTATCTATCATTTAGATGGAAGTTATTCGTTCAATGCCAATACAACCGCTTATGTTCAGATGGAAGATGGAGTAAACCAACATGGACTAGCGGTGGGTCTTACTTTTATATATCCTAGAATAAGAAAACCAGGGTTTAATTCTGGTATGCTGGTAAGATATCTACTTGAAAAATGTAAAACCACTCAAGAAGCAATTTCCGAGTTGCAGTGTTTACCTATAGCATCTGCTCAAACTATTACTATTGCAGATAAAGAGGGAGACATTGCAGTTATAGAGTGTAATCCTGAAAATGTTATTGTTATCACCCCAGGGGTGGGAGAAAATTTTGTTGCAACAGCCAACAACTTCAATTCTGCCCAAATGAAGCAATATCGAAATCCAGATATAGATGATTGGCGTTCAGACGAGCGGTATTATACCGTATACAATGCCCTAAAAAAATATAAAGATGAATATTCAATTCCGTTTGCTCAATCTGTATTGGCAGGAGAGCATGGATTTATATGTCAATATGACCGTAAGAAAAATGCAGATACTGTCTGGTCTGTTATATATGATTTGAAGAATAAACAAATCTGGAGAGTAGAAGGCAATCCTTCTCGAAAAAAGTTTAAAGAAGATATGAGAATGAAACTATAAGGTTTACACCGGACCGCACAAAATGCCATGAATGGGAGTGTGAAGATCGTATGAATTCTATGTGGTTGTCTGCAGCAGCAAAATAACGGAATGAGAAAGGAAAAAATTAAATGGTATTAGACATTTACGAAAGGTGCAACGCCGACGATGGCTGCCGTGAAAGATGGCAAAGATGGGAGCTGCATAGGCATATAATGAACTGTATTTTGAGTGAGAGAATCTTTTCTGCTGTAAAAATAAAAGATGCAGTGGTTTTGGGGGCGGGTCGTTGTGAGGATATCGATTTAAAGTTTTTGTTAGATCATGTGCAATCTTTAACGTTAGTTGACTATGATTATAACAGCATGGAAAAGGCCTTGGAGAGGCAGGAGTTAAGCGTTGAAGAAAAGGAGAAAATTATACTGAAAGGAAATATAGAATTTACCGGATTCTATAATAAGGACTTTATTGATAACGTGATTGCTAAAATCAAAATGAAAGAAAATCCAGCTACAGTGATGCAATTTGTTATGGAACGACTAAATTCAGCTGCTAGTAACGTTAAAGAGTTATTAGATAATCAGGAATACTCATTAGTAATTTCTGGTGCAGTTCATTCTCAATTAATTGTTCCTTATACAGAAATAGCAGCAATCGACAATGAATATCGGGATGTGATGATGAGTGAAGCAGGCAATATTGCCAATATATTAGCTGAAAATTATAACAAAGTAGTAGCTTCTTTAGTGAAGAAAGATGGTTGGTTGTTTTCCTATTTTGATGTTATGGAACTATCGGAAAGAAATAATACGTTGTCTTACGAGGGTTTTATCAATGGGTTAATGGCTCAAAATGAATATGAAAAAATAGATGAATTCTTTGTACAAACTGGCGGTGTAGCAGGGGCAAGGCATGGGTACAAACATTTATGCGAATTAGCAGAAAAATATATGACTTACAACAAATCCTGGATATGGAATTTTCGGGACAATAAAAAGTATTATGTACACAGTATATGTTTCAGAAAAGTATAAAAAAAAGAAGAGTGGATTTTTATTTAATCCACTCTTCAGGATGATGCATATATTTCTGAAATTTTTCCAGGAATAGACCAACATGATAGCCATCTGCCACTGCATGATGAACACTAATTGATAAGGGCATCATTTTTTTATCATCCCGTTCAAAAAACTTTCCTGCTTCTAAAACAGGGAAATAATTGTCTGAACTGACAAAGGGAATTGGAGAATAGCTTGTAAACTGTGTCCAAGGTAACATTCCAATCATAAAACTATTTGCTGGAATCCCAGATTTTGCCAAAATACCATGATTTTCGGCATACTGTTTCTGATCATCAAGATAATTATTATAAAAATCTTCAAAGTCAGGGGCATATACCGACCACATGCTGGACATGGTTTTATCATCTTCATGAAAGCAGGCATATGAGGGATGTAATACCTCATAATATCCCAATTGTTCTTCAATTTTTCCAATCCGAAATTCCTGTTGCTCTGATATCAGCCTGGAGGCTAAATACAGGTATACAGGGAAAAATTTCATATTTAATTTTTTAACTAAGTTATAAGTGTTAGTAATATCAACTTCTACACTAAGGCTATAGCCTGTTGGTAACATTTTGGTGAAATAGTAAAAGTATTGTTTCCTATTCCAGTTATCAAAATCAATGGGATGAAATTCAGTATTCATCATAAATCTCCTTTGCTTCTAGTAGGTTTGCTTTCCAATATCGGCAACCATTTGGCTCGCGGCAGAGCAAGCCATTATCTATAAGCTCACGCCGCAATATAAAGTAATCCCCAAAGTTATGCCACTTGTCGCAGATTTCATTAACCTCTTGTTCTGTATAATTACAATCTGGCTCAAATTTATCTGCTAAATATGCGAGTACTAAATAGCGCATTTTGTGTTTTTGGGGTAATAATGCTATTTTTCCTGTGTCATCAAGAAATCTATTTATATTAAGTTCTTGCTCCATTTTGGTTACCTCATTTCTAATCTTCCTGCAGTTGTTTTTCAGCCCACATTTCAAGTAAGGCATCAACATCCTCTGCAAATTCACGTTCCGTTTGTGTTTCCCCTTTTTTGATCTCTTCAAGTATTGCAAAGGAAAACGATTCTGACCCATATTGTTCCCATTCCAAACGCATACTGGGTTCAAGACAAGAATTTATGGATACAGAAAAATCAAACCTGTTTTTCTGCCCTGTCATGTCCATTGTTGATTTAATCCACTGACGGCCATTACTATTGCATTTAATGCAATATACTCCACCAACAACTGTCCTGTTTTTGTATTGTTCTTTTAATTGTTTCTTTGAGAGCTTATCCATAAAATACACCTCCTTCAGACATGATTTTTAATGCTGTCGAAACAGTAGCGATGCCACCTTTATCTCCATATAAAAAATAATAATGGATGAGGATTAAGAATACAATAAACGCTCCGTAGAGTTGTTACAGAAGTTAAAAACATTACAGGTACAAAATATGCTATGATATATTCAAAGTTTAGTGCGAACTATCTAAATTATATCTATAGGAGAAGGTGGAAGGACATGTTAGATAAAATACCTACAAGAGAAGAGATGAGCGAGTTAGTTGGAAAGCAGAAATTTCATGTTTGGGAAGAAATGTGTAAAATGATAGAAAACAGCTATGAGATGGAACGTATCTGGAATAATGGCGGTAAAGCATGGAAATATGAATACAAATACCGCAGAGGAGGGAAAACACTATGTGCATTGTATGCTAAAGATAATTGCTTTGGGTTTATGGTTATATTTGGCAAGGCAGAAAGAGAAAAGTTTGAGGCAGAAAGAGAGAGGTATTCTGAAACCGTTCAAATGATATATGATGATGCTACTACATATCATGATGGAAAATGGATTATGTTTGAATTGATAGACATTGTTTTATTTGAAGATATGGAAAAATTACTGCGAATAAAAAGAAAGCCGAATAAAAATAAGATTGTGTAATAAAATTATAGAGTAACATCAAAAAGGGATTATCACTTTTCGTAACGGTGGTTAGTCCAAAGTAGTTGTTTAATTAGCCAACCATCTAAATTGACAGTTTAGGTGGTTGTGTTATTTTTTGTGCATTATTGTAATGCAAGTTGAAACAATTCCAATAATTACAAGAGAATAGGTGAAAAGGCCTTCATATGTAACCATAACATCACCTCCCAGAAGGAAAGTGACCAGCCACCAAGTGGTAATCCCAAGTCGGACAGCAGACCTTATTGCTAAAAGAAATGCAGTTAAATGACATGCAAACTGTAAAGAAATTCTTTAAGGAATACTTAAAAATAAAAGTATTTTCTGATCTTACAATTTTATGGATTTAGAAAATGGGTATAATTATCTTTAATAATATATATTCAAAGATATAAGTAGATATGTACAGTGTTAGTGAGAAAATGCAAAATAAAATTATAATGGACTGTTTATTTTGTTAAAAAAACAAAACCCTATATATTTTTTTACCAATATTTACATGTATATATTCTAAAATAGAGATGGTAAAATTATGAAAAATAAATAGAAAGAAGGCAAATTAATATGAAAGCAACTGGAATAGTAAGAAACATAGATGAGTTAGGAAGAATTGTATTACCAATGGAACTAAGACGTACCTTAGATATAGAAGTTAAAGCACCCCTTGAGATTTATGTAGATTCACAATATATTATTCTTAAAAAGTACAATCCATCCTGTGTGATTTGCGGGAGCATGGAAGAACTGGAAGATTTTCAAGGTAAGAAAATCTGCAAAAAATGTGTGAAAGAATTATAACTTTTATCTAAAATAAATTGAATATGCTCCCAAATAGGAATACAATTAGAAATATATAACAATATTTAATATTTTTATTTGAGAAAGAAAGGAAATTTTAAAATGGGGAAACAGTTCAAGGGATTTATTTTAGGGTTTATTTTTGCTTGTTTGTTGGTTGTTCCAACCACAGCGCTAGCTGATAACATACAGGCACAGTTTAATGCAGTTAATATAACTGTAGATGGTAACAGTGCTGTTAAGCAAGGGGAAAACTATCAATTAACAGATGGGAGTACAGTTCCGTTTAGTATCAGTTATAAGGGGACAACTTATATTCCGATTAGAAAAATAAGTGAACTATTGGGAATCGGTATTACTTATGATAATGCAAGTAAAACAGTACAAGTTGCGTCAAATTCAAATGCTGCAAAGGCACAAGACAAACCTGTAGAAAACAAGACTACGAGTGCTGCAGTAAGTAAGGAAACCAGCAATACTAATACTAATGATAGCAGCACAAAGGAAAAGGCAAAGACGGCTTCTACAGGATATTCAGTAATAAATCAATGCAATAAGGCTGCTAACGACGATGGTAATAAGGTACAACACATAGTTGGTTATAAGGATGGAAGGACAATTGATACATTAACTAGTGAGCAAAATATAATTAAAGATTGGAATGAACCTAAATATAGTAAAGAGGGATTTAGCAATTCAGCATTGTTTAAAGTTAGCCTAGATTCAAAAGGCATTATCGTGTCTGCTGAAAAAGTGGATTCAAGTATAGAACAGGGAAAAGTTGATAACGCGGACAAGAGAAACGAGGTTACAATTGCTGGAAAAACTTATAATTTATCCAGCAAAGCATTATCATATCGAGTAGATGATAATGATGAATATAGAGTATATAGTGGAGATTTTAAAATAGGTGATATTATACAGCTATATGAGACAGACAGTTCAAATGATGGTTATGATATTGTGATTTTTTCAAGACCTTAAAAAGTAATATATTAGAATTTATAAAAATTTTTTAAATGAAATAAAAAAGGATGAAGCGCCGTACTGCATGCAAACAGAACGGCGTTTTATTATGGTATAAAGTAATGGTTATATTTTTGAGCGCATGATTTGGTTAAAAATACAGAGAATATAGAATTAGTAGACAGATAAAAATGGTTTACTAAAAAATTACTAATCAGTGTCTTATTATAAAACGTAAACAAAATAATGGAGGTTACAGTTATGGCAATTACAAAAGAAATGACCATTGGAGAAGTGGTAAGGAATCATCAGGAAGCAGCTGAAATTTTAATGCAATTTGGCATGGGTTGTGTTGGGTGTCCTTCTGCACAGTCTGAAACATTGGAAGAAGCAGCAGCGGTTCACGAAGTCGACGTTGAAAAAATGATAGAGAAATTGAACGAGATATTATAAATCCAATCAGAAGGCAGATAATGCCTTCTTTTATTTTATATGGTATAATATAGAATATTCAGCTTGCATAATAAGTTGATAATTGAAGTAAATAGGGGGGATTCATATTTTACTAAAAGAGGGAATAGAGATTAGACAAGCTAGGGAGAGTTGGGAATTTGAATTAATATATAAGCTTAATTATGAAACATTTGTGGAAGAGATTCCACAGCACCATAGAAATCAGAGTAAAACATTAGTAGATAGATTTGATAAGGAAAATACATATATTATAGCCTTAAAAAACAAAGAAATTATTGGGATGCTGGCTTTAAGAGATAAGAGACCCTTTTCATTGGATGAGAAAATGGAAAACTTAGATGGATATATTCCTATTCATAGAGGAATCTGTGAGGTTAGATTACTTTCTGTAAGAAAAGAATTTAGAAAAACCAGGGTGATGTATGGACTTATAAAAAATGCATTTCAATATATTACTTTAAAGGAATACGACGTATTAGTAATTTCAGGAATTCTGAATCAGCAAAAATTATACAAGCATATTGGCTTTATGCCTTTTGGAGACGAGGTTGGAAATGATACTGCAAGATTTCAGCCAATGTACATTACAAGGGACAGTTTTAAATTACAGGCCCTTCTAGAAGGAAAAACTCAGGTTAGTTTGTTACCAGGGCCTGTAGAAATAAGCGCAGAGGTGAAAGAAGCTTTTTCCAGTATACCATTGTCCCATAGGAGTGAAACTTTTAAAAGTGTCTTTGAAGATACCAAAAGAATGCTTTGTTCCTTAGTGAATGCAAAAAATGTTGAGATTTTCACTGGCTCAGGGACACTGGCAAATGATGTGATATGCTTAGAAATAGCAAAACTAAATAGAAAAGGGTTAGTATTAAGTAATGGGGAATTTGGCAATCGATTAATGGATCATGGGAATTGTAATGCTTTAGATTTTATTTCTTATGGAGTTCCTTGGGGGGAAGCCTTTAACTGGGAACATATAAAAAGTATTCTAAAAAAAGAAGGAATAGGTTGGATTTATATGGTTTACTCTGAAACTTCTACAGGAATGATTAATGATTTTAAAAAGCTTCTTCCTATTGCCAATGAAAATGATATAAAAATATGTTTAGATGCTATCAGTGCCGTTGGCAATATCCCGGTAGATTTAAGTAAGATATATTTAGCATCTTGTGTAAGTGGAAAGGGGTTAGCATCCTTTTGCGGACTGTCTATGGTGTTTTACAATCATACTATTGCAGAGGGTGACATTAAATTGCCCAGGTATTTAAATTTGTATCAATATAGTCATAGTAAAGGCATTCCATATACTATATCTTCAAATTTAGTTTATGCATTACATACTGCTCTGAAAAATTTAAATATAGATGAAAAGTCTAATCGTATAAAAAAGTTGTTTTTTTTCTTGAAGCAAAGTTTAGTGATTTTAGGTGTTCCCATGTTTAATGCACAGGAAGACATTAATCCTGCAGTTTTAACCATACCCATTGAACAGAACTATGACTCACAAAAAATCGGAGATTATCTGAGAAGAAAAGGGTACTTAGTCAGTTATGAGAGCAACTATTTATTACAAAAGAATTGGATTCAGATATGCCTGATGGGAGATATAAAAAAAGAACAGTTAAGTGATTTAGCAAGAATTTATAGAAATGCTAGTGGAGGTAATTAGAATATTGAAGGCAACATTTTAGAACTTCAAAGTTGGACATGATAGAAATAAATAAAAGCAGATAGCTATTGATTAGATTTATTACCTGATGTTTTTAGCTACCTGCTTTTTATATTGGGTCTATATTTTGGGTTAATCTTAATTAGAATTTAATTACTTCAGGAGCACTAGTAAAAGAATAAATAGTTGCAGTTGCGTCCTGAAGATATAAAACTTCCATAAGGTTATCATCTACTGAGTACATATCGCGTATGACTTCATTTTCATTCAGCATCTGAACACGTGCCTCTCTGCGGTCATCATGAATAGCCTTACCTTCTATACGAATCCATGTACCATCCTTACTCATAGTACTTATTTCAATCTTAGGATTTGTAATCATTTGTTTATAGCAATTTTTCTGATTGCTAGTGACAATATAAAGTTTATCTTCGAATTTTGCTACTGCCCCAAAGGGACGTACGCGAGGCTGGTCACCGTCACATGTTGCAATATAAAATGGGTTTTCTTTCAAATACTTTAATACTTTTTCCATATTATTGTTCCTTTCATATTTACGTAATACAATATTTATGATTTAATTATATATATTATAATAAAACTAACAAGTACGATTAATTTATATACTAGGTATCAAAAGGGATACTATACTTATGAGAGGATAAGGTTATGGAAGATAAAAAAGAATTGTTTGGCATATGTCCTTTTGTAACATCACAGAAGGTTTTAACGGGAAAATGGTCTTTGCTTATTATGTATCATCTAAGTGAAGGTCCTGTAAGATTTAATGAATTGCAACGGAGGTTACCGAATCTGACACAGGCAACTCTTTCAAAACAATTGAAAGCATTAGAAGCAGATGGCTTGGTTATTCGGAAGGAATATCCTCAGATCCCGCCAAAAGTGGAGTACTCAGTGAGTGAAGTAGGACACAAATTTAAGATGGTTTTAGAAAGCCTAGAGGTTTGGGGTAATGAATATATAGAGTATATTAAAAAAAGAACAGATGAGGAGAACTAGAATGAAGAATTCAGATTCAGAGAAAAACGACCTATATAATGAATTATTAATAACATTATCAATAAATTGTGAAGAATGCTGTGGAATATGCTGTACTGCTTTATACTATACAAAAATGGATGGCTTTCCAGAAGATAAGGCGGCAGGAAAGCCTTGTGGAAATCTAAAAGATGATTTTAAATGCAGCATTCATAATGATCTTGTGGACTATAAATTAAAGGGCTGTATGGCGTATGATTGTTTTGGCGCTGGTCAGAAGGTGACACAGGAAATTTACAGAGGACTTGATTGGAAAAAGAATCCTGAGGCTGCAGATCAGATGTTTCAGGTGTTTTTAATTGTATATCAGCTTCATCAAATGCTATGGTATTTAATTCAGGCGAAAACGATTCTTATAGATAATACTATAAAGATTGATATACATAATTTAATTGAAGAAAATGGTAAGATGACACAGATGGGACCAGAAGAAATCATTAAATTAGATTTGGAACAATACAGAGATCGAGTTAATCATATTCTTAAGGAAACGTGTAAAGCGGTACATAGTGAAATTGCAGATAATAATCATAGTATCGATTGCATGGGGAAAAGTTTTAAGAAACAGAATTTAGACGGTAAAGATTTTAGCATGACTTTGCTCATCGCAGCAGATTTTGAGGGCTGCAGTTTAAACAAAACCAACTTTTTAGGAGCTGACATGAGAGATACTAATTTTAGAAATACTGACTTAAGTAAAAGTCTTTTTCTAACCCAAATGCAGATTAATACGGCAATGGGTAATGACAATACAAAGCTGCCAGAATATCTGACTATGCCTGAAAGATGGAGATAAGGTATTTCAATAGATGGAAGAAAGATTCCCTCACTCTTATATAGAGTGTAGACAATTTGTAGTAGAAGGCTGTCTCATATTGAGACAGCCTTTTATATATAAGAAATATTCATTGATTTTCTAGTAAATAAAATAAAAAAGCTTGACTTTTATATTTTTTTGCAGTAAATTGTTACTACACCCCTGGGGGGTGTGGATGAAATGATTAAAATCGGTTAGAGTATTAATTATAAATTAGGGAGACTTTTATGAAAGCAAATGAAAAAAAAGTTTTAAAACTACTTAAGACTGCTAGAGGGCAAATAGATGGCATTATAAAAATGGTAGAAGATGACAGATACTGTATAGATATATCACAACAGCTTATGGCAACTGCAGCTATTTTAAATACTACAAACAGGGAAGTTTTATCTGCACATTTAAAGAACTGTGTAAATAATGCTGCCACAGCAGAAGAAAGAGAAGAAAAAATTGATGAACTAATAGTAATGTTGAGCAAAATCGTAAAATAGACAGGAGGTGTTTGACATTGAAACAAAAGTTTAACATCACAGGAATGACATGCTCAGCTTGTTCGTCACGAGTTGAAAAAAGTGTGGCTAAACTGGATGGAGTTTTAGGTGTAAGTGTAAATTTATTAACAAACAGCATGTCGGTAGATTATGAAGAAAATACATTATCGGAGGAAAAGATTATTGCCTCAGTTGAACATGCTGGATATGGTGCAGAATTGGCAGAAGCAACAAACCAAGGAACAGTTAAAGGACAAAGTCAAGGACAGCATGGCAGTTTTAATAAAAATCCAGCAGAAGAACAAACGCTTGATATGAAGAAACGTCTTCTTATTTCCTTTGGATTTTTAATTCCGCTGATGTATATTTCTATGGGACATATGCTGGGACTAGAATTACCAGAGGCTTTAAGTGGGCACGAGAACGCAGTATCCTTTGCATTCACACAATTTTTGCTCTGTTTGCCAATCATATACGTAAATCGCAATTATTTTATTAAAGGTTTTAGCACGCTGGCTCATGGTGCTCCGAATATGGACAGTCTGATTGCCATTGGTTCTTCTGCAGCTCTGATATATGGCATATTTGCTATATATAGAATGAGCTTCGGCTTGGGATCAGCTAATATGGAACTTGTGGCTAAATATCACATGGATCTGTATTTTGAATCGGCAGCAATGATTCTTACACTTATTACTGTGGGGAAATTTTTAGAGGCCAAATCCAAAGGAAAAACCAGTGAAGCACTTACTAAGCTAATGAATCTGGCACCTAAAACTGCATTAGTCGAAAGAAATGGACAGCAGGTACAAGTGCCAATTGAAGAAGTGGCAGTTGGGGATATTGTGCTTGTAAAGCCTGGAAGCAGCGTTTCTATAGATGGAATCATTATAGAAGGAAGTACGAGCATAGATGAAGCAGCAATTACAGGAGAAAGTATACCTGTGCATAAAGAAGTTGGTATGAATGTAATTGCAGCAACTACAAATAAATCTGGATTTATAAAAGTAAAAGCTGTAAGGGTAGGAGCTGATACTACTTTTTCACAAATCATAAAGCTGGTTGAAGAGGCCAGTGCCACAAAAGCACCTATTGCAAAGTTAGCAGATAAAATAGCAGGGATATTTGTTCCTGTTGTTATAGGGATTGCGTTAATTACTGCTATTGCATGGCTCTTAATTGGGGCAGATTTTGAGTTCGCATTATCGTCAGCTATCAGTGTGTTAGTTATATCATGCCCTTGTGCATTAGGGCTTGCAACACCGGTAGCAATTATGGTAGGCACTGGCAAGGGTGCAGAAAACGGTATCTTAATAAAATCAGGGGAAGCCTTAGAACTGGCTCATAGCATAGATTGTGTTGTGTTAGATAAGACGGGAACTATTACAGAAGGAAGACCGGTAGTTACAGATGTAATACCTATAAATGTACCTAAAGACAGGCTGCTTGAAATTGCAGGAGGCTTGGAGGCAGGAAGTGAACATCCTTTGGCGGAAGCTATATTGGAATATGTAAATAAAGAAAACATCATTATAAAGCAAGTAAAGGAATTTCAATCAGTATCTGGAAGAGGGCTGAAAGCAAGTATTGACGATAAATTATACCTAGCAGGCAATCAGAGAATGATGGAGGAGAATGGAATCTCTATAGCAGCTTATGAAGATAAAATTAACAGGCTGGCTTCAGAGGGGAAAACGCCTATGATGTTTGCGGCACAAAATGATTTGATTGGAATTATCGCCGTTGCAGATGTTATCAAACCTTCAAGCAGGAGGGCAATTGAAGCCTTAAGAAAAATGAATATAGAAGTTACTATGCTGACTGGTGATAATAAAAGAACGGCAGAAGGCATTGGAGGAAATCTGCAGTTAAATCATATTATTTCAGAGGTTCTGCCTCAGGATAAAGAAAGGGTTATATCGGATCTACAGAAGGAGGGTAAAAAGGTTGCTATGGTTGGGGATGGTGTGAATGATGCCCCCGCTTTGGTAAGAGCAGATGTTGGCATAGCCATTGGGGCTGGAACAGATGTGGCCGTTGAGAGTGCGGATATCGTACTTATGAAGAACGATTTACTGGATGTTGTTACTGCTATAAAATTAAGTAAGGCTGTCATTAGAAATATAAAACAAAATTTATTTTGGGCATTTTTTTATAATTGCTTAGGAATTCCATTGGCAGCGGGTGTTTTTTATTCCGTCCTTGGGTGGAGATTAAGCCCAATGTTTGGAGCAGCGGCAATGAGTTTAAGCAGCGTATTTGTGGTATCAAATGCGCTTCGATTAAAGATGTTTAAAGCCGACAAGGCTGGGGATAATAACTTATATAAAGACCAGATAATGGTTGAAAATAAAAATAATCAAATAAAGAATCAGGAGGAGAATAAAATGGTAACTTTAAAAATTGATGGGATGATGTGTGATAACTGTGTAAAACATGTAAGAGAAGCAATAGAATCCTTTAAAGGGGCAACTGTAGAGGTGAATCTTGACAATAAAGAAGCTAAAGTTGAAATCCCAGCTACAATATCTACAGATGAGTTAAAAGCCGCTGTAGAAGAGGCTGGATATACTGTTACACAAATAATACAATAAAAAACTTTTTACTGAACGTAGTTTATATGCTATAATGCAAAACAGAGATAGTATTTGTTAAGAAACTATACTCTTGTTGATTTTACAGACTTAAACTAAATTTTATTAGAGAATGAGCTTATATTAATGATTAAATAAGACTCGGATTTCACAAATGATAAAAGTACAGTATGCACTTTCCGAGACTTTTTATGCCGTGGAAAGTGCTTTTTTTATTGTGTTTGGATTGCTTAGAATCAATTAAGAGAACTATCTTCAAGTTTATTTATGAAGAGAGGTAGAAAAATGAAAGTTACAGTAACAGTTTTAGAAACCAGAGACATTATCCGTCAGTGGAGGAAGGAAGGGTTAACCATTGGGTTTGTTCCGACCATGGGATTTTTACATGAGGGGCATGCAAGCCTTATAAAAAAGTGCCGTGAGGAAAATGATAAAGTAGTAGTATCCGTTTTCATTAATCCAACTCAGTTTGGAGAAAATGAGGATTTAGAGGCATACCCTAGGGATTTTAACCGGGATACCGCACTTTGTGAGAAAATGGGAGCAGATTTGATTTTTCATCCAGAAGCAGAGGAAATGTACCAGAACCCATGCACTGTTGTAAACATTACAACACTTTCTGATAACTTATGCGGCAAAACAAGGCCGACACATTTTAAAGGAGTCTGCACAGTAGTTTCTAAGCTTTTTAACATTATAACACCAGATAATGCGTACTTTGGACAAAAAGACGCACAGCAGCTTGCCATCATTAAAAAGATGGTAAAGGACTTGAACTTTCATATTAGGATAGTAGGGTGCCCGATTATCCGCGAAGAAGATGGACTGGCTAAATCCTCAAGAAATACCTACTTAAATGAGACAGAACGCAAGGCGGCTCTTTGCCTTTCAAAGGCGGTTAAGAAGGGTCAGGAAATCATCTTTATGGGCTGTGATAGTGAAATGGTTCTTGAGCAGATGCGTGAAATAATAGAAAAAGAGTCTTTAGCCAAAATTGATTATATATCTATGGTAGATGTTTTAACTATGCAGCCGGTAGATCATGTTGAGAAGCCTGTAGTGGTTGCTATGGCAGTATATATTGGTAAAACCAGATTAATAGATAATTTTATATATGGTGAGGAATAGAAAGATGAACGCAATAGCTAGAGTCAGCTCCTTTGTATCCCGGTATATAGGGGTTGTGATTATCATATTTTCAATATTGGCTTTTATCTATCCTACAGGGTTTGCCTGGGCGACAAGCTACACACCATGGCTTTTAGGAACCGCTATGTTTGGTATGGGGTTAACAATTAAATGGGTGGATTTTAAATCTGTCTTTTCTCATAAAAAAAATATACTAATAGGCTGTATTGCCCAATATACGATTATGCCGTTAAGTGCTTGGGCTTTGGCAGTGGTATTTAACTTAGAACCAGATTTAGCCATAGGTGTTATTCTGGTAGGCTGCTGTCCAGGTGGCACTGCCAGTAATGTTATTACTTACATAGCCAGAGGAGATGTGGCTCTATCGGTTGCGATGACCACTGCCTCGACCTTAGTTGCACCTTTAATGACACCTTTATTAGTTGTAGTTCTAGGGGGGGCATGGATAGAAGTATCGTTTTGGGCCATGTTATTATCTGTAGTAAAAATTATTTTGATACCTGTAATGCTTGGAATTGTACTCAATAAGTTTTTTGCTTATCATGTTAAAAGAGTTAGCAACTTGCTCCCTTTAATTTCGGTTGTTGCCATCGTCATGATTATTTCAGGTATAGTGGCACAAAATACAACAAAAATCTTAGGCTGTGGTATACTTGTGCTGGTTGTAGTAGCGCTCCACAATCTAGGAGGATTGATTTTAGGATTAATCGTAGCTAAGTTGATGAAAATGGAGTATTCAAAAGTAACCGCTGTTGCTATAGAGGTTGCTATGCAGAATAGTGGACTGGCGGTTTCATTGGCAGCAGTTAATTTTTCATTAAATCCATTAGCGACATTGCCAGGAGCAATATTTAGTATCTGGCACAATATATCTGGCTCAATTTTCGCAAGCATTCGAAGAAGAGGCAGTGTTAGGGAACTAAATAGATAATAAAAATAGAACTATAGTTTATAAGTAATTGTGAACTATAGTTTTCTTTTTTGGAATGGGGTGGTAGAATTAGGAAGAAACTAATAGAAATATAATAATATTTGGAGGCGGAAATGGCTATTGAAAAATGTAGAGAGTATTTTAAAAGGTTTAATATTGAAGACAGAATTCTGGAATTTGAAGTATCTAGTGCAACTGTGGAATTAGCAGCAGTAGCGGCAGGATGTGAACCGGAAAGGATTGCAAAAACCATGTCCTTTAAAATTGATGAGAATCCAATACTAATCGTTATGGCAGGCGATGCTAGAATTGACAATAGTAAATATAAAGGGCAGTTTCACACAAAAGCTAAAATGCTTACAGCAGAAGAAGTTGTTGAATATATAGGACATGCTATTGGTGGAGTTTGTCCATTTGGTATAAATGAAGGGGTACAAGTCTACTTAGATGAGTCTTTAAAACGCTTTGAAACAGTATTCCCAGCCTGTGGAAGCAGTAATAGTGCTATTGAATTAACAACACCTGAACTTGAAGCATACTCTAATTACGTGGGGTGGGTAGATGTTTGCAAAAATTGGTGATAACAACTTAACAGAAGGAAAGATTTCGAGACAGTTGTTCTTATTTGCGATACCTTTACTGTTAGGAAATATGTTGCAGCAATTATATTTTATTACAGATTCTATTATTGTTGGACAATGTCTTGGGAGTACAGCATTAGCGGCAGTTGGTGCTGCTGCATCTATTACAGTATTAATGGTAAACTTCTTCTCTGGAATGGCCAATGGTGCGGGCATTATATTGGCACAATATGTGGGAGCTGGAGATACAAACAGATTAGGGCAGACTATCCGTGCAGCATCAATTTTTACCATAGTATTTGGAATCATCTGCTCGGTATTAGGTGTATTATTTACACCTGTTTTTTTACGACTGATGGATACTCCCAGCGACGTATTTATACAGGCAGATAATTATCTCACTTACTGCTTTGCAGGAATGTTACCCATGCTTATTTATAATATGGGAGCCGCAAGTCTGCAGGCAATGGGGGATTCTAAGACCCCGTTGTATTTTCTTAGTGTTGCATGCATAGTAAATGTAATTTTAGATCTCACTTTTATACAAGTATTAGGCATGGATGTAGAAGGGACTGCTATTGCTACCTGCATTGCGCAGATTGTTGCAGCCTTTTTAGTGTGTATTGCCATTAAGAAGAAAATCACAATAGATCACAAAAAGGAAAATACGGAAAAAGGCAGAATAAATACCAGTCAGCAAGAGGGAAAGGAAAAAGAGCGGTTATTTGAGATCTTTAAACGTATAGTCATATTAGGTCTACCTATAGGGATGCAGAGCGTAGTTATAAACTTCTCCAATATAGTTGTTCAGAGCCATATCAATAGTCTGGGCTCTGATGTAATGGCGGCATGGAGTGCATTTTGTAGACTTGATGGATTTATCATACTGCCTTTTATGAGCTTTAGCTTAGCGGTTATGACCTTTACAGGGCAGAACTTTGGAGCGAAGAAACCTGAAAGAATATTTGGAGGACTAAAGTCTGGTCTAATTATGAGCTGCGGTTTTACAGTGGCAGTCGGAATTTTAATAGTCATCTTTGCAGAGCCATGCTTTGAAATATTTACTAAGTCTGATGATGTTATATCCTATGCATGTAATATGGTATACTACATGGTTCCTTTTTATTTTATGCTGGCAGCAGCACGAATCTACATAGGGGTCATATCTGGAGCGGGGAATTCTATTACGCCGATGCTAATAAATATTCTATTTATGTGCGTTTTTAGAGTTATATTCTTGCCTATGTCGGTGCATCTATGGGGAAGTAATCTGATGGTTGTGTACTATACATACTGGATTTCGTGGATTTTAAGCCTTTTAAGTATTATAGCGTATTATTATGCAAAGATGAAAAATCAAATCATGTCATTGTCGAATTAAGACGAATAAAAAACGACCTTTTTGGGCAAAAGACCTTTCGAAATAGTCTGAATAATGATAAAATGACGAAATAGGGAATATTTTGCAATCATGCAGAATGGAATTATTGTTTTTTATTATTTATTTATTTGGAAAGAAGGAGTCAGCCATGAAAAGTATCAGAACAAAAATTATGGTAATGGTCGGAGGTATTGCTATAATAGCAATGATTGTTTCAGCATTAGTTACCGTAAATACTGTAGTGGGCACTGTTGTTAGTGATGAGGAACATATTTCAGAGCTTACTACAAAAACAGTAACCTTAGAAGTTAATGAATATTTTACAAAGTATATTACAATGGCTCAACAAATGGCATCTGACAGTAACGTTAAGAAAACTTTGACGGAAATAACAGCAAGGGAAACCTATTTACAGTTACCTTCTTATGAAGGTACATATAATTCTTTAAATAAGATTATGGAATTAGATAAAAAAAATATTCTATCAGCCTATGTGGCTTCGACAAATTGTGATGTGGCATTTGATGGTGGAGACTGGGTTTCGGATCCAGGTTTTGATTTGAAAACAAGAAGTTACTGGTTTGGCAATGCGAAAGATTTAGAAAAAGGATACATTATAACCGAGCCATATCAGGATCTGGATACGGGAAAGATGGTTATTACAGTATCAGTACCTGTATATGATTTGGCTGGAAATACGATCACAGGTATTGCAGGTATTGATGTAACCATAGATGATTTAAGCGATATGGTTGTTAATGTGGATACTGAATATTCGAAAGATGGTTGTTATACAATGCTGGTTTCTGGACAAGGTCAGGTTCTTGCGGCAAAGGATGAAAAAAGAATTTTAAAGTCAATTGACAGTATTGGATTGAGTCAGAACATGGTTAAAGAAGTTGCAAAACCATCTAACAAAACTATAAAATTTGAAGATAAAGGAAAAGATTACTATGGAATAGTAAAGACAACCAGAGATGCAGGCTGGAAAGTTTTACTTTCAGTTTCTGAAGACGAGTTTATGAAAGTTGCAAATGCTACACAAAGGAATATCATTATAGTTTATGCTATAGCAATCGTTCTTCTTTTTATTGTTATTGCAATAGTAGCAAAAAGTATAGCAGCACCTTTGAAAAAACTGACAGATGTTACGGATGAACTGGTTAAGGGGAATCTGGAGGCCGATATAGATATTAACACTGCAGATGAAACCGGCAGACTGGCGGATTCCATGAGAAGCCTGGTGGTAAGGCTGAGACAATACATAGATTATATTGATGAGGTTTCGGCTGCACTAGATGAGTTTGCAGCAGGGCATCTTGATATACAATTAGCACATTCATATGATGGAGAATTTGCAAAGATTAAAGAATCTATGATGCAGGTATCAACCGTATTTAAGAGCACCATAGGACAAATTGTAGAAACTTCAGAAAAAGTTGCAAATGGCTCAGGGGAAATTGCTAATGCATCACAGATGTTAGCACAGGGTGCTGCAAATCAGGCAAGCACTACTGAAGAGTTAACGGCAACTATAAACGAATTATCTGAACGTGTTACGAAGAATGCTGATCATGCCATGAATGCTTCTCAGCAAGTAAAAATTGTAGGTGGTACAGCAGACCAGAGTAATGAACAGATGAGGGAAATGATTACTGCAATCGCAGAAATAAATGAAAAGTCAGCAGAAATAGGAAAGATTATTAAGGTAATTGAAGATATAGCATTCCAGACAAATATACTAGCGCTGAATGCAGCAGTTGAAGCAGCAAGGGCTGGAGAGGCCGGAAAAGGATTTGCAGTAGTTGCAGACGAAGTTCGTAATCTTGCAAGCAAATCTGCCGAAGCCGCAAAAGATACGACTCATCTTATTGAAGAGACAATAAAAGCAGTAGAGAATGGAACTGGGATTGCAAACAAGACGGGAGAAATGCTTGGTCAGGTAATCGAGGGAGTATCCCAGACAGTCGAACTGATAAATGAAATCTCTTCCGCATCAGTGGGGCAGGCAGCTGCCTTAAAGCAGACATTGGATGGAGTTGAACAAATTAGTTCAGTTGTTCAGACTAATGCGGCAACTGCAGAAGAAAGTTCGGCAGCCAGTGATGAGCTTTCTAAACAGGCAAATGCGCTGAAAGGAGTCGCATCACAATTTAAGCTTTAAAAAAGAAAATACATAAACCGACAAATTATTACAAAAAACCCTAAAGTGTCCAAAATTTAGGGTTTTTTTGCTGGATTTTTGGGGAGCATGGTGCTAATATTACTATAGCTGACAATTTTTATTTATATGGGGTACTATAGGTACCTGATTGAAAGGAGCACGATAAAGCAATGAGAAGTCTTAAAACAAAAATCATGGTAACTATAGGGGGCGTTGCAATTCTTGCAATGGTTGTATCCGCTTTTGTTACTATAAATACTGTAGTAAATACAGCAATTGCCAATGAAGAGGAGATTTCAAAATTATCGACACAAGCAGTAACATCTGAGATTGATGCCTACTTTACGAAGTATATTGCTATTACTGAACAGATTGCATGTAATAGTGAAATTAAAAGGCTGACTAATCAAGTAACTACTA
This sequence comes from Aminipila sp., assembly GCF_032051575.1. NCBI lineage: Bacteria > Bacillati > Bacillota > Clostridia > Peptostreptococcales > Anaerovoracaceae > Aminipila > Aminipila sp. Next base: position 164,385 of record NZ_DAMBYD010000003.1, on the reverse strand, counting down.
CTGAAGGGTTAACTGAAAATCCATTATACACAGACTGCTATAATACACTAAAAAGAGTTACGGATAAGAACAGCAAAGAAATTTTATCAACTTATGTAGTAACAGCAGATACTAATGTGGGATTAGATGGAGCAGGCTGGATTCCAGATTCTAGTTTTGATTTAAAAACAAGGGAATATTGTTTTGACAAACAGGAAGAGATTGATAAGGGATATATTATTTCAGAACCTTATCAGGATTCAGATACAGGAAATATGATTATTACTGTTGCGGTACCACTATATAACATGGATGATTCAAAAATAATTGGTGTTTCAGCTGTAGACGTTACTATAAATGAATTAAGTGATATGGTAGCTCAATCTAAGAGTAATTATGACAATGCATATAAAATGCTGTTTTCAGCAAAAAATGATGTTTTAGCTAGTAAGAATTCCAAACTTTTATTAAAAGGTGCAGATAAAGTTGGATTCAGCCAAGAAATGGTTGATGAGATAGCAAAGCCTTCGAATAAGGTAATTAAATTTAAAGACAATGGTGAAGCTTGCTTTGGTGTTGTAAAAACCACCGAACATGCAGACTGGAAAGTAGCATACATTATTCCTGAAAAAGATTTTATGAGTGTTACAAATGCTACAAAGCGAAATATCATGATTGTTTATATTGCAGCAATAATCATACTTTACTTAGTAATGGCTGTTGTAGCAAGAAGTGTAGTAGCCCCATTAAGAAAACTGACCGATGTGACGGATGAACTTGCAAAGGGAAATCTGGATGCGGCAATTGACATTAATTCTTCAGACGAGACAGGGAGATTGGCGGATTCCATGAGGAGTCTTGTAGTAAGACTAAGACAATACATTGATTACATAGATGAGGTAGCGGCAGCACTAGACCAGTTTGCTGCGGGATATCTTGACATACAGTTGAAGCAGGCTTATGATGGAGAATTTGCAAAGATAAAAGAATCTATGATGCAGGTATCAATGGTATTTAAAAATACCATAGGACAAATTGTAGAAACTTCAGAAAAAGTTGCCAGCGGTTCTGGAGAAATTGCCAATGCAGCACAGATGTTGGCACAGGGCGCAACAAATCAGGCAAGCACGACAGAAGAGTTAACCGCAACCATAAATGAATTATCTGAACGTGTTACAAAGAATGCTAATCATGCCATGAATGCTACAGAACAAGTAAGAGTTGTAGGTGGAACAGCAGACCAGAGTAATGAACAGATGAGAGAAATGATTACTGCAATCGCAGAAATAAATGAAAAGTCAGCAGAAATAGGAAAGATTATTAAGGTAATTGAAGATATAGCATTCCAGACCAATATACTAGCGCTGAATGCGGCAGTTGAAGCAGCAAGGGCTGGAGAGGCTGGAAAGGGATTTGCAGTAGTTGCAGACGAAGTTCGTAACCTTGCAAGCAAATCTGCTGAAGCCGCAAAAGATACAACTCATCTTATTGAGGAAACAATAAAGGCGGTAGAAAATGGAACAGGAATTGCCAATAAAACAGGAGAAATGCTTGGACAGGTAATTGAGGGAGTATCCCAGACAGTTGAACTGATAAATGAAATTTCTTCTGCTTCAGTTGGCCAGGCTTCAGCTTTGAAGCAGACTTTAGAAGGAGTTGAACAAATTAGTTCAGTTGTTCAGACTAATGCGGCGACTGCAGAAGAAAGCTCAGCTGCTAGTGATGAACTTTCAAAACAGGCCAATGCATTACAGAATGTAGCATCAAGATTTAAAATCTGATAATGAATAACATAAGGAAGACCTCGGCTGAGCCGAGGTCTTTTTTCTATTCTATAATAAGTATTTGCTTTGCAGTTTTACCATCTTGATCTAACTGCACCGCTATAGTTGTACCTACCTTTAATTCTGAAATAGCAGCTGTAGACGTTTTATTATCCATGTAGCTGATAACGGTTGAATCATCTATCGTTAAGGTAAGGGTTTCATCTGTAAGCACTATCGCACTTTTACTTGTAGAAGTAGAATTTGCTGCCTTATCACGTTGTGGAGTCTGGTGCTGGGGAGCGGTTTGACCATCAGGTTTCTCAGGTGGCTGACCATCAGGCGGCGTTTGGCCGGCAGGTTTTTCAGGGGGTTGACCATCAGGCGGGGTCTCACCGCCTGGCGAAGTTTGAACCCCAGCGGACGTCACAGCAGCTGCAGTTTTTTTAGAATTCTGCTCATTAGGTATTTGACCAGATTCCATGGAGCCCAGGGTAATGGTAACTTGGTCATCCTTAATGGATAGGATTTGACCAACCTGGAGCTCCTGACCGTCGTCAGATTGAACTGTTGTAGAACTTTCTAAAGGTTCGTCAAGTTCTTTTACATTAGATGATCCACAACCTGTTAAGCTAAGTACAGCAGCTAGTGAACCAATTAACAGAAATATAGTAATTTTTTTCATAAATTTACCTCCGATATACATTTAGTTGATGAAGGCATTATATTTCATGTATGCAAAGATTCTGTGAAGGAAATAAGAAGAAATGGGGGATATTGTAAATGGTGTATAACTAAATTGAAAAAATTTTTAATAAAATAAGAAGGTTCTTAGTGAAATTTCCGCTGATAAAGTATATTATGGTAATATGTCCGTTTTACAATTGTATACTTAGATAGTATGAATGGAACACTTATAAAGTATAAAGGTAATTTAAAGATTTAAATTCATTAAGAATTCAGGTATGACTAGTATGATAGAGAAAAATAATAACCCGATTGCATTTTTAGATTCGGGAGTTGGCGGTATCAGCGTGCTTAATGAAGCTATTAAAATGATGCCAAAGGAAAATTATATATATTTTGGAGATTCAAAAAATGCTCCATACGGAACAAAGAAAACAACCGAAGTTCGCAGTTTAACAGAAAAAAATGTTGAATTTTTATTAGAACAAGGGGCAAAGGCAGTTGTGATAGCTTGTAATACCGCAACAAGTGCAGCCGCGGAATATTTAAGAAACAAGTATAAGAATATTCCTATTATCGGAGTTGAGCCTGCACTTAAACCAGCCGTTTTAAATAATGAGGGCAGGAAAATCCTTGTTATGGCAACTCCAATGACATTAGCAGAAAAAAAGTTTAAAAATTTAATGTCAAAATATGAAGAGTTTGCACAGATTATTCCAGTCCCTTGTGGGGGGTTGATGGAATTTGTGGAGGAAGGGATTCTTCGAGGGGAGGAACTAGAACAATATTTGGACAGTCGATTAACTAAGAAATTACGTGAAAATGCCACAGCAGTAGTTTTAGGATGTACCCATTATCCATTTATAAAGGAAAGCATAATTAAGGTTATAGGACATAACGTACAAATTTATGATGGAGGAGAAGGCACAGCTAAGCAGCTTCAAAGGAGACTTGTCAGGGATAAATTGCAACGAGAAAGTACTGAACCTGGGAAGGTTGTGGTTATGAATTCACTGGGCAGGGAAAGTATCATAAAGCTATCCGAAGCATTACTGATAAAAGTATAATGTAAGTGAGGGAGTATGGTAAAAGTAATTGTTACAGGGCCAACAGGTAAAATGGGGAGCCTAATAGTAAAGGCTGCATATGAACAAGTGGGAATGCAGATTATTGGTGCAGTTGGATCAAAAGGAAGAGGATATATTGGTAAGGATATAGGCGAAGTCACAGGCCTTGGTGTCCAGCTTGGAGCTTTCGTTTATGATGACATTGAAAAAGTCATCGAAAACTGTGATGTAGTCATTGATTTTTCTACAGTAGCCTTATCAATGGAAATCCTTTCAGTGTGTATCAAGCATAAAAAAGCGCTGGTTTGTGGAACTACAGGTTTTACCAAAGAGCAGGAAGGTCAATTCGTTGACGCAGGCAGAAGAATTCCTTTACTAAGAGCTGCAAATACCTCTTATGTGACAAATCTGATGAAGAAACTGATTGTTTTGGCAGCAGGAGCTCTCGGAGATAAAGCTAAAATAGATATCATTGACATGCATGATGAAAAAAAGATAGATTCCCCAAGCGGAACCTCAAAGGAGTTTGCAGAAGAAATGGCTGAAGCCTCTGGCAAGAATATTACTGAAATCACGCATCATTCTGTGCGTTCAGGAGATGTTTCCAGTTTCCATAGTGTGATATTGGGGTGTATCGGTGAACGTCTTGAAATTACACACCATGCCTATAATTTTGGATGTTATGCAAGAGGTGCAGTGGAAGGGGCTTTGTTCTTAGAGGGAAAATCAATTGGATTATATAGCATGGAGGATGTTATAGGTATTTAGAATATTACTTATGTTTATGTAAATATAAAAGGAGGGCTAAATATGGAAGAGGAAAAGAAGAAGCTTAAAGAAAGTAAAGAAGAACAACCGTATTGGGTAGGAAAGGAATATTCATTTTTTAACCATAGTATGTGTGAATATTTTCCCTGCCATAAAACAGACAAGCCGGAAGAGTTTAATTGCTTATTCTGCTACTGCCCATTGTATGCGTTAAAGGACAAATGTGGTGGAAACTTTAGATATACTGAAGATGGAATAAAGGATTGCAGTCAGTGCAAGCTGCCCCATGTTAAAGAAAACTACGGATATATCATGGGAAAATTTTCTGAGCTGATCGAAATTACTAGAATAAAATAAAAACATTTAGCTTAGATAAATTTTTATTGACTTAAACCTTGAAAAAGTGTAAACTAATCGTGCGTTGTGTGTTACAGCGCCTAATTAAGAATGTCAAAAATCGTTTTACGTTTTTTTTCATAAGGGTGCAGGCTGGGAAAGACCGGCCGTGGCCCGCAAAGTTATAGTAAAGGTTGCCGAAAGTGATTGGTTATAAGCCAATTTTAGTAGGTGAGGAGGTAAAAGAATGAAATCATTTATCGCAAAGCCTCAGGAAGTAGAACATAAGTGGTATGTAATTGATGCTGAGGGTAAGACTCTTGGTAGACTTGCATCCGAAGCTGCTGCAATCCTTAGAGGTAAGAAAAAGCCAATCTACACGCCACACGTTGACTGCGGAGACTATGTAATCGTTATCAATGCTGAAAAGGTAGAAGTAACAGGTAAGAAGAGAAAAGAAAAAATCTATAAGAGACATACTGGATATCCAGGTGGTCTTAGAGAAATCACTTTTGAAAAGTTACAGGCTAAGAAGCCAGACGAAATAATAAGACATGCAATAAAAGGCATGATGCCAAACGGTAAGCTTGGTAGACAGATGTACAAAAAATTAAAGGTTTATGCTGGTCCTCAACACGATCATGCAGCTCAGAAACCTGAAGTTTGGGAATTTTAAGAAGGGGAGGAAATAGACAATGGCAAAGATTCAATATCAAGGAACAGGCAGAAGAAAGTCTTCAGTTGCTAGAGTTAGATTAATCCCTGGAAAAGGTGAAATCATCGTTAACAAGAAGCCGCTAGAAGATTATTTTGGAATGGAAATCGTTAAGAGAGAAGTTAGAAGACCTTTCGAGGTTGCTGGCTGTGAAGGTAAGTTTGACGTAATCGCTACTGTAAATGGTGGTGGGTTCACTGGTCAGGCTGGTGCTTTAAGACATGGTATTTCAAGAGCACTTTTAGTAGTTGACAAGGAAGCTTTCAGAGCTCCGCTTAAGGCTGCAGGATTCTTAACAAGAGACCCTCGTATGAAGGAAAGAAAGAAGTACGGTTTAAAGAAGGCAAGAAAAGCATCACAGTTTTCCAAGCGTTAATTTTAGACCTATTCAAAGACAAGAACAAAACCCCGCAAATATTAAATTTGCGGGGTTATTCTTTTATAAAAGGTAAGTTTCATTATAAAACAAGAGATAATCTATTTTTAAATGTGAGGTTGGAAGCCAGCATATTTTGTTATAGCAATCTGCAGTACTTTAGATATAATGTATGTATATGGATAACACTAGTTTCGCAGAGGTTTATATAAACAGATTAAGATTCCTTTAAATAAGGAGGACGAAAAATGATTGGAAATATTTTAACTAAGGCAGCGGCATTTCTCCTATTTATTGGAATATCAGTGGCCTGCTATTTAATTTTGGATGAAAATAAAGAGAGACTGGCTCAGGATGGAGTACCTGTTTATACTTACTGCATTAAAACCAAGGAAAACGCCGATTGTTCATTAATTAATCAGCAAGGAATAAACATTTTAATTGACACTGGGGAAAAGCAAGATTCTGAACGGATTGTAAGATTTTTACAAGGGAAAGACATAAAAACCTTACAGTATCTTGTTCTTACCCATCCGGACAAGGATCATATTGGCGGAGCATTAGAGGTGTTAAAAAACTTTAAAGTTGAAAGGGTTATCCAGCCTTATTATCCAGAAGATAATGAATTGCTAGATGAAATCAATAAAAAGTGTGAGGATTTGGGTGTAGACATTATTTATCCTACAAGGACCAGAAAACTGGAAGTAGGAGAAATTGATTTATTAATTTATCCACCTCTCAAAAAAAATTATAAGCTGGATAATAACTATTCACTTGCCATTCTTATAAATCATGGAAATGTAAATCAGTTATTTACAGGAGATGCCCAGGAAGAACGAATTAATGAATTATTAGAAATCAATTGGAGGAATATAGATCTGCTTAAAATTCCATACCACGGAAGATACAGTGCGAATGTTGACAAATTAATTGAAAAATGTACTGCAAGATATGCAGTAGTAACATCTGATTCGGCGGATAATATCGTAGGGGATGCTTGTGCACAATCAGAGACTTTAGTATTGACCACTCTAGAGTGTACAAGGTCTTTCGTCAGTGATGGTAAAGAATTAAAGTTACTTAAAGCAAGAACTGGGGATTATTACAATAAAAATTAAAGACAAAATCAACAATGCACTAACTTATACAAATTCATGAAGGTAAATTTTTTGATTTTAGACTTGATTTTTGGCTGATAGAGATGTATATTATATTTGTTAGCACTCAGATAAGGTGAGTGCCAAAAAACGATGAGAGGTATTAATATACTATCTATATAATATTACATTACACAGAAAGAGGGAATATTACATGGCAAAGAAACAGTTTAAAGCGGAATCCAAAAGATTGTTGGACTTAATGATTAACTCTATTTATACGCATAAAGAGATTTTTTTAAGAGAGATTATCTCAAATGCCAGTGATGCAATTGACAAATTATATTACTTGACTCTTACTGAGAACACAGGTATCTCAAGAGAAGATTTTTACATCAGGCTTGCAGTGGATAAAGATGCAAGAACTTTAACCATAATAGATAATGGTATTGGTATGTCTAAGGATGAAATGGAAAATAACTTAGGTACCATTGCAAAGAGTGGTTCCCTTCAGTTTAAGCAAGACAATGCAGATAAAATGGAAGGCAAAGATGAAATTGATATAATTGGTCAGTTTGGTGTGGGTTTCTATTCTGCATTTATGGTGGCTTCAAAAATACAGGTTATAAGTAAGGGCTACGGACAAGAACAGGCATATCTGTGGGAATCAACAGGAGTTGAAGGATACAACATTACAGAGTGTCAGAAAGATGCTGTTGGTACAGAAATTATTCTTTATATCAAAGAAGATACGGAAGATGACAAATACAATGAATACTTGCAGGAATACAAGATTAAAGGGCTTATTAAGAAGTATTCGGATTATATCCGTTATCCTATTAAGATGAATGTTGAAAAACATAAGATGAAAGAGGCTACTGAAGAACAGAAGGCGGACAAGGACTATACCCCTGAGTATGAAACATATAGAGAAGATGAGACTTTAAATAGTATGGTCCCTATTTGGAAGAAGAGTAAGGGAGCTATTACAGACGAAGAATACAATCAATTCTATAAGGAAAAGTTTTTTGATTTTGAAGACCCAGCAAGAGTAATTCATACAAACGTAGAAGGGGTATCCACCTATAATGCTTTAATGTATATACCTGCCAGGACACCATACAACTATTATACCAAGGAATACGAAAAAGGTTTACAGCTTTACTCCAGCGGTGTTTTGATTATGGATAAGTGTGCGGATTTACTGCCAGATTATTTTAGCTTTGTAAAAGGTCTTGTAGATTCACAGGATTTATCTTTGAACATTTCCAGAGAAATGCTGCAACACGACAGACAGCTGAAAGCTATTGCTGTCAGACTTGAAAAGAAGATTAAATCCGAACTCCTTGAAATGCTTAATACGGACAGAGAAAAGTATGAAAAGTTCTTTGAAGACTTTGGTATGCAGCTTAAGTTTGGTGCTTACAATGAATATGGCATGCACAAGGATGCTGTAAAAGAATTGCTGATGTTCTATTCATCGGCAGAAAAGAAGCTGGTTACATTCTCAGAATATGTTTCAAGGATGAAGGAAGAACAGAAGTATATTTATTATGCTTGTGGTGAAAGCAGAGAAAAACTGGATAAGCAGCCTCAGACTGAAATGCTTAAGGATAAGGGGTATGAAATCCTTTATTGTACAGATGAAATTGATGAATTTGCAATTAAGATTATTGGGGCAATTGATGAAAAGCAATTTAAATCTGTTTCAAGCGATGATTTAGGTATTGAAGAAACTGCTGAAGAAAAAGAAGCTTTAGAAAAGCAGGCAGAAGAAAATAAAGAATTGTTTGAAGCTATGAAAGAAGCTTTAGCTGGCAAGGTTTCTGAAGTTAGAGTTTCTCAGAGACTGAAGAGCCATCCGGTATGCTTAACAAGTAATGGTGAAATCTCCATTGAGATGGAAAAAGTGCTTAATTCAATGCCAGCCAATAATGATAAGGTTTCTGCTGAAAAGGTTCTTGAAATAAATTCAAATCATAAGGTATTTGAATCCCTTAAGGCAACATTTGCGGAAGATAAAGATAAAGTTAAGGATTATGCAAAACTTTTATATAATCAGGCACTTCTAATTGAAGGAATGCAGGTAGAAGATCCAATTGAATTTTCCAATGCAATTTGTAACTTAATGTAAATAATATTAATATAATAAAAAAGAGGCTGTTTCAAAATAAAATAGTGGTATATGGGTAATTTGAAGACTCATATACCTACTAAGTTATAGTTTTGAGACAGCTTTTTTATTTATTATATGTAAATTTAGCGATTAAAAAAACTACAAGGCAGATTTACTACACATTTACCGCATACTTCACTTCCGGCGCTATTGGCATCCAAACCATTTTCTGTTAAGTAGGAGCTGCCAAAGTCTTTATATAACTGCGCATTTCTCTTGCACACTTCATAACACTTTCCTCGGTCATATCCATCAAGGGTTAGCGCACCAGAGGGACAGTGATTTACACATATACCGCATGTTCCTTTGCTTTTATACAGACAGTATTCTTCATCAATAGGTGCATCTGGTGTTACCTGTAGATTTGTTACAACAGTGCTGTAACGCCCGCAGCAGCCTTTCTTTGTAATGAGCATGTTGTTAACACCAAATGTCCCAAGACCTGCTAATCTAGCAAGGTGCCGCTGGGACCAATTGCTTATAAGAGTCTCCTGATTGAATGTTGATGCTTCTGGTGAAATACCTGCATCAAAGCCTAAATCCTTTATTCGGGCAATTAGATATTGATTCAGTTTACCAAACATAGTGTTGGTTTCTTCATAGGTTTTAGCCCATTCGGGAGAAGATAAATAACCCGGTTCTTTATTTGTAAATGCGAGTTCCTTGGTAAAAGGCACAAAATAAGCGATAATTATAGTGGCATTTTTTATTATTTCTTCAGGCATGACATGCTGGTCAGATACTAGCTTTTTTAACTCGGTTACGCCTGGATGCTTCGCATCAGCAAAACCCACTATGGGTTCACCCCATTTTGATGTTATTTCAGATTTATTTTCATACTCGAATACAAAGCTCTGAATTATTTCTGTTATATTTTGTTTCAAATCCATTTGTTCCATCCCTCATCTTTCACAGATATTATACAATAATTATACAAAATATGAAAATAGATATACTAGATTAAAAATATGTGCATTTATGCAGATTGAATGGGCTAATCCTTTAAGGGGAATGCTAGACTTGTAATAGGAATTCATGTATACTATAACTGATTAAATGAGAAAATAGATTGCTTGAATTATATAAGAGGAGGCACTATAAAATGAGTCGTGATTATAAAAAATTACAAAATGGGAGTGATATAAGGGGTATTGCATTGACCGGCGTAGATGGTGAAATGCCTAACTTAGGACAGCCTGAAGCGGAACATTTAGCATCGGGGTTTTTATTGTGGCTTGCCAAAAAAACTGAAAAACCACTGAAAAGCTTAAGGGTTGCGGTAGGGTTTGATCCAAGACTTTCAGGGAAGTATTTATTACAGGGCATTTTGAATGGAATGGTGCCTTATGGAGTGACCGTTTTAAATTGTGGACTGGCTTCAACTCCTGCTATGTTTATGACAACTGTTTTCCCAGAGTTTAAGTGTGATGGTGCTATCATGATTACAGCCAGTCATCTGCCATTTAATAGAAATGGATTTAAGTATTTTGACAAAGATGGTGGCTTAAATAAAAAAGATATAAGCCAGATTATTGATTATGCTCAATCAGATGAATATCTGTCAGAATTAGGTGGACGCATTGCAGAAGACAATTTTCAAATGATATTAGGAAAGAAGACGTATAATTCAGTAAAAACAGACTTAATGGGTGCTTACTGCGACTTCCTTAAAAATAAAATTAAGGATGGAGTGAAACATCCAAAACATTATGAAACACCTCTCAAGGGTTTAAAAATAGTTGTTGATGCAGGCAATGGAGGAGGAGGGTTTTATGCCAAAAAGGTTCTTCAGCCTTTAGGCGCCGATGTATCTGCAAGCCAGTTTCTTGAACCAGATGGAACTTTCCCTAACCATGCGCCAAATCCTGAAGATAAAGCGGCTATGGCGTCAATTTGCATGCAGGTTATAACAAATCAGGCAGACCTAGGGTTGATTTTCGATACGGATGTAGATCGATCTTCAGCGGTTGACAATAGGGGCCGTGAAATTAGCAGAAATGGCATTGTGGCTATGGCTGCAGCTTTGGTCGCAGAAGAACATCCAGGTACAACAATCGTTACGGATAGTATAACAAGTGACCAGTTGACAGTTTTCCTGGAAGAGAAATTAGGACTAAAGCATAAACGTTTTAAGAGAGGATATAAAAATGTGATTAATGAAGCTATTCAACTTAATTTGGAAGGTACAGATAGTCAGCTGGCTATTGAAACTTCAGGACATGCGGCATTAAAAGAAAATCATTTCCTTGATGATGGGGCTTATCTGGCTACTAAAATCGTTATTAAGGCAGCAAAGATGGCGGCTGAAGGAAAGACCCTAGACAGTCTTATTTCAGACTTAGAAGAACCAGTAGAGGCTATGGAAGTGCGACTACCTATTACTTGTGAAGATTTTGCAGCTTATGGAGACAGAATTATTGAGGATCTTCAATTATGGGCGTCTATGAAGGACTGTGCAAAACGCGATGAGGATGGAAACATTGTGCCTGTTGAGGAAGGTGGCTGTTGTTTATGTCATTGTGGAATGAGTACAGTAGAACCAAACTATGAAGGTGTTCGTGTCAATTTTGATGAGACCCATGGTGATGGTTGGTGTCTTCTTAGAAAGTCACTTCATGATCCAATCATGCCGCTGAATATAGAATCCAATATTGAGGGTGGCTGCAAGCAGATTGCGGAAAAGCTGCGCCCGTTCTTAAGTGCTTATAAACAATTGGATATCAGTAAATTATAAATATATATAATAAAAGGGGCATCACATCAGCGTTTAAAAATTTGAACTGAGCCCTGTCAAGTCAATGTCATTAAGTTAAGTAGTCAAGAGCAGGTTAATATATCGAAAATGGTGAACGCTATCATAGGTGTTCACTATTTTTATGATTTAAACATGCCAAAAGCAGATGACGTTTTAAGCTGTCTGTATGATATGCAGATATGAAAAGTTGTTGTTAGGAAATTCTATATTCAAACCCGACTTCATTTTTAATGTTTTGGAATAAAAGCAGAAACAAATGCTGTATCCTCTGCATAATTGACCAATCATATATTTCTTTACATAAGCTATTTCCACCCATGCCAATCATCATTTTAATGATTGCTTGAAATGGTAGTTTTCTATTCCTTGTAAAGTCCTTTGATGGATTTTGCAAAAAATCAGATGGATCATCTGATATAGTACTTATTATGTGTGAAATATTAAGTAATTCTTTTGCTAAATAACTAAAGGGCAGCTTTCACAATAAAAAACCACATTTCATGGCCTCCAGACAACATTTCATACAGAAAGGCTTGAAAAATTATTTTTAAAGAGCATTATTGTATATAGGCGAGAGGGGATGCCTAAAGAGGGGGTAAAAGTAGACTATTACATAATGAGTGTTTCAGGGGAGATTGTGGGTTCATGATAAAATTATGACATAAATTTTATATTGCGGTAATTATGACATGGATACTGATCTGTTATTGTTTATATTTTTATCAGTGATTATAAATAGTTATAATACAAGAAAGAAATTATAAAATGAGTATAGTTTTTAGCACATTTAAAGATGATTGAGGATTATATTATAAGAGCATTAAATGATATGTAAAATTATGGTTTTAATGACTAAAGAAAGGAGGTATAAGCAAATGACAGAAAGCTTTAAAAGTTTTTATAATTGGTATCGGAATAGGATGTTTTTAAAAAACGCAATTGCAATGATTTTAGTCTTATTACCGTATTTATATTATTCTCCAATATGGTCTATTACCTTGCCAGCGAAAATTCAAGATGCGTATATACTAAAGCTGGGTGAACGACTATTCTTTTTAACAGATTTGTATTTTGCAGCACCTTATATTACAATGGTGGCATGGTTAGCTATTTTTATGTTATATAAGAATATTATTTTAAAAATAATAATGTCAGTCATTTTAGTAATAGCCCTTTTAACACAAATAGGCATGTTAATGGGGTTTACGTCATACTGGGATTTTGCTATTTTTTTACCTCAAGTTTTATTACTTTCATTCAGCATACTGCTAATTTATAAATCAAGAGCAATAAGGCAGTGTTAAAAAATTGATAGTAAATTTACTTAATATAGGCCCTTACACATAATGAGTTGTATGGGCTTATTTTTATAATTTATTATATAGTTCTAGATTTGCAGACTTAGCTATAGATTAGGTTCGTTAAAAGTATGGAGAAGGATATTTTCAACGATATCAGTGCATAGGTAAATTCGCTACCATTTTGGATAAGATAAAGGGCAACTTTTTAAAAGAGGATTTTAGAACTAAAAGGAGAGCAATCAGGCATAAGAAAAAAGTACCTAAATCCCTCTTTGATGAGATAACACTAGGGGGAAGGCGGGGGACGAATATTCTGAACCGCCCCCTGTACATTATTCTCCTAAATAAGCCTTTTTAACGGAATCACTGGCAAGAAGTTCTTTACCTGTACCAGATAGGGTGATGTTGCCCGTTTCCATAACATATGCATAATCCGCTATTTCCAGTGCTGCTTTAGCATTTTGTTCAATCAACAGGATATTTACGCCGGCTTCATTAATCTGCCTTATGATTGAAAAAATGTCTTTAACAACAAGTGGTGCAAGACCTAGTGAAGGCTCGTCAAGCATAAGGAGTTTAGGTTTACTCATGATAGAACGGCCTACAGCAAGCATTTGCTGTTCACCGCCAGACAAAGTACCCGCAAGCTGCCATTCTCTTTCAAGAAGCCTTGGAAATAGTTTATAAACCCATTCTCTGTCTTTTTTTATGCCTTCTTTATCTTTCCTAAGATAAGCACCAAGAGTTAGATTTTCAGCAATGGTCAAGTCAGGAAAAACTCTTCGGCCTTCAGGACAAAGAACAATCCCTGCACCCACGATGTCTTTTGTCTGTGCGTTTGTAATGTCTTTTTCATTAAAGTGAACTGCACCTTCCGTTTTAGGAACAAGTCCCATAATGGCTTTAAGTGTAGTACTTTTGCCTGCACCATTTGCTCCAATTAAAGAAATAATCTTTTGGTCAGGAACATCAAGACTTATTCCGCGAAGGGCATGGATACCGCCATAAAATACATTTAAATTTTCTATTTTTAACATTACTCGTCTACCCCCAAATAAGCCTCAATAACCTTAGGGTTATTTTGAATTTCTGATGGAATACCTTCTGCTATTAAAGTACCATAGTCTAAAACATAAATTCTGTCACAGATACCCATAACAAACTGCATATGATGTTCGATTGTAAGAATGGATAAATCAAAATCATCGCGGATACGGGATACAAATCTCATTAAGTCGTCTGATTCCTGTGGGTTCATACCGGCAGCAGGTTCATCAAGAAGTAATAGCTTAGGTTTCGTTGCAAGAGCTCTGGCTATTTCCAAATGTCTCTGTTTACCGTATGGCAGTGAAGTAGAGATATCATCTTTATTTTTTTCAAGACCAAGAATCTTTAATAGATCCATGGTTTCTTCCCGCATTTTCTGCTCTTCTTTGCGATTAAACATAAAAGTCGCAGCAAAAATATTAGATTTTATATTTAAGTGTTTTGCAATAAGAACATTTTCAAAAACAGTAAGATCTTTAAAAAGCCTAATGTTCTGGAATGTTCTCGCAATACCTTTTTTAGTAATTTTATCTGGTGTTGGAACGATAGAACTGGTATATTTACCAGGGTTTAAACCAGAATAAAGTTCCTTCATTTTACCATGAGGAAAGTTAGAGGCTATGATTTCACCATCAAAACTGATTTCACCGTTTGTAGGAGCATATACACCTGTAATTACATTAAAAGCAGTTGTTTTACCAGCTCCGTTAGGACCGATAAGACCAATAATTTCACCTTTATTCACTTCAAGATTCAAATTGTTTAGAGCAACAACACCACCGAACTGCATCGTTGCATCTGAAACATAAAGCAGGTTCTGCTTACTCATTTGCAGCACCTCCTTTGCGGGATTTTCTCGTAAAGAAATGATAGATACCGTCCCAGGATAATTCTTTCTGTCCCATGATTCCTTTTCTCCAGAAAAGAACAACTACCATTAATATAATAGAGAACACTACCATTCTGAAACCTGTTCTTAGAAAAGGTATCTGAACACCTGCAATAATCATAGTCTGATCAAGGCAGCGAAGCCACCATTCTTTAGCAGCAGTAACAAGAAAAGCAGAGATAATACTTCCGGTAATACTTCCTATACCGCCTATTACAACGATAAGAAGAATGTTGTAAGTGAGCATAATAGGGAATGTAGTTGAAGTGATTGCTCCAAGGTACATGGCTAAAAGTGCACCAGCTATACCTGCAAAGAATGAACTTATAATAAAGGACATCTGCTTGTGCTTTGCAAGATTAATCCCCATGGCTTCAGCAGCAATCTCATCTTCACGGATAGCTTTAAAAGCCCGGCCATAAGAACTCCTTATAAGTAATGCGATAATGACAATACAAATAAATACTACAATAAATGGTGTGTAGTAAGAACTATAACCTGGTATTTCCTTTAATCCAAGAGAACCATTTGTAATTCTGTTAAATATGGAGCTTGCTACTAAAATACGTACGATTTCTGAAAAACCTAAAGTTGCAATTGCAAAATAGTCACTTTTCAATCTTAGTACAGGAGCCCCGATTATAGAAGCAAGTAATGCAGCTATAAGACCGGCAATAATTAAACCAAGCCATGAAGGCAATTGTATATTTGCAAGTGAATCGGAGACGCCATATAAATAGTAGACACTAGGTTTGCTATCTACTGGGATTGTAAATATAGCAAAAGCATAAGCACCTATGGCCATAAAGCCTGCCTGACCTAGTGAAAATAAACCTGTGAAACCGTTCAGCAGATTCATTGATACTGCAGCAAGAGCATAGATTGAACCTAATTGCAATATTGTGCGAAGCATGGAGGACTGTGTGGTAAATTCATTTACAGAAAATAGAAGACCTGCCATTACAAATAATGCAATTATGGTACAAATTATTTTTGATTTCTTTGTCATAATTACACCTTCTCTGCTAAATTCTCACCGAACAAACCAGTAGGTTTGAACATCAATACTACAATTAATAACACAAATGTAAATACATCACTAAATTCAGAGTATCCTGCTGCTTTAATAAAAGTTTCTGAAAAACCAATGATAAAGCCACCTACCACAGCACCAGGAATACTTCCAATTCCACCAAATACGGCAGCTATAAAGCACTTAAGCCCTGGAAGGGAACCTGCCAGAGGAAATACAGATGGTCTTGGGGTGAAATAGAGCATGGAACCTAATGCCGCAAGAAAACAGCCAATTATAAATGTAAAACTGATGACGCTGTTAATTTTAATACCCATAAGTTGTGCTGCCTCGAAGTCCTTTGATACGGCTCTCATGGCCATACCAATCTTTGTGTACTTAATTAACAGCATAAGTAAAACTACAAATAGAACGGTTATAATTGGAGTAATAAAAGTTACAAGTGAAGTGGAAACATCACCAAGGTATATTGTTTTATTTAGAATTGGAATGGATGGATACTGCTTAGGTAATGCAGAAAATAAGTATGTAGCCAGATTCTGTAATAAATAAGAAACACCAATTGCAGAAATCATAATGGACATTCTTGGTGCACTTCGCAGTGGTTTATAGGCAAGTTTTTCGATTACTACACCCAGAAGAACTGTGCTGACTATCATGATAACCATGGAGAAGTACCATGGAATGTTATGATCTACCATTGCAAATATCATGAAGTATGCGGCCATCATAAAGATATCACCATGAGCGAAGTTTATGAGCCTGAGAATTCCGTATACCATAGTATAGCCAATGGCAATCAGCGCATAAATACTACCTATGGACATACCCGCTAAGCAATATGAAAAAAAAGCTGTTGCTGTCATTGTTTTTAAAGCCTCCTAATAAAGAAATAAAGCGGGGGGAGGACCAAATGCCTCCCTACCGCATAAGATTTGTGTAACAAATAGTTCTATTAATGATATAACGACTAAATATTGCTAAGAAATTACTATTTTTTTACAGTTTGAGTTTTAATAAACTTGAATTCCTTAGTAGTAAGAGAATTTTGATCAATTGTTTTAATATAAGCTGTATCTTTTATAGCATCACCATTTTTATCAAATGAAATGTGGCCAGTTACGCCGTCAAAGCTTACAGCTACAAGTGCATCACGGATAGCAACTGAAGTAAGTGCTCCATCTTTACCATCAAGACTCTTTAAGGCTTCATAAATTGCTGTATATGAATCATAACCTAGAGCTGATACTGCAGCGACAGTGTCTGTGTTGGCATTGAAAGTAATGTTTTTAGGATCAGAATTTAAGAACTCTTTGAATCCTTTAACAAATTGGGTTGCAACAGGATTGCTGGCATCATTTTCATCGAAGAATGTTGAGAATGCAACGCCAACGCCATCTTTAGAGATAATTGCTGCATTTTCCCAAGTGTCACCAGCTAAGATCTGGGCTTTAATACCGTTTGCAGAAATCTGTGGTAAAATTAAAGTTGCAGTATTGATTGAGGAAGGAATAAAAATGCAATCAGGATTAGATGACTTAATTTTTGTTAAGATCGCATTAAAATCTGACTCATTTGTCTGATAAGTTTCATCAGCAACAATTGTTCCACCTAGTTCTTCAAAAGATTTCTTAAAGTATCCAGCAAGACCAGTTGAGTAGTCATCACCATTCTGACTAATAACAGCAGCAGTCTTATAACCTGTATCTGTTGCATAAGAAGCCATAA
This sequence comes from Aminipila sp., assembly GCF_032051575.1. NCBI lineage: Bacteria > Bacillati > Bacillota > Clostridia > Peptostreptococcales > Anaerovoracaceae > Aminipila > Aminipila sp. The sequence continues at coordinate 146,668 of NZ_DAMBYD010000003.1, read as the reverse complement.
CTGTACCCTGGAATGGATCTAAGAAACAGGATCTGAAATAGAAATCATTTCCTAATGTAACCTGTGGATTTGTGCAGGAAGCACCAACTGCAGGAACTCCACTGCCTGCAAAGGTTTCACCAGCGGCAATAGAAACACCTGAACCATATGAACCGATTACAGCAACCACACCTTTACTGATCAATGACTGAGCAGCAGTTACAGCAGCTGATTTATCGGATTGGTTATCGACTTCTTCTAATTGAATGTTATATGTTTTGCCATTAATATCAATGGTAGGCATAATTTGATTTGCATAACGTGCACCTAGTATTTCCTGCATACCTCCACCGCCGTTTTCTCCAGTGGTTGGTTCAAAAACTCCGATTTTAATCACATCTCCATCTACTGTAATTCCAGTAGGGGCTGCTGCCTGGCTTTCTTCTCCGCTTTTACTGCCGCAGCCAACTAAAAATGCTGATACTACTAAAACTAGTACCAACAGTAATGATAATTTCTTCATATTAATTTCCTCCTCAAAATTTTATTCAGTTACATTTCATTCTACCTGTTTTTTTATAAAAGTAAAGTCAATTTTGGTATTGAACAACAAGTATACAATGTACTTTTTGTTTTTAAAAATAAATTTCAGATTATTCTTTTTTTTTGAAGGGATTGTTTTTATTTGGCAGCATTGTTTTTATTTGCACGCTGTATATTTTATGATATAATACACAAGTTAATTTTGTTTTTTACATTAATCTGATAAAGGAATAAGGAGGAAATTATATGGAACTGTTTACTAGTTTTTTAGGCGAGATTAATACGTTTTTGTATAGTAAATTCTTAATAGTATTACTTATTTTAACGGGTTTGTACTTTACTATTAGAACAGGATTTATCCAAATCCGTATGGTACCTGAAGCGATACGAGTTATTCAGGAAAAAGGAAAAGAAGGTAGTTTATCATCATTTCAAGCACTAATGATTGCCACAGCATCTAGAGTTGGAACGGGTAATATTGCAGGGGTTTCAACAGCACTTGTGCTTGGTGGCTCAGGAGCAGTAGTCTGGATGTGGATTATGTGTCTTATTGGTGGCGCTTCAGCATTTATTGAAAGCACTCTTGCACAGATTTATAAGCGTAAGGATGGAAGCATTTTTAAAGGCGGCCCTGCTTATTATATTGAAACTGCACTTCATGCAAGATGGCTTGGAATTATTTTTTCAATACTTTTAATATTATGTTTTGCCTTTGGTTTTAATGGGCTTCAAGCCTTCAATATTGCATCTTCTTTTGAATATTATGTACCTGATTTTTCGGATTCATATGTTCCAATGACAATCGGAATTATTCTTGCACTTATTTCTGCAGTATTGTTTTTTGGAGGAGCTCATAGAATTAGTAAAGTTTCATCTATACTAGTTCCTATTATGGCCTCAATATATATTCTGATTGGATTAATCATTATTTTCACGAATATTAGTAAATTGCCAGAAGTTTTATCTGTGTGCTTTAGTGAAGCTTTTGACTTTCAATCTATTGTAGGTGGATTTGCAGGTTCTTGTATGGTAATAGGTATAAAGAGAGGCTTGTTTAGTAATGAAGCAGGTATGGGTTCTGCTCCAAATGCAGCAGCAGCAGCAGATGTATCCCACCCAGTTAAGCAAGGTCTTGTACAGGTATTATCCGTATTTATTGATACATTAATCATTTGCTCAACTACAGCCTTTATTGTACTTCTTAGTGGAAAGTTTGTACCAGGTGGGGAATTAACTGCGATTCCTTTGGTTCAACAATCTGTCGCAGCACAGTTTGGGGAAATAGGTATTCATATTGTAACCGTAGCTATTTGTCTGTTTGCCTTTACTTCTGTTATTGGCAACTATTTCTATGCAGAAGCAAACATTAAGTTTATTAGTGAAAATCCGGTTGTTATGTTTGTATTCAGAATCCTTGCTATTCTTATGGTATTTGTTGGTGCTCAAGTTTCCATGCAGACTGCTTGGGATTTAGCGGACATTCTTATGGGCTGTATGGCTACAGTAAATATTATTGCTATACTTCTTCTTGGCAGAATTGCTGTTGGCGCTCTTAAAGATTACCAAAAACAGAAAGAACAGGGTATAGATCCTGTTTTTAAGGCATCAAATATCGGCTTGCACGATACAGAACTTTGGAAATAGACAATAGCGCTAAACATAGCAAAAACCATAGAAATGTAAACAATGGGCAGATTTGGCCTAAAAAATCCATAGGCAGGGCTGAGTAGTCCCATACATTAAAATGAAACAAGAGATTAACAATTACACCTACGGTAAACTCGTAGAGTGTGATGACAATTGCGCCCCCCAGGGCTTTTAAAACTAGGGGGGCGTTTTTATATTGAAAGTTTAAATAGTAGAGAGTAAGAAGGCAGGCTCCGCCGGTTAAAAGCATAGACCAGTGAGTATATCCTCTAAATAAAATCTCTATTACTCCATAACCCACAAAGCCTATTGCAAATATTATAACTGCTTTTAATGCTTCATTTGGCAGGAATGATACTCTCATATCAGAATTCAGTTTTTCTTTTGCAAATTTACCTTCCATGTTCATATTATCTGCAAGCAAAAAAACTTTAACCGTGGTTAATAATGGAGTTCATTATCACTTTTTCCCTTCTATGGTTATTTATTGTTTTCAGGTTTAAGTTTAATTGAATAAATGTTAAAATATAATATGATAAAAATAAAATACAAATGGAGGAGTAACATATGAAATTTACAGCATATCATTCATGCATAACTGTTTTAGATTTAAATAAATCAATGAAATTTTATGAAGAAGCTTTAGGACTTACGGAAGTAAGAAGAATTGATGCAGAAGATGGTTCTTATGTAATTGTATTTTTAGGGTCGGATAGTTCACAAGGCAAACAGGAAGCAATGCTTTTAGAACTCACCTGGTATAGAGACAGAAAAGAACCATACAATCTTGGAGATAATGAAATTCATATTGGTTTTAGAGTGGATGATTATGAATCTGCATATAAAAGGCACAAAGAAATGGGTGCTATCTGCTTTGAAAATCCTAACATAGGAATTTATTTTATTTCAGATCCAGATGGATACTGGATGGAAATTGTACCAACGAGATAAGTAATATAAGGAGGTATTGTGCATGATTCGCTATATTAATTCTTTGCTTGGTGTGGCAGCGGTGATCTTATTTGTTATTCATGGAATAACTATGGGACTCTTTCTTGCAGGGTATTTAGATTATTCACCTACTCGAAAATACTGGGGATATGCACTTTTGGTATGTGTTATTTTGCATGGAATTTTAAGCATGATGTTAGTTATTTTTGCAGATGGTAAACGTAAGCACTTGGCTTATTTAAAAAAAAATGCAGGGGCCCATTCTCAAAGAATACTTGGAATCATAGCAGCAGTGCTAATTTATCGCCATATGGCAGCATATGGATATGTGAATGAAGCAGGAATATATATTTTTAAAGAGCCTACATTAACGACTTTTATAAGTGAAGTTTTAATGGCCATTGTTGTAGGGGCACATATTGTTTTAAGCCTGCCAAAAGCAGCCATTACGTTAGGGGTTATAACCAAACAAGAAGAAATGAAAAATCAAAGAAATCTGGCATATACTATATTTTTTCTAGTGGAATCAGTGTCTTTGTATGGTTTATATAAGTACTTTTTAGGATAGGGGGCATAAATAATGGCTAAAATAATTGTAGTTGGAAATGGCTTGGCTGGTCTTTCTGCGGCGATTACCGCAGCAGATCTTGGGGCAAAGGTTACGTTAATTTCACAGAATCCACCAGAACGCTCTCAATCAGTAATGGCAGCCGGAGGGATTAATGCGGCATTAAATACGAAAGGCGAAGGAGATTCTCAACAGCAGCACTATGAAGATACTTTAAAGTCAGGTTGTGGACTGGCAGATTCAGAGGCAGTACAGAATATGACAAAAGCAGCTCCGGAAATCATAAAAACATTAAGCTGCCTAGGTGTAATTTTTTCAAGAGATGATAATGGTAATATAAACCTCAGATATTTTGGCGGGCAGAAAAAAATGCGTACGGCTTTTTCAAACTCAGGCATTGGGAAACAGCTTATGTGTGGATTGTCACAAGAGACACGAAAACTTTCCGTAAAAGGAAGTATTACAGTGAAAGAAAACTATAAGTTCCTTTCACTTATAATAGATGAAGGAGTATGTTTGGGTGGTGTTTTCGCAGACAACATTACAGGAAAACTGACCGCTATAACTGGTGACGCTTTAATATTAGCAACAGGTGGAATGAACGGAATTTTTGGTGATACTACAGGCTCGTTACTTTCCGATGGAAGTGGGACGGCAGCAGTATTTAGGCAAGGTGCTAAATTGGGAAATGGCGAAATGATTCAGTATCACCCTACTACAGTGAAAATAAACGGTAAACGTATGTTAATATCTGAAGCAGCCAGAGGAGAAGGTGGAAGACTATTTACATATAAAGAAAATAAAAAATGGTATTTTATGGAAGATTGGTACCCCGAAGAGGGGAATCTAGCCCCAAGAGATATCGTTTCAAAATGTATATATAGAGTTTGCAATGATTTGAAGCTTGGAATATCAGGAGACAACCAAGTATATCTGGATATAACATTTTTGCCTAAAGATAAAATAGAGACTAAATTAAAAGAAATATGGGAATTATGCAGGACTTATTTAAAAATTGATCCATCAAAGGAATATATACCAGTTTATCCTGGGATTCATTATTTTATGGGTGGAATTTATGTAGATAAAGAGCATCAAAGCTCAATTGAAGGCTTATTTGCAGCGGGAGAGTGTGCTTGTCAGTATCATGGTGCCAACCGATTGGGAGGCAATTCTACGCTAGGTGCAATTTATGGAGGAACGGTAGCTGCCACAAGTGCGGTAAATAAGGCTAACCTAGCTGAAAAAAACAGTGATGCGCTGATAAATGCAGAGAAAACCAAGAGCAGGCTTCTTTGTGCTGAGAATGAAATTATAAAAAGAGAAGCTCAAATGGCAAAATATAAAGCTGGAAATATACCACCGTCAGTTATTTTAAGAGAACTTAGAATAATAATGAACAGTACTATGGGAATTGAACGAAATGAAATACAAATTTTTAATGGCCTTAGAAATTTAAATGTGTTAGCAGCCAAGGCAGAGAATATGGGGGCAGGAGAACTAACGGAAACGGAGCCTGTTATAGTTGAAAATATGTTATATGCCGCAAAGGCGTTGCTTTTAAGTGCAATAGAAAGGAAAGAAACAAGAGGCGCTCATATTAGAAAAGATTATCCGGAAAGGGATGACAATCATTACAGAAAAACTACTGTAGCATCATATTTTGATGATGGAACTATCGACATAGCATTTAAGGAGGTACATTGAGATGGAATTTAGATTAAAAATAAAAAGATATGATTCTTTACAGTCTCAAAGCTATTTCCAAGACTTTATAGTAGATGAACCATTGGATGCTACTATTACTAGTGTATTAACCAGATTGAATGAACGAAGACCTTTAATGGATGCTGAGGGAACAATGGTTAAATTTATAGACTGGGAGTGTAGTTGTAAGCAGAAAATGTGTGGTGCCTGTGCGATGATTATTAACGGCATACCAAGGTTAGCATGTTCTACATTCTTAGAAGATTTGTGCAAAGAGGGTCAGCAGAATGTAGTAGTTCAGTTGGAACCTTTAAGTAAGTTCCCTGTTATAAGAGATTTAAGAGTTGACAGAAGCCAAATGTTTGAGGATATGAAAAAGATGAAGATTTGGTTAAACTCTGATGCTGTTGTTAACAATAAAGAACTTGAACACCAATATGAATCGGCAACTTGTATTATGTGTGGATGCTGTCTGGAGGTATGTACCAATTATTCTTTAAATAATTCTTTTGTTGGGGCATCTGTAATGAATGGAGCCTATAGGGTGGCTACTCAACAGCGGCAGGGAAGTAACCGAAAACAATTTATAAGGGAGAACGTTAAAAATGGACAAGGGCATTGCTCCAAATCACTTTCTTGTGAAAAAGTGTGCCCAATGAATATTCCAGTTGGAGCATTAACTTCTAAAATGAATCGTTTATATATAAAAGGGCTATTTACAAAATAGTCTGTCCTTTACCTTTTTAACTTTGCCAATGCATTGGAGTAAGCTGCTTTTACTTGATTATTAAAACATACCATCTGAACTTCACAAACATAATTTGATTTTTCTAAAAATTTTTGTATGGTTTTTAAGGCTATGGGTGCGGCTTTATCTAATGGAAAGCAATAAACACCTGTACTGATTGAAGGAAAAGCTATGGTTTTACAACCATATTTTTCTGCAAGCAATAAACTATTGTAATAGCAATTTTCTAACAGTTGAGGTTCGTTGCTAGTGCCGCCTAGCCAAATAGGACCTGGTGTGTGAATAACATATCTTGCGGGTAGATTATACCCTTTTGTGATTTTTGCTTGTCCTGTTTCACAGCCATTGAGACTTTTACATTCTTCAAGAAGTTCCTTGCCCGCGGCTCTGTGAATAGCGCCATCTACCCCGCCGCCTCCTAGAAGTGTAGTATTTGCAGCGTTAACTATAGCATCTACAGTAATTGTAGTTATATCTCCTTTGATAATTTTAATGGTACTCATGTGAATCCTCCTGAATATAGGGACAACAAGTTTCAGATAAAATAATTATACTAAAACTTGAATCATGTGTAAATGAAAAGGAGAGGAACCGTGCAATTATTTTAAGCATAGTGTATAACAAGAAGATAAAAAATACGTTTTTTAGAAAGGTGAAAGAAGAAATGCGTAGTAAACATAAAGAACAGGAAAGAGACAATGTACTGAGCAGTTTAAAAAAGGGGCAATGTGGATGTGTTCATAAAATGTTGTTAGATGAAGACATAAAACGTAGATTACAGGACATTGGGCTGACTGAGGGAACTACTGTTGAATGTGTACAAAAAAGTCCAGGAGGAGATCCAACGGCATATCTAATTAGAGGGGCAGTAATGGCTCTTAGGGTAGAAGATGCGTCAAAAGTTCATATTATAAAATCAAAATAAGAGAATCATATATGCACGAAAAAATAAAAGAAAACATAATCTATAACATTACAACTATATAAAAAGAGGGTTATTGTTATGGATAATATAAAAAATGAAGCTGCCGATGGTGTGACAAAAACAGTTGCGCTTATAGGCAATCCAAATGTAGGGAAGAGCACCATATTTAATGCACTTACAGGAATGCATCAGCATACCGGAAACTGGCCTGGAAAAACGGTGGCAACCGCACAGGGGGAATATAGGTTCAATGGCGATACCTACAAATTAATAGATCTGCCTGGCAGCTATTCGTTATGTGCCAGATCTGCTGAAGAAGAAGTATCAAGAGATTACATACAATCTGGAGAAGCGGACGCTGTAGTGATAGTTTGCGATGCTACTTGTTTAGAGAGAAACTTAAATTTACTATTACAAATATTAGGCATTACTAGAAAAGTGGTTGCTTGTGTAAATTTATTGGATGAAGCAGAGCGAAAAGGAATAAAAATTGATTTGGATAAACTATCTGAATGCTTAGGGATACCAGTTATTGGGACTACTGCAGCACAAGGAAAAGGGATAGAACAGCTAATCGGAAAAGTGGCTGAAATAGTTTGTTCAGAGGAAAATACAAGTGAGCTGTGCAATAATATCCAGTTAAGTCCAGAGGATATTTGGAAAAGGGTAGCAAGAGTAGTTGATGAGGCTAATATTCAGGGTGGTGGATATTCTGCCAGGGATAGAAAAATTGATTCAGTTTTAACGAATAAAGCTACTGGTATACCTATTATGCTTGCAACTCTGTTGGGAATCTTTTGGATTACCATAACAGGTGCAAATTATCCATCCCAATTGCTTAGCACAGGATTATTTGCACTGGAAGATAAAATGCTTGAGTTTTGTATGACGACAGAAATACCCAAGTTCTTTTATGAGGTGTTAATTCTAGGAGTTTATAGAGTTGTTGCATGGGTTATAGCTGTAATGTTACCGCCTATGGCAATCTTTTTTCCATTATTCACTTTGTTAGAGGATTTGGGTTATCTGCCGCGAATTGCATTTAATTTAGATAAATATTTTAAAAAATGTAGTGCATGTGGCAAACAGGCATTGACCATGTGCATGGGGAAATTAATGCTATCACAAGGGGAAATACGAGAAAAAATATATAATTTAGTGGAATTCGTATTCATGTTTTCATACCTTTTTAATATAAGCTAGTTCATATAAGTTTGGAATAAAATAAATAATTACTATGGAATATATTGTCGACTATTGTCTAATAATGTCATATACGCGTTTATTATTATGGTATGGATTATGATAAGATAATATGTAAAAAGAAAATTATTTGCTTGCTAGAGTAAAAGTAAAACAAGGAGTTCAACAGTGAGAGACCAGTGGATAACTATAAAGAAAAAGTATATAAAGTATATAATAATAGGTTTGATTTTATGGAATGTCTTGTTTTCTATATTGTTAATTTTTTCATATGATCCACAATATGATACTTTGAAGTCTATAACAATAGATTGTTTGAAATTTAATGCAGGATATTTTTGGTCCATTGTAGATCTTTATATATTAGAGAAAATAGCAATAAAAATAGAAGAAAAATATCCGAATTAAATAAAAGTGTGCAATAGGACAGTTAATCGCCATTGCTTTGTGCAGATTTGCTGGCACCATTTAGGATTTCTATGATTGTAATGTTAATAGGCTTATACATTTGCGGATATGAAGCATACCGAAGAAAATGAGTGCAATAAGAGGCTAAAAAAATTAAAGTAACCTAAGAAACTACTAACTATCAGTATTGGTTAGTATTTTTTTATACTTTTATATGCCGCTTAATAAATTTATGTAAGAAAGTTTTGTAGAATTTTGTAACGAAATTCGACTATGATAGTCTTATATATGAAAGGTGGTGAGAATGTGACGGAATTTGAAGAGATATACTCCAAATATTTTAAGGATGTATATAGATATGTTTTATGTCTTTCTAAAAATGAAAATGTTGCAGAGGATATAACACAAGAAACATTTTTCAAAGCATTAAAAAGTATTGATGGTTTCAAAGGAAATTGTAAGATGAGTGTTTGGCTCTGCCAAATAGCAAAAAATTCATACTTTTCATATTTAAAGAAAGAAAAAATTAATTTCGAAAACATTGATGATATAGCACATTATTCTGACGATGGTTTTGAACAAATATTAGCGGGTAATGAAAGCGCATTTGAAATTCATAAATTACTCCATAATCTAGAGGAACCTTATAAAGAAGTATTTACTCTGCGTTTTTTTGGAGATTTATCATTTTTTAAAATAGCTGAATTGTTCGGTAAAACAGAAAGTTGGTCAAGAGTCACTTATCATCGTGCGAGAATAAAGTTAAAGGAGGAGTTGAAATGAAATTATCATGTGAAGTCATTAAAGATCTGTTGCCCTTGTATTATGACAAAGTGTGTAGTAAAGATAGCTCTTTGTTAGTAGAAGAGCATTTAGCTGACTGTCCGCAATGCAGAGATGAGTTACAGAAACTTAATGTGAATTTAGAGAGTCCGGCTATTTCAAATCAGGAGGTGAAATTAATGGAAAATATTTCAGCAAAGTGGAAAAAAGATAAAAGAGTTTCATTTACAAGAGGTGCTATGCTAATTTCAGCATTAGCAGCTATTATTTGTTTTGTTTCCTATAATATAATTGGTGCAAAACTTCTGCCAGATGGAACACTGGTCGAACCCTTTGCCCTGATACCAATTGGATATTTGTTTATTTTATTCTTTATCATTTCATTGGTATTCAATCTTATATTTTTAGTAATAGCCAAACTTAAAAAAAAATAGAATGTGCATAATATAAAATATAATTAATGAATAGAAAGTAAGAACTACTAATTACCAGGATGAATTAGTAGTTTTCTTATTATGGAGCTAAAATCATTTAAAAACTACTGAGAAATACTCAGTAGTTGTGAATTATAAATTAATTTTCATTTTCTCAACAACTTGTTTAAGTTCACCTAATGTTGAGATTTCTACGCCGGATTCATCTAATCTATTACGGATTCCTTGGGAACAGGATAAATAGTAATCTCTTAAATCTGGATTATCATAGTAATAGCTAGATGAGTTTACATTAAAATCATTCATATTAATCACCTCTATTTATAGTATGTACAAGTAGTATGAATTTATCAGTAGATTTATGACCGCCATTAATACATTTTTGATTTTTCATTTTACTCCAATCCCGATAAACGATGCAATAAAGTTTTAACTTTGGGTTAGATATGATATATTATAATAACAAAAGCTTCAGGGAAAAGAGATAAATAAGGGGGACAATAAGATGGTATTGGAGAAAACGAGAAGGTCTTATGGCGAATTATTAGAGTTATATAAAAAGGGAGAACTGGATGAAAAACAGGGATTACAGATAGAGGCAGATATAAATAAATTGATTAGGAGAGCCTTTGTTAAAATGGGAGTAATCGTTTGTATTGTAACACTTGCAGTAGTAGTATTTGTACAGTTAGCATTACCCGATATTGTTTCATATTTTTACTATGATCCAGGTAAAGAAATTAGTGAGGATTGTAATCAGATAAGCAGAGATATGGCTGTTTATTCAGAACTGGTCATTCCAGCTTATGTCAGAGATGATATCCGGGTGGACGCAGGGGGCTATGGAAAGTATGATATTAGAATATATCAGGATGTAAGCTATAATGGTAGGTTTACAAACATAGCAGGCAAAATTGAAAAAGGCAAAATAACACTTTATGATATGAATTCATTAAAGCGCCCTACAGGGAATCTATTTGCGTGGTTCCAAATGCATGGGAATACATCAAAATCCTTGACACAATTAATAACAGAAGGGAAAGAAAATTTTTGTGCAGCAGGTGATACTCAAATGGCAACAGAAGCACTTAACAAGCTTAATGAAAAAGAAATGTATGTTGCTTATGTTACACTAGATAGAATGATGTCTTATGAAGAGTTTATGAAATTTATCAGTAATAAAGATCACCTTACTTCAACATGGTGTGCAGTTGTTACAAATGGGCAACAACAAGATACGAGTGTAGATTCTATGTTCCGTGCGGATAATATAGGATTTCAATGCGGCCTGACTAAATCAACTGAATTAACATGGGATAAAGATAAGTACCCCAATTTATTATTATGGGATGAAGGTGATAAAGATATAGAAATACTAAAACAAAAAATGAAAACGGAGACCTATATGAAAACACATTTTGTAAGCATGCTAAAGTATGTGTCTAAGCAGGAAAAGTTCTTGAAAATGATGGACGAAAACCCCGAAAAATTCTCTAACGCAGCAGATTATGTAGAAAATCATGGCATTACCGTTTATGGATTTGCAGCTATGGCAGATAAAGAAACCTTACTTGAGTTGAATAAAATGAGCCAGATATATGAAATCTATACGGAGCCATTGAAATAAAGCCAGCTAAAAAGAAAGGGATTAGAGATGAATAAAAGATTAGTGATATTAGTTGTGATGGTGTTGTTGTTTACTTTGTTTGGATTAGGCAAAAGTAATCTCTTCGGGCCGAAAATAGATGCTCCTGTTTTTGTCAAATCTTTAATATATTCAGAAGATATGGATATTGATTTAAATTACATAGCACCTAGAAGGTTTAACAAAAGTGTAGAAAAAGTCCAGATTCCCAATGCGCCTAAAGGCATTGATTGCGTAGTATACGGAGAAGAAAAAGAGGCGGAAGGCAAATATACTGTTAGTACTGTAAATATTGGTGTTAACTGTGATTATTGGAATGAGGAAACTGGTATAGGCAATGATTTAGAATTAAATAGAGTACTTGTTACTTGGAATGATGGAAGCCAAACCACTGAAGACATAGGTCGCATTACAATCGTGGGAGGAAATAGAAATAAGCAGGGTAACAACTATATGGATATTACAGAGCATGGCGACACGAGAAAAGCAACATATACTTTAACGAAAGATACTGAAATTACAGGATTAAAATTTCCTTATCCGGATGAGCTGTTGAATATTATTAGCAATATAACGATTAATGATAGACCTTTAGAGGATGTATCAATAGAAAGACCAATTAAACTAAAGAAAAATGAAACGTGCATTGTTGAGTATCAGGTTAACGATGAGAATAAATTTCAGTTTGGCAATATTCACGTAACCGGATCTCTATTAGGTAAGAGTAACAAAAGTGGAGAGAGCATTGCAAATTTTGTTTTGTTAAAAAGATTTGGTTCTGATGAAAGTGCAAGGGGCTACTTTAATAAGAAATGACAATTATATAAAAATTGATAATTTTAATATAATTATTAGACCAAAGCCACGACACAGCAAAAGGAAGGATAACGAACAAAAATGAAGTTTCATCTAATTTTATTATTTAGTATAATAGGTATTTTAATTTGGTCTTTGGTTAACCCAAAAGATATGTTTACGTGGTTTTTAGAAGTTACACCAGCAATATTGGGTATATCGGTATTAATTGTTATTTATTCCAAATTTCAATTCACTAATTTAGTTTATAGTCTGATTTGGTTAGAAGCTGTTATATTGATTATTGGAGGGCACTACACTTATGCAGAAATGCCAGTTTTTAACTGGATTCAAGATGCCTTTGATCTTAGTCGAAATTATTATGATAGATTAGGACATTTTGCGCAGGGATTCATACCTGCTCTGATTATTCGTGAAGTATTAATAAGGAAAAATGTAACCAAAACTGGTATATGGTTATTTTATATTGTAGTAAGTATGTGTCTTGCAATTAGTGCAGCCTATGAACTGATAGAATTTATGGTTGCTATGTTTACAGGTACAGCTGCCGAGGCTTTTTTAGGAACACAGGGTGATGTATGGGATACGCAATGGGATATGCTGTTTGCACTATGTGGAACTATAGTATCTTTAACTTTTCTTGGAAGGTATCATAATAAGAAATTAGATCAGTTAAGGGCCCGTGGGCAACACAAATTTTAAGGAATTATACAGGAATACAGAAGCAAACAATTTAAATACAAATTAGAGGATGAAAAGTATGAAACTAACTATTAGAAAAGCAAGCAATCATGATATTGATGAGTTAGAGCAGCTCTATGATGAACTGAATGACTATTTGGAAAGCACAATAAATTTTCCAGGATGGAAAAAGGGTGTTTATCCTACTCGTAAGGATGCTATAAATGGAATAAATTAAGAATGCCTATACGTAGCGATATATAATGAAAAGATTGTGGGGTCAATCATATTGCGACATAAGCCTGAACCGGCATATCTTGAAGCAAAATGGCTAAGGGAATTAAGTTATGAACAAGTATATGTGATTTATACACTTGTTGTCCATCCTTCTTATTTAGGTCAGGGTGTAGGGCAAACAATGATACAATTTGCTACGGAACATAGCATTAAATCAAAAAATGTGAAGTCCATTCGCTTAGATGTTTACGAAAACAATTTACCAGCAATCAAATTATACGAAAAATGTGGATTCAAATATGTCGGCACAATTGATTTAGGATTAGAAAACTATGGGTTAAAATGGTTTAAAATATACGAAAAAATTATCTGAGATTTATAAAAGCATTATAGACTTGAATTATAACAAATCAAAAATCAGAGTGTAGGAATTGCAATTAAGCTAATTCTTATACTCTGATTTTACTTTGCGTAGTGTTTACATCTTTGATTGATGGGTAATTAATTTATAGTAAAGTATGGAGTTAAATATTGCCATAGTATTTTTTTAGCATTAAATAATTTGATTTGAGTAGAAGGGAATGTAGCAATGATTAAACAAGCAAACATCAAGACAAAGCTAGTGCTTATTTTCGGGATTCTGATTTTGATAACGGTTTTTATACAAGGACTCGTATCATTTGTTGAACTGACGAAAGCTCATAACGCAGCAATTATAGCAGAGCAGCAAAAGTTCGATTCGGTGATAAAAACTAGTACAGAAAATCTGATCAGTGTATTGGATGTAAACCACCAACGATATTTAAACGGAGAGATTACACACGATGAGGAAATGGCAGCCGCTACGAAGATTGTACGCGATACCAGATATAATGATGGAAACGGATATTTCTGGGCGGATTTGGAAGACGGCACTTGTGCTGTACATATGAAAACCGAATATGAGGGCAAGCAGAGGTATAACGAAAAAGATTTAGAAGGCAATTACTTCATTCAGAATATTATTAAAGCTGGCAACCATAAAAACGGAGGTTTTACAGAATTTTACTTTACAAAACCAGACAAGGAAGGCAGTTTTAAAAAGCGTGCATATACTGAAAAGTATGAACCGTATGGATGGTATATCAGCACCGGTAATTATTATGAAGACATTGAAAAAATCATAAGTCAGTATCAAATGGCAAAAGAACTTTCTTTAATCGGCATTATTATATGTGGTATTCTTATGGGGGTTCTGGGTATCGCGTCTATGGTTATCATTGCAGGAAGGATGACAAAGCACTTAAATAATATTACTCAGCGCTTAGTTTTGATTAGCCAGGGGGACTTACACGCGCCTGTACCTGAAGTCACAAGCGGAGACGAGTTCCAAACTTTGGCCTCGGCAACGAAACAAACTGTTAATAATTTAAGTGAGATTCTTGATGATATCCATGACACGATGAAGGATTTTTCTAATGGAAATTTCATTGTAGATTCAACTACAGAATATCAAGGTGATTTGTCTGGAATTAATGATTCCATTCACAAGTTTTCTGTTCATATTTCAAACACCTTGTCCCAAATCAATACATCTTCAGATGAAGTGGCTCGTGGATCTGTGCAGGTGGCTGCAGGTTCACAGACTCTGGCTCAAGGCGCTACGGAACAAACGGCAGCGATACAGGAACTGTCCGATTTCGTAAGTGATATGGCACTCAATATCCAACAAACCTCCCAGGATGCGGAACAAGCCAAAAAGATTGCGGAGGAGGCCAGCACATCTTCAGCACAGGGAAAACAGCAAATGCAGAAAATGATAGAAGCTATGAACAATATTGGTTACGCTTCCAGCGAAATTGAAAAAATTATAAAAAATATTGAGGATATTGCGTTCCAAACAAATATTCTTGCATTAAATGCAGCGGTGGAAGCAGCACGTGCTGGAGAGGCAGGTAAGGGATTTGCTGTTGTAGCTGATGAAGTTAGAAACCTCGCTGGTAAATCAGCGGAAAGTGTAAAAAATACATCTGAACTGATTGAACGCTCCATGGCTGCAATTTCCAACGGAACTACAATCGTTTCACAAACAGCAGAATCTTTGAATGATATTATTTCAAGTTCTGAAAAGTCTTCGGAAGTGATTCAACATATAGCAGATGCAGCAATAATACAGGAAAAATCCATAAATGAGGTCAACTCTAGGCTTACACAAGTATCTGAGGTTATTCAGTTAAACAGTGCTACGGCAGAAGAAAGTGCTGCATTAAGTGAAGAAATGTCCGCACAGGCCAATATGCTGAAAGAATTGATACAACACTTCAAATATAGTGAAGGCAGTACTATACAACAGTGAGGAAAGACCATCAAGGCATATAATGATAGAGACCCCTTTTGTTAGACAAAGATCTAGCAGAAGGGGTCTTTTATATATTTCTCCTTTTCTTATAATTAGTTCTGTAGCCACGGGCCGTGCGTCAAGTGTAGGAAGATATTAAGTTCTTAATTACGTAATATGTAATGGGTGTTTGTTAATTTGAATATTTATATAGAAGAATAAAAATAGAGGTGATAGAAATGATTTCTGATGAGCAGACAAAAAATATCAAAGAATATGACATCAAAAACAACATTATTACAATTGAAAGGTATTACATAGAAGAAAAAAAGGTAAAGGATGTACTAAAAGAATATTTACAAAGTAAGCCTTTAAAAGCAGGCACATCTTAAGTTCCAGTATGTAAGGAGGGTAGGCTTTGGAAACCACAACCAAAATTTACAGAGCAGCTTTATATATGCGATTATCAAAAGAGGATGAAGGCAGTGGTGAAAGTTCAAGTATAGCCACTCAAAGAAAAATGCTCCGTGCATTTGCCCGTAAAAATACTTTTACAGTATATGATGAATACATTGACGATGGAATTTCTGGAACAACCTTTGAACGACCAGCGTTTTTGCGAATGAAAGCAGACATAGAGGAAGGGAAGATTAATCTTGTTTTGACTAAAGATTTATCACGTTTGGGGAGGGACTATATAAGTACAGGTAATCTTACAGAAATATATTTTCCATCAAAAGGAGTTCGATTTATTGCTATTAATGATGGATATGATTCGGATAGTGCATATACAGATATTGCACCTTTTCGAAACGTGATAAATGAAATGTATGCTAGAGATACTTCTAAAAAAATTAAATCTTCTTTTGAAACAAAAATGCAGGCGGGGGAGTATATTAGTAGTTTTGCACCTTATGGATATAAAAAAGATCCTACAAATAAGAATCATTTGATTGTAGATTGTGAAGCGGCTCCTATAGTACAAGAAATGTTTAATATGGCAGCAAGCGGTTGTAGGCCAAAAGCGATAGCAGAATCATTCAATGCTCGTGGGGTATTAACCCCAGCGGTATACCGTTGTATAAAAAAACCACATTTAAATGCAGATAATTATTCTAAGAGAAAAGAATGGACGTCATCCATGATCTGTAAAATATTAAATAACATGGTTTATGTAGGAGATATGGCACAAGGCAAAACATCAAAGGTATCTTTTAAGAGCACAATTATTATCTCCAAGCCGAAAGAAGAATGGTATATTGTTAAAAATACACATGAACCATTGGTTGCCAGGGAAATTTTTAATGTAGTCCGGAATCGAAGTATAGCTAGAAGAAATGAAACTAAAAATGGATTTATTAACATATTTTCAGGTATTGCTAAGTGTATGGATTGTGGTAGGAATATGTCATCAACAGGGATAAGGAAAAAAAGCGCTGTTGCTAATCTTGTATGTGGTGGATATAAGCTATATGGAAAAAGGGAATGCAGCAATCACTTTATTAATTATGAAACTTTGTATAATATTGTGCTTGAGGAACTCCGCAATCAAATAGGCCTGACAAAAGAAGAAAAGATGGATATTATAACTTCATTCGAGGAAGATTATAAAGCAGAAAAGAAAAATAAATATAGCGAAATAAGGGGAAAACATATATATGAGCTTAATTCAAGACAAAAACAATTAGATAAGATAATTGATAAATTATATGAGGATAATATTTCAGGAAAACTTACTAATGACCGACTAGATAGAATGGTTGAAGCATATCAGTTAGAGGAAGGGCAAATTAAAAACAAGTTAGATGCTTTACATAAAGAGTTGGATGAAAGTAAAAAGAACTCCTTTGAAAATTTTATTGAGCTTGTAGATAATATTACTGAAGGAAAAGAGTTGACAAGAGCACTTTTACTTAAGCTAGTTGACCGGATAGAAATAGGTCAGGGAGCATATGATGAAAAAGGTAGAAAGCATCAAGTAGTGAGAATCTATTATAAATTTACTGGGAATATAGTGGAGTAGCATAAATTTCTCTAACCATGTGCATGGGGTTTGGCTGCAATGCAGCAGGAGTAACAGGCTGCAGGATTATTGATTCACCAAGAGAAAGAATGATTGCCATTTTAACCAATAATTTTGTACCCTGTAATGGTAGATTCCCCACATTAATTTCTATTTTAACTATGTTTTTTGTTTGTAATTCTGGGGCCCTTCAAAGCTTCACAGCTGCAGTACTCCTTATGTTTGTTATCTTAATTGGAATTGTTATGACCTTAATTGTGTCCTATGTGCTTTCAAAGACTTTACTTAAAGGGATACCTTCTTCATTTACTTTAGAATTGCCGCCTTATCGAAGACCTCAAATCGGAAAGATACTAGTAAGATCAATTTTTGATAGAACCATATTTGTATTAAGAAGGGCTATTGCTGTTGCTGCACCGGCGGGTGTCATAATCTGGCTGCTTGCAAATATTACGGTAGGGGGTCAAGCTCTCCTATTAACATTTGCAGATTTTCTTGACCCTTTTGCAAAACTAATGGGATTAGATGGTGTAATATTGCTAGCATTTATCATTGGGTTACCTGCAAATGAAATTGTAGTGCCAATTATAATTATGTCATATATGAACGGGAATAGTATATTTGAGATAAATGATTTAGAAATGTTAAAAAGTTTATTAATCAATAATGGATGGACTTGGGCGACTGCTGTAAGCATGATGCTATTTTCACTGATGCATTGGCCTTGTGCAACTACTCTTTTAACGATCAGAAAAGAGACTCAGAGTATAAAATGGACGGCATTGGGCTTCATTATACCAACAGTGTGTGGGATTGTTTTATGTATGGGATTTAACTTTATTTATACAGTTATATTATAGAAAATAACATGCAGAAAATCTTGACTTTGCAATGGTTGCGTGCTATATTGATACTTGCACAGAGCATGGAATATATTTACATAAATACCCAAAATTCGACATTATTTTTATGAACGTAAGAGAGTGATATGCAGAGAGAGGTTTTGTATGGTTTTGAAAGTTGCAGAAAGGTTTTTCTTAACGCTTGAAGTAGATATAGATAGTATGACAGTAATCTTGATAAAGGACGGAAAAGAGGGCAGGACCTATGATGCAAATCAATATTTTCAATATTTTGTAGAATATGGAGTCAGAAAAGTAGACGTGGTTCAACTACAAGAACATTTTTCACTTGACTACTTTCAGAGTATGCTAGTTACAGGAAAGAATAATGAAACCTTCGAGTTTTGTGTTCAATTTGTAGGTGAGGATTATAAAATCCTAAAGTGCAAAATAAAACTTCTGGAAAGTCAAAACAGTAACATTGTGAAAATATTGTTAGAAGATATTTCGCATAAAAGAGTTCAGCAGCTTGTCTACATAAAAAATCATTTCGAGCAACATAATCATAAATCTTACGCAAAGCCATTTGATATAAAGTTTGAGGAACAAAAAAATAGCAAAATAAAAAACCACAAGCATTATAAATATGCAATAATCATAATGTTAATCTTGTGTATAATTATGTCCATTGTTTTTTTTCGAGATATTTATTCTAAAAATAATAATAAATCTGCTGAAGAAACACTTAATAATTGCAAAATCGTTAATCAGTGTATAGCACAGCAGTTAGATGGTATTTCTCATAATCAGAAAACATTTAGAGACCTAATTTCTAGCAGAGGAACGAGACTTACTAAATCAGAATTAATGGATTATGTAGAAGAAGAGGAGCGAGAGTACGGGTATGAGGCTATGGCTTTTGTTGATGAAAAGCAGCAAATCCTTTATACGGATAGCACCAAGGAGCTTAGTAATATACCCTATATAGAAAACAGCCTTGATTATAAAACAGAAGAAACCTTTTTTGTTACAGGGGATTATTTAGATGGTAGTGCATTAATAAACTATATTGCACCCGTAGAAGGCTTGATTATTGATGGAGT
The DNA here is from genome assembly GCF_032051575.1 of Aminipila sp. Taxonomy (NCBI): domain Bacteria; kingdom Bacillati; phylum Bacillota; class Clostridia; order Peptostreptococcales; family Anaerovoracaceae; genus Aminipila; species Aminipila sp. The sequence goes on along the minus strand of NZ_DAMBYD010000003.1, from coordinate 127,108 downwards.
AAAATATAAAGAAATAGTGACCATTTTTGATTTAGATAAAATTTGCTATCCAGTTTTTCTTAACGGAAATTTCAGTAGCCATGACTCAATGATCATTAATGCTGAAGGCAATATTTTATGGGGTGAAAGTTCAGAAATATCAAAGCTTATAAACCAACAGAATTTTTTTGATTACTTAAATAAGAGTTATGTAAAAATTAAATTCCAAGATAGAGTAGATGTTTTAGCTAAAAATTTAGAACAGAAAAAGTCGGGAGTATTTAATTTTAGTGTTGATGGAAAAAGAAAGTTTGTGGCGTACACTCCGCTAGGGATTCAAGACTTGTATCTTATTAGCTTATCTAAATCCAAAGGCATAAGTATGAGTGGTATAAATCTATTGATATTCTCTATTATTACATGGGTTACAGTTCTAATACTTCCGATTATGCTCCTATGGGTTCAAAAAAGAAGGATTAAAGAAGAAAAAGATTATTTAGAAAATATCGCATATGGTGACGAAGTCACAGGTGGCATGAACAGTAACTATTTTGATAAAAGGGCAAAGAGTATTATTAGTGAAATGGAGTGTCACTATGCTTTAGTCGCTACGAATATGCATAATTTTAATTTGTATAATTCAAAATATGGCAATGTAAGAGGAAATCAACTTATAAGAAGGCTATTCCTTGGCATTTCAAGATATATAGATAATGATGAATTAGTTTGCAGAGACTATGCAGAACGCATGATGATTTTAATGAAATATGAAGGAGAGAACCAGCTTGAAGATCGTCTGTTGAGAATAGGAAAAGGTATCTTTGATATAAATTTAAAATTGGAATTCGGAGTTTGTATCATACGAGATTTGACTATGGATTTGAAAGTCGCAAAAGAACGGGCGGGTATGGCTTTAAGAAATGAATCTCAAAAGCAGAAAGATAATATTACTATATCTTATTATGATGTTAAACTTTTAGAAAAAGTACTGTTTGAAAAGAAACTTGAAAATACCATGTATAGGGCTTTTAGAAATGGTGAATTTAAAATTTATGTAGAGCCCCGTTATGATCTTAAAACAAGAGCTTTATGCAATGGGGATGTATATGCGATTTGGGAGCATCCTGAAAAAGGTGCACTGCTTCCTGAACAATATGTTGGAGTATTCGAACGAAGAGGATTAAGTATGTGTCTGGATAGCTTTATTTTCGAGGAGATATGTAAAAAAATACAAGAACATTTGGAAAAGGAAAAGACCTGCATGCATATATCCATAAAATTACATAGAAATCATTTTAATGTTGCAGATTTTATCAGTAAATTAAAAAGAATTAAAGAGCGATATGGGATACAAGGAGAATGTTTGTCTTTTGAGATTTCAGAGGAGATTCTACAAGAAAAAATATATCAGATAGATAAAATTATCAGGTGCATACATGAAATGGGGGCTAATTGCATTATAGGGGAATGTAGTGGACGTTACTTATCACTAGAGCTTCTTAGTAAAATCCAAATTGATGCTATAAAATTCGATTCAAAGTTATTGATAGAAAGTTTGCCAAATGAAATGATAGTGGCATTAATAAAAGTTGCAAAAGGTGCAAAAGCCAAAGCAATCTTTACGGGAGTTTCTAAACAGTCGCAAATATCATATTTAGCACAGAATGATTGTGATGAAGCAAAAGGAGATGCTTTTGCTAAAAACATCTCCCTTGATGAGTATATTAATATTTTTTAATTTGCTATAATAATTTTCGTTTCATCTTATCTTCCTTTGAAGGCAGCTGTGCAACGATGATTGCAGCAAACATTAATACACAACCAAAGACTTCTCTGCCTGATAATACTTCGTGAAGTACAATCATACCAGATAGAACAGCAAATACCGATTCAAGACTTAGCAGTAAGGATGCGATAGTTGGGTCGGTATCTTTTTGTGCCACAATCTGAAGGGTATAAGCGACACCAGAGGATAAAACACCAGAATAAAGTATCGGCATCCATGATATTAAAATAGCATTAATGGTCGGCGCTTCTATTGCAAACATCACAACTCCAGAGAGAATAGCTACAATAAAGAATTGTATGCAAGACATTTTAACACCGTCTGTTTTAGGTGAAAAATAGTCTATAATTAATATATGTATAGAGAAACCAAAGGCACAGATAAGAATTAATAAATCCCCCATCCCAATACTGAAACCTTCTTTAATACAAAGCATATAAAGACCAATAGCGGCAACTACTACGCAACACCAGATAACTGGCCTTACTTTCTTTTTTAGGAATAATCCCAAGATTGGAACAATTACGATGTACAGAGCTGTGATAAATCCACCTTTTCCTGCTGTCGTGTACATTAAACCCACCTGTTGCAGTGAACCTGCCACAAATAACGCAATGCCGCAAGCAATCCCCCCTGTAATCAGAATTTTTCTTTCAGCCTTTTTTTCTTCTTCCGTCTTTTCATAGATAGAATCCTTTTGATTCTTCTTGTCTAATTTATCGAGCAAGAAGATAACTGGAATAAGGAAAATTGCACCCACCATATTTCTAACACATGCAAAAGAGAATGGACCTAGATTATCCATACCTTTTATTTGGGCGACGAATGCTGAACCCCATATAAGGGCAGTCAGTAGAAGTAAAATATTGGCTCTTAATTTTTTACTCATGATACACTTCCTTTACTAAATAAATATAATACCAACAAACAAATTTATTATATCATAGGGACATTTGTGATACAATAAGAGTTGCTAAAAATTGGGCATAGACCTAGAGTAGGAGAGTTGGAAAATGAATGTTTTTATTAGCGGCGGATGTAAAAATGGAAAATCTATGTATGCACAGACTATTGCCAGAGATATGTCACGCATAAAAGATATAGAACTTTATTACCTAGCAACCATGAGACCGGTTGATGAAGAGGATCTGGCTAGAATCGCAAGACATATAAAAGAAAGAGCAGGCTGGGGTTTTACTACAGTAGAACAAAGCGAAGATATATGTCAATGTTTATCTAGTGATTCTTGCTGCAAAGGTTCAGATGGCAGAACAGTTAACCCAAAAGGTGTTTTTTTGCTGGATAGTGTGACAGCACTTCTTTCAAATGAAATGTTTAAGGCGGATGGGAGCATTGATTATGATGCCTCTGACAGGGTTGCTGCGGAACTAAAGAAATTTGCTGAATTAACAGGAAATACAGTATTCGTATCAGATTATATCTATGGGGATGCGGGACAGTATGATCCTTTAACAGAATCGTATCGAAAGGGACTTGCTTTTATTGATAAGACCTTAGCAGGAATTTGTGACAGAGTGATTGAAGTTTCTTTTGGAACTGTAATAGAATATAAGGAGTTTTAGATGAAATATGTAACAGCGTTTTTTATGGCATGGGGGAATTTCTTTGCTGTGCCTTGCCCCTGTAAGTTGTGGGATAATAATTTAAGGAGATTGCAGTTAGTTTTTTTCCCGCTTATTGGAATTTTAATGGGCGCGTTATGGTATCTTTTATATAGAGGAATGGCGTTGATTAACATTCCATTGCAGCTACAGGCAGCGGTAATGACAATATACCCGTTTGCCATAAGTGGGTTTATTCATCTGGATGGCTTTATGGATTGCTGTGATGCAATTATGTCCAGACGGGAATTAGAAGAGCGGCAGAAAATTTTGAAGGACTCGCATGTTGGAGCGTTTGCAGTTATAAGTGTTGTTATACTGTTCCTTGTTTTTTATTCTGCTATGTGGGCTGCAATAGAGCCTAATGATCTAACTAATTCTGTTGGGTTGAAATCTTCTCAACTATGGGGACTGGTTCTGATACCTATTGTATCACGAGCATGCTCGGGATATGGGGTTCTCAACTTTGTTCCAATTGGGCACAGCCAATATAAGGCAAGTTATGATGAAAAAATAAACAGACAGTATGGATTCATTTTAAATTTAATGATATTTGTTACTATAACAATAGCGGCAATTATTCCTGCAATTGCAAGTTATAGTTACAGCGACATTGGTGCAGAGTCTGCAATAACTGCAATAGTGACTACAGTAATTACGCATCACGTAATGATGTTCTATGGAAGAAGACAATTAGGCGGCATGAGTGGTGACATTGCTGGTTATGCATTAACCATATCCGAATGTGCAGGAGTATTGGTGTTAGCAATTTTATAATGAAGGGAAGAATACAAACATGGACTTTATATTTGGTGGAGTATATCAAGGGAAATTAGAATATGTCATGGAACATTTTAACCTGAATGAACAGGATGTATATATTTGTGATAAAGAAACAGAAACGCTGGAAATAGATTTTTCAAAAACGGTGATATATAAGTTAGAAGAATTCACATTGGCTTGCGTAAAAAAGGGGATTGAAGCAAAGGATTATCTTAAAGAAAATCGTTTGAAACTGGAAGACAAGATTATAATCTGTGCTGATGTTTCTCAAGGGATAGTGCCTATGGACAAGGAAATCCGCGCATGGCGGGAAATGAATGGAAGGACGATGATTTACCTTACCAGCCAGGCAAATCATGTAATTCGAATGTTTTGTGGGTTACCACAGGTTATTAAAGGTGCAGATACTAAAAAATCCGATAAAGCTGAATCGTATATTCATTTTATCAGACATGGTACTACTGAAGGAAATTTAAAGCGGTGGTATTACGGGCATACCGATTTACCTTTGTTGGAGGAAGGTAAAGAATTACTTGCATCTTTGAAGAAAGAAAATATTTATCCAAAAGTACCAGAGGCAGATTTTTATACCTCAGGATTGATTCGAACAGAAGAAACTTTTCGTATTATTTTTGGAGACAAGGAACATGGCATCTTAGAGGATTTCAGGGAAATGTCTTTTGGGGATTATGAAAAGCACAGTTACGAGGAACTGAAGGATATTCCAGAATATCAAACATGGATAAGTGATGAAACTGGTAACACGTCACCACCAAATGGTGAAAGCCCTCAAGTTTTCAGAGCAAGGGTTGGCAAGGGATTAAAGCAGCTAATGGGACTGCATAAGCTAAAAGAATTCTCAGTACGGCATGCAGGTAAAGAGGCACATTCGGTAGTGGTATGTCATGGGGGAGTTATATCGGCGGTCATGTCACAAAGTTTTCCAGAAGAGGATAAGCATTTTTTTGCATGGATTCCTGAGCCTGGACATGGATATACAATAAAAATTAAAGAAGGTAAACCCGTATCCTATAGCATTTTCTAATCATGTAATAGGAATCATACAAACTGGACTAAGGGCCAGTTTGTTTTTTTATTACGGCAACATACAATTGAGAAATTTCATTTTAAAAAATGTATTGAAATTTATTTTAATAAGATGTATCATTATGATATATTATAATGATACATGAGGTGTTTATGAAAGAAAATACAGGAAAAACAAAATACATACTTTTAGGGCTTTTGGCCCACAGCCCACAGACAGGGTATACCATTAAGAAATCCATTGAATATGAACACAGTCATTTCTGGCAAGAGAGTTACGGGCAGATATATCCCACGCTGAAACAGTTAGTAAAAGAAGGACTGGCAGAATTCATGGAAGCTCCAGATAACTGCAATGGGAGGGGACAGAAAACATACCATATTACGGAAGCAGGTAGAACAGTATTGTTTAAGTGGTTGTCTGAGGCTCCAGATGTGGAAAAGCTTCGTTATGAAATCCTTCTTAAGGTCTCTTTTGGAGAAAGCACAGAACCAGAGGTTATACTGAAACATCTAGATGATTTTATTGAAAGAAATGAAAAAAATATCGAAGACATGGAGGGCTTCCTTACGTATTTTGGTAATCTTAAGGAGCAAGGTGAGGATCATACTTACAAAGAATTAACAGCTTTAAGTGGAAAGTATTTATATACCGCCATGAGGAACTGGGGAATTGAAGCAAAAAAAATAATTAATGAAAGAAAGGTTGAAAGAATATGAGACAAAAAATACGCAGAGGCATACTTGCATACAGTGCAATCTTATTTCCAATTTCTTTTATATTTTTGTCGCCATACGTTATTATCATATCTGCGATGACTGGGATTATTAATGGGAGTGCTATTATTTTTGCACTTCTGCTTCTATTTTCTATAGTAGGAAGCCGGTTATACTGCGGCTGGCTTTGTCCAGGAGGTTCAATTCAGGATATGGCTGCAAATGCCAATAATAGACCATGGTACGGTAGATTTAAGATTTTAACAAAATACATAATATGGGTGATATGGTTTTCATTTATAATTTTTCTATGGGTGAAAAATAGTCCACTTAAAATTAACTTTTTCTACGGGTTTAATGTGGAAATCATGGGTGTAATTGTTTATTTTACGGTGGTCAGCTTGATTTATTTTTTCGCACTTGCCACAGGCAAAAGAGGCATGTGTCACAGCATCTGCTGGATGGCTCCATTTATGGTGATTGGTGAAAAGGTAGCAGATTTTTTGCATAATCCCAGATTTCGATTAAAGGCTGATACGGAAGCCTGCGTTTCCTGTGGAAAATGTAGTAAGAGGTGTCCTATGAGTATAGATATTCAGAAAATGGTTCAATCAGGTAATATGGATAATACAGAATGTATTTTCTGCCTGGAATGTGTGGATAGCTGCCCTAAGAAAGCGATTAACTGTGGCATTAGCAGACTAAATAAAACTCAATAGGGTGATGGTATCACATTATGTACAGTTGAAGGAGCTGGCTTACTAAGTGATTAGTGCTAGCTCCTTTTCAGTATAAAAAATAAATCAATGAAAAAGCAATGAATGTAAAAAGTTAAATTTTTATGCTGATTTCACCAGTATTTAATACTTCACGGCTCCCATCCTCATATTCTACAATAAGCCCGCCATCATTATCGATATCTAGAGCGACGGCTGTTTGAGCGTCAGGAGTTTGAGAAGTTGATTGTTTGTTATAATGTTTAACTACCTGGATCGTTTTTCCCAGAACCATAGAGCGTTGCTTATATTCTGTTATAAAATTCCGGCTTTCAATGTCTTCATAAATCGCCATCATTTGATTAATAACTTCAGCGGCCAGTTCATTACGAGAAAAAGAAGATTGGATTGCACCTGCTTTATTTTTTATTTCATCAGGGTATCCAGACTCTGGAATATGGCAGTTGATGCCGATGCCCGAGGCAATGTACTCAATCGCCCCTGTTTCAAAGTCAGTAATGGCTTCTGTTAAAATGCCACAGATTTTCTCCTCGTTTATATATACATCGTTTACCCATTTAATCTGAGATTCTACACCACATACTTTCTTTACGGCTTTGCAAACCGCCACAGAAGCAGCTGTAGTAATTAAAACTGATTTGGAAAGATCAAAGTTAGGTTTTAGAAGTATGGTCAGGTAAATACCAGAAGAAGCGGGAGAATAAAAATCTCGTCCCAGTCGGCCCCTGCCCTTTGTCTGTTCATTGGAAATGACCACAGTTCCATGACCTACGCCCTCCAGAGCCAGCCTCTTTGCAGCTAAATTTGTAGAGTCTAAAATTTTATAAACGTGCAATGGTAAGGCAGATGCTTCTTTAGATAAATGCAGCCGTATACCCTGTTCAGATAAAAGGTCGCTATCCTCCATAAGTGCATACCCTTTATTTGTGGCAGCTTCAATAGGATACCCCTCCTTACGAAGGGCAGTAATGGCTTTCCATACTGCAGCTCTCGAAACTCCCAGTGTTCCAGCTAAGGTTTCCCCAGAGAAACTTTGCCCTTTATTTATTTCTAGCGTTTTCAAAACTTCGTCTTTGACAGACATATAAGCCTCCTTATTTATGTAATGCTTTTATCTAATGCTGATCTAAGCTTTGTGACAAGCATTGCTCCAATAACTATCTTAAGTACATCACCAATTAAAAATGGAAATACACAGGAAACAAGAGCAGTCCATAAAGGCGTGCTTGTAGAAAACATAAACCATAACGTACCTAAAATATAGCAGGCGGAAAGGCCTAAAGACATAGCAACTACATTAATATACAAATTGTTTTTCTTGTTTATCATTTCTATTATAATGCCTGTAATAAAAGCAGTCAAAATATATCCAATCAGATATCCGCCTGTAGGTCCTATTAATTTGTCAAAGCCACCTGTATATCCATGGTATACAGGTGCGCCAAAGGCACCTAATAGTACGTAGACAATCATGCTGAGAGAACCATACTTACTTCCAAGAACTCCGCCTGCAAGCATTACCGCTAAAGTGGCAAGTGTCATGGGAACAGGCGTAAAAGGCAGTGGAATAATAATGCCAGCGGTTGCACCTGTAATGGCTGCAAATATAGCACATAGTATAAAATTAGTTGTTTTTGAATATCGCATCAAATTTACCTCATCCTTTAGATTTGCATTGTTAATAATACAAGTAAGAGTATAGGGCAAAAAAATAATAATGTCAACCATATAATTTGATAAGGTTTACAATTGTTTGGTATACTTTTATGAAAAGAAAGTGTATAATATGGAAGTTTGCAGGTTCAGCCCAAAATGGTAAATTAGTCAATGAAATAAAGAGGTAATATATATAGATGGATAAATTAGAAGAATTTAAAGGAATGAATGCCTTAGTGAAGCTTTCAGGCCCTATATTTGTAGAGCTTTTTCTGCAAATGTTAGTAGGAAATGTTGACCAATTTATGGTTGGGCGGTATTCAGATGTAGGGGTAGCGGCCATTGGCAATGCTAATCAGGTATTAAACATAGTAATTATAGTTTTTAGTGTTATAAGCGTGGCGGCAACGATTCGAATCTCATTATATAAAGGGTACGGTGATAATGAAAAGGCGCAAAGTCTGTATAGTTTATCATTATGCGTAAATTTAGTATTAAGTATAGTTGTAAGTATTATTTTAGTCGTATTTTCTAAAGGGATATTCACGTTAATGAATGTACCAGAAGAGGTTTTACCACAGGCAGCATTATATTTATCATTGATAGGTGGCTTTATTGCTCTTCAAGGCATACATTTAACTTTCACAGCGATACTCAGAAGCAATGCTATGATGAAGGAATCCATGCTGGTATCTTTGGCATTAAATGTAGTAAATATTGGTGGGAATGCCTTGCTAATCCCCCATCTGGGACTTGTAGGAGCGGCTATTAGCAGTATTGCCGCTAGGCTCGCAGGCGTAGTAATTCTTGCTGTGATATTTAAGTTGAAAGTGGATGGTAGAATCAGCTTAAAATATCTGACACCTTTCCCATGGGAACAGCTTAAGAAATTATTGTTTATAGGAATACCCTCGGGAGGAGAAAGTCTGTCTTACACTGTATCACAGCTTGCTATTCAGACCATGGCAAATGGGTTTGGCAAGGCAGTAATAGTTACAAAGACTTATGCCTCTATGTTTGCTATGATTTCGTATTTATACACCAATGCTTTATCACAGGCCTCACAGATAATAGTGGGGTATTTACTGGGATCTGGAGATGAGAAAAATGTCAGGGTACAGGTTAAGAGAACGTTAATTCTTTCAATAACGGTTTCAATGGTTATATCTATTTTAATTTTTTTGTGCAGTAGGCCAATATTTGGATTTTTTACTGATAACCTGGCTATTATTGAACTTGGACATACTATCATGTTTCTGGATATATTTGTAGAATTGGGAAGATCCGTAAACATGGTAATGGTCAGAGATCTGCAGGCAGTAGGCGACATTGCTTTCCCTATAACACTGGGGATTACCTGTATGTGGATTATTGCTACATGGGGGGGATTTATGCTAGGTGTAATTTTCAATATGGGACTGGCTGGTTTTTGGATAGCAATGGGGTGTGATGAATGCATACGTGCTGTAATGTTCATAATAAGGTGGAAAAGTGGAAGGTGGAAGGGTAAAAATCTTATTTCGGAGTAGTTTTTGTCTTAAATTTATGGTAAAATATATAATTATGTAAAATATAGTAGTTGGTGTGTAAAGGTGTGTTCATAAAAAATGCTTGTTACCAATTATTATAGGTGGAGGTGCTGAATGAAGCAGAAAATAGTTACTATAAGCCGTACTTATGGAAGTGGCGGAAGAATAATTGGACAAAAATTGGCAGAAGATATGGGTGTACCTTTTTATGATAAAGCTCTTATAGATAGAATTGCAGAAGAAACTGGTTTCTCTAAAGAAATGATTGAAAATGCGGAAATGAAAGCAAAAAATAGCTTTTTATATACTCTTGCAACAAGTCTTGGGGGCAACGGTGAAGCTGGAATTGAAGGACTTTCATTAAATGATAAATTCTTTTTAGCACAGGTGAATGTAATTAGAAAAATAGCGGAAGAAGGCCCGTGTGTTCTTGTAGGACGCTGCGCAGATTATATTTTAAGAGATATGCATGATGTTACAAATATTTTCATATGTGCAGAAATGCATAACAGAACACAACGAGCTATAAATGAATATGGAATGGATGAAAGTACTGTTGAGGGTGAGATTAAAAAAATTGATAAGGCAAGAACTAATTATTATACCCATCATACAGGACGTAAGTGGGGAGATGTACTGAACTATCATCTGACATTGGATAGCGGATATATTGGGGTAGAGGACACCATTGCGTTAATTGAAGAGTTCTTGGAACGTAGAAAATATTAGTTATTAATTACCGATTCTCATTCGAATCGGATTTAAGGAAGGAAGTTTAGATATGACGACGAATAAAGGCACATATTACATTACAACGCCTATTTATTACCCAAGCTCCAACTTGCACATAGGACATACTTACTGCACAGTAATGGCAGATGCTATGGCACGCTTTAAGAGACTACAGGGATATGATGTGAGATTTTTGACAGGAACAGATGAGCACGGGCAGAAAATCCAGACTATTGCGGATAAAGAAGGTATAACGCCGCAGCAGTACGTGGACAAGATTGTTGAAGGCATAAAAGATTTATGGAAAACTATGGAAATATCGTATGATGACTTCATTAGAACTACTGAATCCCGCCATGTAGAAAGAGTGCAGAAGATTTTCATGCAGCTTTATGAAAAGGGAGATATTTATAAAGGAGAATATGAAGGGTTATACTGCACACCTTGTGAGTCTTTTTGGACAGAAAGTCAGCTGGTAGATGGAAAGTGCCCAGATTGTGGCAGACCTGTACAACCAGCAAAGGAAGAAGCCTATTTCTTCAGACTTTCGAAATATCAGGACAGACTAATTGACTTGTTTGAAAATAATCCTGAGTTTCTACAGCCAGATACAAGAAGAAATGAAATGATTGCTTTTGTTAAGCAGGGGCTTGAAGATTTATGTATATCACGTTCAACATTTGATTGGGGAGTACCCGTACCGATTGACGAAAAACACGTTATTTATGTATGGCTTGATGCACTTTCGAACTATATTACAGCTCTTGGCTATGGTAGTGATGATACGGAACTCTATGACAAATACTGGCCTGCGAATGTTCATCTCGTAGGTAAGGAAATCGTAAGATTCCATTCGGTTATATGGCCTGCAATGCTTATGTCAATGGATGTTCCTCTTCCCAAGAAGGTTCTAGGGCACGGCTGGTTATTGCTCGAAGGCGGCAAGATGTCCAAGTCAAAGGGCAATGTGGTAGACCCTGTTAAATTAATTGAAAGATATGGCGTCGATGCCTTAAAATATTTCCTTCTTCGTGAATATACTTTTGGGCAGGATGGCGTATTTACTAACGAAGTAATGCTAAAGAGAATGAATTATGACTTGGCAAATGACCTTGGAAATTTAGTTTCAAGAACAGTTTCCATGATTGAAAAATATAATGAAGGAGTAGTTCCGGATGCGTTATGTGGTACTTTCCCTGTTTGTGGTGATGAAAATTGCACAGCAGGCAAAGAAGGATTTGCTTATGATGCAGATCTTAAACAAATTGCAACAGGAGCAGCTAAAAAAGTGGAAGAATACATGGATAAGTTCCAGTTTAACCTTGCACTTGAAGAAATTTGGGTTGTAGTTAGAAGAGCCAATAAATACATTGATGAGAATGCTCCTTGGGTTCTTGCAAAGAATGAAGAAGCTAAGGACAGACTGAATACTGTAATGCACAACTTAGCAGAGACAATAAGAATCGTGTCTGTCTTAATTTATCCATTTATGCATACTACTTCAAAGGAAATTCGAAAACAGATGGGATTATGGTTTGCGGACCCTATCTGGGAGGATGCACTTGAATTTGAAATGATGAGTGGCGAACAGGTTAAGAAGGGTAATGCTATATTCCCTAGACTTGATATCGAAAAGGAACTTGCTGAGTTGGAAGAAATGCAGAAAGCTGCCAGTGGAGAAGCTGAAAATATTCCACTTGAATTAAAGCCTGAAATCGAATTTGAAGATTTTGATAAGATTGATTTTAGGGTAGGGACAATTCTTGAAGCAGAAAAGCACCCTAAAGCAGATAAACTTCTGGTTTTCAAGGTTAAGATGGGAACAGAAATCCGCCAGATTATTTCAGGTGTAGCGGCTCATTTCAAGCCTGAAGAATGTGTAGGTAGAAAAGTTATCGTGGTTGCTAACTTAAAACCTAGAGCCCTTAGAGGATTAGAATCTAAAGGGATGATTATGTTTGCAGACAATGGGGAAAAACTTGAATTTGTAAGCACAGATGCAGAAGACGGAAACACCGTAAGTTAAAGAATATAAATTAAAGCAATAGAAAATAGCTTCCGATTTGCTCTTAAATCGGAAGCTATTTTTAGTGAGACCTTAGGGTTAGGGAGATAAAATGGAATTTAAAGAATTAAATATTATGCATTCAATTATGAAGGCTTTAAGTGAGGAGGGATATGAATCACCGACACCAATACAAGAACAAGCAATCCCCAAAATTTTAAATGGACAGGATCTGCTGGGTTGTGCGCAAACTGGCACAGGGAAAACAGCAGCATTTGCTATACCCACTCTACAATTATTAAGTCAGGAAAAACAACTACAGTCAGGAAAGAAAAAAATTCGAGGGCTTGTTGTCACACCTACAAGGGAGCTTGCATTACAAATTTATGAAAGCTTTTGTGCTTATGGAAAATATACAAAATTAAACGCTTGCGTTATTTTTGGAGGAGTTTCTCAAAAACCGCAAGAGGTTCAGTTAAAAAAGGGAGTAGATATTTTGGTGGCAACACCAGGCAGACTTAATGATTTGATAAATCAAGGGATTATTGATATAAAGCATATAGAAATATTTATTTTGGATGAAGCAGACCGTATGTTGGATATGGGTTTTCTTAATGATATAAAGAAACTGATAGCTTTAATTCCCAAAAAGAGACAGACGTTACTTTTTTCTGCAACTATGCCTCCAGATATTGCTAATATGGCAAACTCCATTTTAACCAATCCAGCAAAAGTTGAGATAACACCAGTATCTTCAACTGTAGACATTATTGAACAAAGACTTTACTACGTAGATAAACAAAATAAAAAAGATTTGCTAGTACACATTTTAAAGGACAAGTCTATAGTATCTGCCATTGTATTTACACGAACAAAGTATGGAGCAGATAAAGTTGCCAGACAGCTTGCAAAGGTCAAAATTTCTGCACAGGCTATACATGGCGGTAAATCGCAAGGAGCAAGGCAGACTGCACTAAATGATTTTAAAGAAGGGAAACTACGGGTGCTGGTGGCAACTGATATTGCAGCACGAGGTATAGACATTGACGAATTATCACATGTAATCAATTATGAACTTCCAAATGTACCAGAGACTTATGTTCATCGTATTGGAAGAACTGGACGAGCTGGACTTGGAGGGGTAGCTATATCTTTCTGCGATTTTGATGAGAAGCCACTTCTCGCTGATATTGAAAAGCTGATTGGAAAGCGTGTACCGATAATTCAGGAACATCCTTATCCGTTAGTAAACAATTTTGCAACGGTTAAAGCACCAAAACCACCAAAACCACCAAGAACTAAGAAAATTGCAAGTAAAAAAAAATAAGATAAAGATAATGAAATTAATAGATGTTTAAAAGGGAGTGGGGCTTTTTTCCAGGGGAAAAGCCCCACTTTCTTTAAACATAAAAAAATGAACCTTTTTGATATAAAAATTCCCTTTATATATGGTGCACCAAATGAAAGGAGTTATAACACAATGGTTGATATTGACTTAGTTATCCGCTGCCAAAAGGGGGACGACCTGTCCGCATTTGAACAACTTTATGAAACCTGCTCGACCAAAGCTCTTCGAACAGCGTTTTCGATTGTAAACAGATATGATTTAGCGGAAGATATTCTTCAGGAAACTTTCTATGAGTGCTTTCGGGATATAAATACGCTTCGTGCTCCGGAGGCCTTTCAAGTTTGGTTTTATAGGATATTGGTCAGAAATAGCTGGAAAATGATATATAGTGAAAAAAAGTTTTCTCATGATCAGTTAGAATCCTATGAAAGCAGTATGAAAGATCCTCACAACTGTTTTGAAGATATTGAGAACAATGACCTACTTAATGTAATTAATCGGCTGAGTCTGCCCATGAGGACAACAGTGATTCTGCATTATTATAACGACCTATCTGTCAAGGAAATCGCCCGAATCATGAATTGCTTTCAGGGGACAGTAAAATCAAGGCTATATAACAGCAGAAAAATACTAGAAAAAGAGTTAAAAGCACAGTCCACGGAATTTTTTGGCACAGGATATATTTGAAAGAGGTGACGGTTTTGAAGAGTGATGAAAGATTAAATTCAGAAATTAGAAAAATTTTGTTTAGAAGGGTAGAAGGGATTCAGCCCACAGCTGGAGGTTTCAATTTAATTAAAGGAAGATTATCAGAGGGGGAAGGAAATATAGAGATTATAAAACGATATCAAGAGAGAACTTGCAGTAAAATGAGACGACCGATTGTTTCAATCTGCTGTTTTGCTCTGATATTAACAGTGTTATGTGCGGTTAACCCGTCGGTTAGGGCGTGGGGACAGGAAGGGATAACAAAGCTGATTTATGATGTGGTCAAAGGAGAAGATGGTAAGTACAAGACCGTGCAGGTTGAAACTGAAGTAAAGAAAGGGGAGGCTATTAGGCTGCTAGAGGATAAAGATATCGGATTTAAGTACAAAACACCTAATATCATTGCGGAAGATTATACTACAGGAGAAATGATTTCTGGAGATGCAACTGGTAATACGTGTTCACTGTTTTACCGTAACGGTGATGCTTCACTTGTTCTGGCAATGACAAATGAAGATTATCTGATTTATTGTGCTGAAAGAAATGGTGATAACAGGAAGCAACTTAATATTGAGGGTACTAAGGTGTATTATTATGAAGAGGCCAGCCCGGAATATCCGCTTGTGAAGGATTCCGATGGCCTTTGGACGTATGATATGACTCAGCCTCCCACTGAGATTAAAACCGATCATATGTTTACATGGGAGTACGAAGGGATAACCTATCAACTAAGAGATCAGGGGGAAAACATTTCTTACGACATCATGAAACAGGCAGTAGGAGATATTATCAAATATCAGGTTTCCGTTGAAAACAAATGATTTCAGAATGGCAATATAACAGTTAGAGACAGAGGAATATTAACAAAAAAGCTTGTAAATGCAGTAAAATACTGCATTGCAAGCTTTTTTAATATAATTAGAGTTAAGAGCAAGACTATTATTAACCCAGTAGGTGTGATAGGATTAAAGCATGGTATAAAAAATAATGCAGATTGAAAGGAAAAAAGAAAATGGATATTAAGCGGATTAGTCATAATGCTACGGCATATATTTATGACGATCTTGATGATTATATAACAAGTGTTTTTTTTATTGAATGTGAGACGAAAATATTTATAATTGACACTTTTTGTGGGACTAAGCGTATGGAACCGATTCTAGAAAGAATAAATGAGAGTTCAATAGAAAAACAAGTAGTGATTATCAATACGCATTCCCATTGGGATCATTTTTGGGGAAACTGCAGTTTTAAAAAAAATGATATTATAAGTCATGAATTATGCAGAGAATTGATAAACCAATCATGGGATGAGCAAATAAGAGAACATGGAAAGTATATATTAGGAAAAGCGGAGAAACATTTACCCAATATAACATTTAAAGAGAGAATAATTTTTCATAATGAGGGGATTGAAGTTTTTCACAGTCCGGGGCATACCAAAGACAGCATTTCTGTATTTGACCAAGAAGAAAAGATACTATATGTTGGAGATAATTTAGAAAAACCAATTATTCATGTCGAAGATTCTGATATTGGTTCATATGTAAAAACTTTGCAAAATTATTTAAATTATAAGCCTAGTAAAATAGTTGCAAGCCATACCTTATATCTGACAGAGGCTGATATAGAAGATACTATTGATTATTTGAATAACTTATTAGCAAAAAAAGAAATGAATTTTCAGTCACAACATATGGAAAAAATACATAGGCAGAATTTGAAGATTTGTAATAAATTCTAGGTAAGTTGCAATTGCCATTATAACGATAAAAAACTCCTATAACTTAATAAAGAGTCTTAATAAAGAATATAGTAGCAATTCCAAGCTTGCTACTATATACGATACAAATTTTGGAAATAAAAAGGCAATATTTTATCAAGTATTACTCATTATATACGATTTTACTAACTGATAAATTGTTGGGCCCAGATTTTGGCCTTGTCAATGCACTTTTCGGTATCTTTTGTAGATGGGTTGACGAAACTGATATCAGAGAGAACCGTATTTCCTTCAAAGACAGCCTTCATATCTTTAATGCATTTTTCTGTTGGACCACTGGCACAACAGGTAAAAAAGGCCATTTTTTTATTTTCAACATGAGCTTTCGAAGCAAACGTACGGATAGCAGGTGCAAATGTACCTGCCCAAACCGGAGCACCTACAATGATTAATTCATAATCAGATAAATCTGGTATGGTGGTAGCTAACTCAGGAGATGCCTTTCTCATAGCACTTCTGCCGCCAGTTATAAATTTCATAGGCCCTTTTACAGGTACAGGCTTTTTTAGTTTTAATTCCAAGACATCACAATGAATAGCTGCTGCTATGGTATTACTAATTAATTTGCAATTCCCCTCTAAAGAATAATAAACTATAATACTTTTCATAATCTCCCCTTTTCTGTTAAACAAATTTATTACTCGGATAATAACTAATTATCTCCATATAGTTTATATGTATTATTGCTATATAGCAATAATAAAACAAATAATTACCATACTATTGTCATGAGACTTTTATAAACCCTTCACCTTTTAAGTTTAAATTAAAAAGTGAGAGAGGAAAGTGAGGACGATTTTATGGCAGATAGAAAAAATGTTATTTTAGTAATCCCAGCATACGAGCCAGATGAGGAAATGATTCAGTTGCTGCAGAATGTAAATTCTCAGACTGAATTCAAAATTGTTGTAGTTGATGATGGCAGTGGAGAAGCCTACACACCGATTTTTGTGAAAGCAAAACAATATGCATATGTAATATCGTATAAAGCAAATCATGGTAAAGGGTACGCTTTAAAATCTGCTTTTTCATATATTCAAAGTATTTGTAAGGATGAAGCAATAATAGTAACAGCAGATTCAGATGGACAGCATAAGGTGGAGGACATTGTAGCAGTAGCACAAGCCGCTCAAGCCAGACCAGACGCACTGATACTTGGCAGCAGAGAATTTGCAGGTAAAGTACCATTGAAGAGCCGTTTTGGAAATTCAGTTACAAGAAAAGTATTTCAATTATCCTTAGGGATAAAAGTAGGAGATACGCAAACCGGATTAAGAGCGTTTCAAAGTAAACAACTATTATATATGCTGCAAATTGGTGGAAATAGGTACCAATATGAAATGAATATGCTGCTTAATTGGACAAAGGATAAAAGAACAATCTATGAACAACCCATCGAAACCATATATCTAGATAAAAATATTGGATCGCATTTTCATCCGATTAAAGATTCATATGAAATCTACAAAGACATAATAAAATTTAGTTTTTCTTCTGGAATCGGATTTCTAGTAGATTACATTTTATACTCTGTTCTAATTATAATTACACAGGGGATGCCCGTAAATTTAGGTATTGGAATAAGTAATGTTTCAGCTAGAATTGTTAGTGCAATGATTAATTATTCTCTTAATCGGAAGTTTGTTTTTAAAGACGATGGTAATGTTTTGAAAACAGCTACACAATATGCAATTCTTGCGGTTGTCATTTTAGTTCTAAATACTTTACTCCTATCACTTTTAGTAGATACTATTATACCAAACCGTTTTATAGCAAAAATTATTGTGGAGATCATATTATTTCTTTTTAGTTGTTTTGCTCAGAAAAAAGTAATTTTTAAAAATAAAATAGCAAAAGAGCAATGCTAGAAGGTTGGAAAAATATGAAAAACAGATTAGATATTAAAAGCAAAAAACCACCATATTGGTGGGCCATTACATATGGGATAATTTTAATAAGTTTTACAGCGTTTGTACTACTAAACACCTTTGTTATAAAGTCCACACAAATTCCTAACGTGAAAGACGGTGGTGTATATTCAAATAGCAATCCAGAAACAAAGAAAAGTGCTGTGACAATTAAAGAAACAAGGCCAACGACAGCAGCTATTGAAGAAACGCAATACAAGGATGATAATATTAGCATTAACGTGGCACAACAACGGGTGCAGAATACTACCGTATATGTCGCAGATATTCAAGTGAGCAACGTAGCCTATTTAAAGTCTGCATTTGCAGATAATTCCTACGGAAGAAATATAAAAGAAACAACTTCTGACATGGCAGAACAAAATAATGCCATTCTTGCAATAAATGGCGATTACTATGGCTTTAGAAATTATGGATATGTATTGCGCAATGGGACTTTGTACCGCAATACTTATGGTGATTCTGATGACGAGTCATTTGTAATTTACAATGATGGCCATTGTGATATTATAACTGAAAGTCAACAAGATGCCAATAATTTACTAGAGACAGGTGCAGTACAGATATTTTCTTTTGGACCGGGATTAATTGAGAATGGAAATCTGGTTGTCAGCCAAAGTGAGGAAGTTGAGCAGGCTAAAACAAGTAATCCCCGAACGGCAATTGGAATGATTACTCCCCTGCATTACATAATGGTGGTTTCTGATGGGAGAACGGAAGAAAGCGAAGGGCTAACACTTTACCAGCTTGGAGAATTAATGAAAAATTATGGCTGCACTGAAGCATATAATTTAGATGGTGGAGGTTCTTCAACCATGTATTTTAACGGAAAAGTAATAAATAATCCCACAGATGGAAGAAAATCAGGCGAACGTGAGGTGAGTGATATTGTATATATTGGATATTAAGGAAAAAACAAACCTAATTAAAGGGTTTTATGGCATGACAATAGCAACAGTTTTTTGTGTATTGTTTGCTGTTACATACAACCATTTTGGTCATGGAGTTCAGTCCTTTTATATGACATATATGTTTTTATGTCCCCTTATTTTAGGAATGATGTTTTATGGAGCCATTCTATTCATTCCAAAAGCCAAAAATATATCTCGTATTTCATTTAATATTTACAATTCTGGAGTTGCCACACTGACTATAGGAAGTATGTTAATGGGTATTTTTGAGATTGCAGGAACAGCCTCTGAATATGTAATAGCGTATGGAGTACTTGGAAGTACAATGCTTGCAATAGGATTTACTACATATTTTTTAAATGATTTAAGACATGGATAGGCAAAAGTGGTAATATAGGGAGATAGATTTTATAATTAACGACATGATGGAGGTAAACATGTTATTTGATTCACATACACATATAAACAATGAAACCCTTACAGAGGAAGACAGACAAGATTTAGTTGAAAAAATAGAAGCCTCAGAGCTTTCTTATGTAATGGACGTGGGCTTTAATTTAGAAAGCTCTGCATTAGCTGTGAAACACGCAGAAAAATATCCATGGTGTTATGCTGTAGTGGGATGTCACCCACATGATACAAAAGATATGGATGATATGCAGCTAATGATGATAAAAGGATTAGCAAAGAAAAATAAAGTTATGGCAATTGGAGAAATTGGACTAGATTTTCACTATGATTTTTCTGAAAGAGATGTTCAGGAGGAGTGGTTTAGAAGACAGATACAGCTTGCCAATGAATTAAAGATGCCAATCGTAATACATTCCAGAGAAGCAGATGAATTAGTTATGACTATCCTTAAAGAAGAAGGTGCCTTCTCCAATGAGCGATTAAGCTGGTTTCCTGAGAGACCAGGCCCTGACGGTGAAATGCTGCCAGATGCCCGAGTTTTACTTCACTGTTTCTCAGGGAGCAAGGAAATAGGACAGCAATATATAAAGCTAGGGGCTACACTATCTGTGGCAGGTCCAATAACTTATAAAAATGCAAGAAAGGGAGTCGAAGTAGTTCAACATATTCCGATTGAATTTTTATTGGTTGAAACTGATGCACCATATTTAACCCCAGAACCTTTTAGAGGGAAACAGAATATGTCTCCTTATGTGGAGTACACTGCTAGAAAAGTGGCAGAAATTAAGGGGATGGAGTACGAAGCTGTAGGAGCAATTACTTGCCAAAATTCTAAAAGATTTTTTGGAATTAAATAAATTGGAAAAAAATAATTAAATTATGGAACAAATTAGAAAAGAATAATGTCATAATAGTATCTAAATAATTATTACAGGAGGGGAATATGAAAAAATTATTAAGTGCGATTATGGTATTTACTTTGATTTTGTCAACCGTAGCTACTACATCAGCGGTAACTTTTGCTGGAACTACTGATAGCACACAATTAACAAAGGCTATTGCAGCGGTTAAAAAAGTGATAGAAATACCGGAGACGTTAAGTGAATTTGAATATTATTATGATGAGGGAAACGATAAGGGCAGTATGATGCAGTTGAACTGGTCTGATGCAGAACATTCTTCCAATGTTGCAGCAACTGTGTCGGATAAAGGTATTATTACTTCTTATTACTCTTATGGGCCAGAATTTGAAGCCAAGGGATTAGCTAAAATAACAAAAGCACAAGCAGAAAAAATTGCAACTAGTTATCTACAGAAATTAATTCCGAATACGATGGGCAGCTATAAGCTAGAGGATAACTTGGCTAATGATTACGGGTTGGATTATACGTTTACCTATAGATTATATGTGAACGATATACCTTGCGATTTTGTCAGTGCAAGCATAGGGATAAATAAGTATGCAGGGAAACTTTCAAATTATAATTGCAACTCAGACTTGAAGGATTTATCAATTACGGAGTATCCTTCAAAAGAAAAGGCCATTACTAAGGAAGAAGCAAAGAAGATATATCTTTCAGAACTTGGCCCAGAATTAAAATATTTTGCAGATTATAATTATTCTAAAAAAACATTAAAATTATTTGCAGCTTATGAAACAGACGGATCCAATAGAGCGATAGATGCTAATACTGGAAAAATCATAAAGCTTTACAATGATTATGTGATATATAGAAATGCTGTTGAGAAAGGTGCAGGGAAAGAGGCTTTGGCGACGGATAGCCAGGCAGGCGAAATAGAATATTCGGAAGAGGAATTAAAGGAAATTCAAAAAACTCAAAATTTAATTGATAAAAATCAGGCAGATAAAACTGCTAGAAATCTGTTTAGTTCTATAGGCAGCCAAAAACTTGTGTCATCAACCTTAAGAAAGGATTGGGGACCCAATCAAGAATATATGTGGCATTTAAATTACGAAAAGGATTTTGTAACTTTAGATGCAAAATCTGGAACTTTAATTGGTTTTAACAGCAGCGTAGATGATAATTCAAAGAACGACATTGGATTAGAAAAAGCAAAAACAATAGCAGAGAGTTTTTTGGATAAAGTTTGCGCAGATAAAAAACAACAGCTTGTCTGGACAAATGAAAACACAATAGATAACAAATACAGCGATTATAATTTTGTATATACAAGGCAGGACAATGGTATAAACTTTGACGATAATTCAGTTTTTATTTCAGTTAACAAGTCAAATGGAACCGTGATTTCCTATTCAAGGACTTGGTATGAAAACGTAACTTTTCCTAAGTTAAACGGAGCTATAGGAAAAGAGAAAGCTTTTGATATAGCAGCTAACCTTGGAAACTTTGGATTAATATACACGAAAGATTTGGATGGGAAAGTTGCTTTAGCCTATGACTTCCTAAAAGATGGAACCTATATTATTGATGCGTTTAAAGGAGTACGTCTGGATTATAGGGGAGAAGCTTTTAGTGATTCAGAATCCGGAGAGTATACGGATATAGCTGGGAATTGGGCAGAAAAGACTATAAAAGAACTAAAAAATAATGGTTATTATCTGAAAGGTGATAAATTTGCACCAAAGGCGGCTACAACACAGATTGAGTTTTTTAGATATTTATATTCGCCTGAACAGAACTATTATACAGATGATGAAGAATTCTATAAAATGTTAGTAAACGGTGATATTATCACCAAAGCGGAAATTAATGCAAACGCAAAAATAACACGACAAGAGGCAGCAAAGTATATTGCCCGATATCTTGGCGTGGATAAGTTGGCAAAAGAGTCATCTGTGTTTAAAAATATGTATACAGATAAAGTTGATAAAGCTTATCTAGGTTATGCTTCAGCAGTGTATGCACTTGGCATAATGAAGGGGGACCCAAAAGGAAGATTTAATGGTAGTAATACTTTATCTCATTCGGAGACAGCTGTTGTAATCTATAATATATTGAATAAAAAATAGAGAACAAAATAAAGGGATAAGACTTGTTTCGAGTAAAAATACTCGCAAACAAGTCTTTTTTTTCATTAACTGTCGGAAAATAGGCAAAAAAATAGAACGTTTTAAAGTATTCGTTACATGTTTGGACAAATTTTACTCTTCCTCACAGATATAATGTAACAATAAAGTCAATATTGGACATGTTATTGCGGGAGCAGATAGGCGGGGGTGTAATGATGGAAATGGTAAGGTCACGAGAGAGGGTGGCTACTGGACTGGCTCAAATAGCTGGATTGGTGGCTATGTCATTTCTTATATGCAGGGTAGTGGTTTTAAATAGTTTATTTCCTTGTGGAATCGCATTTGTGACGGTGCTTATGTATAGAAATAGACTGAATCTATATTTAGTGATACCAATGCTATTAGGAAGTATAACCTATTATGGCAGTAATTATTTATTTTATGGTGACATAGCGGCATTGTTGGTAAGCGCTATAGTATTCACAGTGTTTGGAAATCGTAGAATTGATTTACCAGCAAGAGCAGTAATAGCAGCTATAATAGCAATAAGCTGTAATTGTTCATATTACATATTAAAGCACATGTTTTATAGATTAAGTATTTTTATGCTATTAGCAGAAGTGATTTTAATTTTTGTGCTTATTTTCACGTTTAATAATTTCTTTTCATTTGCTAAGCTTATTAAGCATAGTGAAATAAAGGTACATAAAAGAAGTGAACTTAGTGCAGAAAAAGCTATAGGATCCACAGCAGCGGTAATGGTTCTGATACTGTGCGGAACTGGAGTGTGGGGATTAGATCCATCAAAGGCATCACTGCCTCTAATGGGAGGTCTGTTCTTGACATTGTTATTTGGTTATTGTGGTGGTATAGGGGCAGGACTTATAGCTGGGACAAGTTCTGCAATTTGTGTGATATTATGCACAGGATTTACACCTGCTATTGTAATGGTATTTTTGGCAGGAGGATTCACTGCTGGTGTATTTTCACAGGAGAGCAAAGCTATGGCAGCAGTCTGCTTTAGTGGTGCCTGTTTAGTTTTAGGCATGATAACTACTTATCCTGAATTATTTATTCCTCCTTATGAGCCACTTGCAGCATCTGCTGTAATGGCTCTAATTCCAAGAAGGAGTTTAATGGAGATAAGAAAAGTATTTTCTGTAATTAAAAAAGAGAGTGCTCATTCTGAAATGGAGGCAAAGGATCAAATTCTAAAGGTTTTGGACGAGCACTATCGTAACTTTGACCGATTAGCAAACCTTTATGGAAATGCCAGAAGTAATCGGTCAATCATATCCTATCAATTCAGGGGAATGGCTCAGGTCACGGAAAGTTTAAAAAATGAAATGGAATCCGTTAACCATGGAACGTCCTGGATAGAACCGCAACCCAGGTTTAACATTAAAATTGGCCATTCTGCTTATGGGCAGACTGCAGGGGTTTCAGGAGATAGCTTTCAGTATAAAGATATTTCTAAAAATGAGTATGGTATATTAATTAGTGACGGCATGGGTAAAGGAAAGGCCGCTTCAGCAGAAAGCAGTTTGGCAGTATCTACATTAATGGATTTAATTAGTTCAGGTTTTGATGTGAAATTAGCGTTAAAAACAGTTAATAATATTTTGCTACAGCAGGAAGATGATGAAATTTTTTCAACTGTAGATTTGGCATTGATAGACAAACTGGGTGGAAAGCTCAGATTATTTAAAATAGGCGCTGCAGCCACCTTTATCAAACGAGGGGATAAGGTGGCCGCCGTTAAGATGGCAGCTCTGCCAATGGGCATTGTTGACGGTTTGCATATTGACTTTATTAATGTGCGGCTGCGCCCAGGTGACCAGATTATTATGATTTCCGATGGAGTATCCGATGCAAACCGACTTGATCTGGAAATGAACTGGTTGAAAGAAGTTATTAGCAGTATTAAGTCAACGGATCCTCAAACCATATCTGATTTAATTATGAATAGAGCTATCGAAGCATATGGAATCAGGGAAAGGGATGATATGACTATAATAACTGCTGTTTTAGAATAGTTATTAAAATAATTAAAAATTAAGAAAACTTTGACAACTACTCCTTGATATGGCAGAATAAAAGCATTCATAATAGAATATTGTATACAGACAAAATAAAAAAGGAGTGTGAGAATCAATGAACAGAGGCAGATTATCCCAATTATTTGCAGCAGCACTAGCTTTGACACTAATAATGGGCACAATAAGCTTTGGCTATGCAGAATCATCTACGATAACAACCAACCAAGGTGATTCTTATGAAAAGCCGCTACCAAGAAATCAAATTCTGTATTCAGAAATAGGTTCAAAACTTAAAGAGATAAAAGATAAAAACTCCAACATTATGGATTACCAAGTAATCGGACAGACCAATCAGGGCAGGGACCTTTATCTAGTAACTTTAACAGATGCGGATGGGATGCAAAATCTGCAGAAACATAAAGATTTTATGAAGAATGCAGTAAAAAATCCTCAGACAGCTATAGACTATATAAAGAAAAATACAGATTACAAGGTACCTGTATTTTTCAACGCATCTATTCATGGCAATGAAACTCCTGGTGTTGATGGAGTTATAAAACTTATAGAAAAACTTACTACGGACAAAAGTGCTGAGGTACAGGATATTTTAAAGAATTGCGTGGTTTTGATTAACGTGGTTCAGAATCCTGACGGAAGAGCCTCAGGCGTCCGCGAAAATGCAGCTGGTGTTGACATGAACCGGGACTACATAACACAAAGCCAGCCTGAAACCCGGGCTATAGTTAAGAATGTTGCTACCGCTTGGTATCCAACAACAATGCTTGACTTACACGGGTTTATGACAACAGATAATATTTTACTTGAACCATGTACTATTCCGCATAATCCTAATTATGAATATGATTTATTAGCAAAAAGCTTATTACCACATGCTAAATATATGGCTGCAGCAATGAAGGAAGCAACTGGGTGGGATGTTGACATACCATCAGAAATATGGGACGATGGCTGGGATGATTATCCACCAATTTTTACTCCTCAATATTTTATGTATTTTGGAACAATCAGTCATACTCTCGAAATTAAGTATGCTGATCAAGATAGCATAAATGCTGATTTTGCAGCTTGTTATGCATCACTGCAATATGCAGCTAAGAACAAAGCAACATTAATGAAAAATCAGTTTGAAATTTTTAATAGAGGTGTTCAGGGCGCAGAAGTTGAGCATGATGTAAGTTTTCCTTATGCGTATATAATTCCTGTAAACAAGGAACAACAGAAGGACATTTATGAAGCTTATGAAATGGTTCAGCATTTACTGGATAACGGTATTATTGTACAGCAGGCATCAGCAGCTTTTACAGCTGGCGGGGTTAAATATCCAGCGGGAACTTTTATTGTACCTATGCATCAGGGACTTAGAGGACTTGCAAATACCATGCTTTGGCAGGGCGAAGATGTAACGAAGCTGGCAGGTCAAATGTATGATATTTCAGCGTATTCCTTCCCTTTGTTAAATGGATTCGATGCACCAGCAGTTCAGTCTGAATTTAAATCAGAAACTAAAAACGTAACGGAAGTGTTAGCTCCAGTTGGAAATTTTAACGAAGGTGCAGGTGTAAACTATATAATGCCTGTTGAAAATGATGCTGCATACCTTGTGGCAAATACTCTTGTAAAAGAGGATTTCAAGGTTTACAGATCAAAGGACATGGTTTCTAAATATCCTTCAGGTACCTTTGTCATTCCTGAACAATTGGGTCTTGTAGAAAGGCTGAAAGACCTAGCAAGTAAAAATATGGTTAATATTGCTGGAATTGGTAACACGAAGGCAACACTTCAACCTTTAATGCTTAAGAAAATTGCTGTAATTGAAGAAGATGGCGGAACTTTCTCTGCTATGAGGGAACTTGGTTTTGATGTGACAGAAATTTCATACAATGCTGTAAATCATGGTTATGATTTAGAGAAAAATGCTTTTCAAGCATTAGTGCTATCAGGAAGCCAGGCTTTATGGGAAGACAGTTATGACGCTTCTGGCACAACTTGGTCATTAGATTCAAGAGGAATAGCCAATCTGATTGGCTTTGCAAAGAATCATGATTATATTGGTGCAGGTTATGCAGGTGCTATGTTAAATAAAGAAATTGACAAGCTTGATGTTGTAATGAGTTATATTGGAGAAGACGATTCACAAACTGCAGAAAATGGCATTTGCACATTTGACGCTAAAAAATCTGATCCTATTACTTACACCTATGGAAAGAATGAAATAGTATTTGCCTTCAAGCCTATGTGGGTTGCTGCTATTAATAATAGCCAGGTCGTTGTAAGCGGAAGCTATGGCAAAGGTGAAGGCATGTATAAGGCAGGTTTCTGGGCAGAACCTCAGCAAATAGCAGGGGCTTATGCTATTGTTCATGATAATACACCTGATTATGATGCCGTATTGTTTGGCATTGTTCCAACTTTTAGATACTATAACCATGCAACAAATGGGATGATGGCCAATGCAATATACTATTTGGGGTATGATGGTAAATAAAGATTGAATCATACGGTACTATGTTTTGTATGACATGATAAGTATGGCTGCTGCAAAAGGATGAATCTATTTTGTGGCAGCCATATTTTGTTATAGGGCTGAGTAATTACAATTTAGGATGCTTGCAAAATTTGTGACACTACTGTAAACTAGGAAACGTAATGGGCTTATTTTAAGTACAATAAATTAAAACTTTTTAAATAGATATAGATAATGAGGAAAAAGAATGATATTACTTAATGCTGCTAATATTTCAAAATCATATACAGAAAATCCGCTTCTAACAGATTTGTCCTTCAGCATCCATGAGGGAGATAAAATTGGTTTTATTGGTGTGAACGGAACCGGTAAGTCCACATTATTGAGAATAGCTGCAGGAATTGAAGAGGCAGATCAAGGAACAATCACTAAGACAAAAGGCACTAGGATTGGATTTTTGCCACAGATGCCAGTTTTTGACTCAGAGAATACGATTTTTGAACAAGTGTTAGAAACTTTAAAAGAAAATAAGCGTGAGGCTTCAGAGTATGAATGTAAAGCCATGCTTATGGATTTAGGTATTACAAGTTTTGATGTGCCAGTGAAATATCTTTCTGGTGGTGAGAAAAAAAGAGTTGCCATGGCGGCGGTTTTAGTTGTAGATATGGAACTATTAATATTAGATGAACCGACTAACCATTTGGATAGTGATACTATAGAATGGCTGGAAAGATATTTAAAGAACTTTAAAGGAGCTATTTTTATGGTTACTCATGACAGGTATTTCTTGGATAGAGTATCTAACCGTATCATAGAACTAAACGATGGGAAACTTTATAGGCATGAGGGAAACTATTCTTCATACCTTGAAAACAAAGCTGACAGAGAAGAAATGGCACTTGCCACAGAGCGTAAAAGAAAGACGCTGTATAAGCGTGAACTGGAATGGATTAGAAGAGGTGCACAGGCTAGAAGCACAAAGGCAAAGGGCAGAATCGAAAGGTTTGAAGAATTAGCTAAAAACAAGTTGATGATTGACGAATTTAAAGTTCAAATGAGTTCTGTGTCCAGTCGATTAGGTAGGAAAGTTATCGAGATAAAGAACGTTACAAAGGCATATGATAGTAAATTGTTAATAGACGATTTCACCTATACAGTACTTAGAAATGACAGGATTGCCATAATCGGAGATAATGGGTGTGGAAAGTCTACTTTATTAAGGATGATTATGGGACAGGAAACTCCGGATAATGGGTCTGTAGAAATCGGCGAAACTGTAAAAATTGGGTATTTCTCACAGGAAAGTGAAGACATGGATTTATCCATGAGAATGATAGATTATGTTCAAAGTATTGCTTACAACGTAGAGACAGCGGACGGGACCATAACCGCAGCTCAAATGCTTGAGAGGTTTTTGTTTTCAAAGCAAATACATTCTGTGAGGATAAACAAGCTTTCTGGCGGAGAAAAGAGAAGATTGTACCTGCTTAGTATACTGATGATGGCTCCAAATGTATTACTTTTAGACGAGCCTACAAACGATTTAGACATTGATACATTAACGATTTTAGAGGACTATTTAGATAGCTTCGCAGGTGCAGTAATTGTTGTATCCCATGATCGGTATTTTGTAGACCGCATAGCAGTTAGAACATTTGCCTATGAAGAAAATGGTCATATCGGGCACTACCCAGGTGGTTATACTGATTATATGGAAATTAGAAAGTTAGAGGAAGCAGAATGTAAGGAACAGGAAAAAGCTTTATCTGTTAAGAATGCATCTTCAAAAACAAACTCTCCACAAGATAAACCGACTAACAATAACAGCAATAATAATTTGAAGAAATTAAAGTTTTCTTATAATGAGCAGCGTGAATTTAATACGATTGATAATGATATAGCAGAGCTTGAACAAAAAATTAGTGAAACAGAAGAAAAAATTTCTAAAGAAACCAGCAATTATACTAAGTTACAGGAACTAATGAATGAAAAATCAACACTTGAAGAACAGTTGACAGAAAAAATGGACAGATGGGTATATTTAAATGATTTAGCAGAGCAGATTGCTAATCAGTAAACAATTGTGATATACTAAAACTATGGTAGAGAATAAAATAAAAAAAACAATTTTAGATAAAAATTTAATCGAGAAAAATGAGCACATCATCATTGGGCTTTCAGGCGGCCCTGATTCGGTGTGCCTTTTTAATGCGTTAATGAATCTATCTGATGAATTTCAATTTACAATTTCGGCAGTACATGTGAATCACAAATTTAGACCTGGTGCAGCGGAGGAGGATCAGGCATACGTTGAGGAATTGTGTAGACAGAGAAATATCCAGTGCCATAGCTTTGAATATGACTGCAATTCTATAGCAGAGGAAAAGGGCATGAGTAGTGAAGAAGCCGGAAGGTTTGTGCGGTACCAATCTTTTTACCAAGTGGCAAAACAGTTAATTGATAATAAACGATATAAATCGACACAGATTAAGATTGCAGTTGCACAAAACGTTAATGATCAGGCAGAGACATTGCTTATGCGAATCATCAGAGGCACTGGAACAGGTGGCTTAGCAGGGATTGAATACAGCAGAGAAGGGGATTATGGTACCACCATAATCAGACCGTTGTTAGATGTATCCAGAAAAGATATAGAAGCTTATTGTCAGGAAAATAATTTAAGACCAAGAATTGACCACACCAATAGCCAGCCTATTTACACGAGAAACAAAATAAGATTAAACTTAATTCCTCAATTAGAGAAAGAATTTAATGTCAATGTTATAGAGGGCTTAAACCGTTTGAGCAGAATTGCAAAAGACGATAAGGACTATTTTGATATGCAGGTGCAGGAGGCGATGGAGCAGGCTGCGGTTGTGGTGAATGATAAAGCAGAGGGCTTACAGGAAGATATTTCTGGAATATCTTTTAGTTTGGTGCAGCTTAAGGAAATGCATCTTGCTATCAGACATAGAGTAGTAAAAAGAGCTTTTGAAACCATAGGGTTAGATCAAGGCATAACAGCAGCGCATTTAGAATCTGCAGACAAAATTATTGATGGAAATAATGATTCAGCTAGTGCAGATTTCCCTAAGGGATATGGGGTAGCTGTATCTTATGGCGAAGTAAGATTTTTTAAGAATGATCCTGTAACATTAGGTTATGTATCAAATATTGAATTAAAATCTAAACTGATGATAAGAATAGTAAAGAATGAGGGTAACTTAAAAGATATATCTAAAAATGGGACAAAAAGATATGCTGCATTAGATTTATCCAAATTATTAGAAAAACTATGGAGAAAGGATACTCCGTATTTCGACTATATCGAAAATCAAGATAAAAATAAAAAAAATAAGGACTTTGAACAACAGCTTATAGATGAAATCCAAGTAATGCTTCAAATAAGAACAAGAAGACAGGGAGACTGGATGATACCTTTAGGTATGAGCGGCACAAAAAAACTTCAAGATATGTTTGTAGATGAGAAAGTATATAAGGAATGCCGTGATCAGGTTCCAATGGTTTGTATAGGTGATGAAGTAATCTGGATTATTGGAGATGATGTAAGTGGTTATAAAACTGGTATGAAAAGGGGCAGGATTAGCGAAAATTACAAGTTAGATAACGACACAAAGGATATAGTTCTTCTTGAATATTTAGAGAAATTATGATAAAATAATCTAACTATCTTGTGAATGTACAATAAATTTGGTTATAATACACAATTTAGGTATAGTTTTAATTGCAAATATACAAAAGACATATAGGGGGAATTTAGACCGTTGAAAAAATTAGCAAAAAATATGGGGATTTATGTAGCTATCTTCGCTATTGTGCTGGTCATGGCATGGGCATACCAGGGAGTTCCTCAGGAAAAAGAAGTAAAGACAGTAGATTTTTCAAATTTTGTAACCCAACTGCAAAAGGAAAATGTGAAAGAAGTAAACATTACAAACAATACTGTAAGGGCTACTTTGAAAAATGGGGATAAAATCATTTCTTATGCCCCTTCAATTATGGACATAAGCATGATTGATGAAAGTTACATTTACCCACAGATTGAAAAGGGAGTTATTTACAATAGCGATAAACCAAAGGAGACTCCTTGGTATATATCGATGCTTCCTACACTAATTATGATTCTTGCACTCGTTTTCTTTTGGTTTATTATGATGAACCAGAGCGGAGGCGGCGGAAAGGTTATGTCTTTCGGCAAGAGCAAAGCTAGACTACACAAAGACGATGAACTAAAGAAAGTGACTTATAAAGAGGTTGCAGGTCTGGATGAGGAAAAGGAAGAGCTCGCAGAGGTTGTTGACTTCCTTAGAAATCCTAAAAAGTATCGTGATTTGGGGGCTAGAATACCAAAAGGTATTTTACTTGTAGGTCCTCCAGGAACGGGTAAGACGTACTTGTCAAAAGCCACAGCGGGAGAAGCAGGGGTACCTTTCTTTAGTATCAGTGGTTCGGATTTCGTTGAAATGTTCGTTGGTGTTGGTGCTTCCAGAGTTAGAGATTTATTTGAGCAGGCTAAAAAGAGCGCACCTTGTATCATATTCATAGACGAAATTGATGCTGTTGGTAGAAAAAGAGGCGCTGGAATAGGCGGCGGACATGATGAAAGAGAGCAGACGCTTAATCAGTTACTGGTTGAAATGGATGGTTTTGGAGAAAACACTGGCATTATTATTCTGGCAGCAACGAACAGACCTGACATTCTTGACCCTGCTTTGTTAAGACCAGGAAGATTTGACAGACAGGTTGTTATTGGAATTCCAGATATTAAGGGCAGAGAAGCTATTTTTCAAGTTCACTCAAGGAATAAGCCTCTTGATGAATCGGTTAATCCAAAAGTACTTGCTAGAAGGACACCAGGATTTACTCCTGCTGATATTGAAAATCTGTTAAATGAAGCAGCCTTACTGACAGCTAGGCGAAATGGCAGAAAGATTCGTATGGATGAAATTGAAGAAGCTGTTACAAAGGTTATAGCGGGTCCAGAAAAGAAAAGCAGAGTTATTAATGAAGAAGAAAGAAAGCTTACAGCATACCATGAAGCTGGTCATGCAATTGTGGCCAGATCACTTCCGAAGACGGACCCAGTTCACCAAATTACAATTATTCCAAGAGGAAGAGCTGGTGGTTTCACAATGATTCTGCCAAAGGAAGACAGATCTTATGGTACAAAGATAACTATGAGGGAACAGATTGTTCATCTTCTTGGAGGTCGTGTTGCTGAAAAACTTACACTGGACGATATTAGTACAGGTGCAAGCAATGACATTATGAGGGCAACAGAAATTGCCAGGGACATGGTAACAAAATATGGATTTAGTGAAAAATTAGGACCTATTAACTATAGTTCTACAGATGAAGTATTTCTAGGAAATGATTATCAGACAAAGAAAAATTACTCAGAAGAAATCGCAAGGGAAATTGATGATGAAATCAGAGTAATTATCGAGGATGCTTTTGAAGAAGCTGAAAGAATACTAACAGAAAATATGGATAAACTTCATGTGGTTGCGAAGGCATTGCTTGAAATTGAAACTCTTGACGGAGAGCAGTTCGAACAGCTTTACACAGGTAAATTTACAGCAGAAGAATTGTTAAATAACGTGAGAGAAAAAGAAGAAGTAAAGAAACAGGCCAATGCAGTAGAAGCTGCAGAAACAGAAAGGCTTTTAAAGGAAGCGGACGACAGGGAAAAAGCTTTGCTTGAAGCCTTTGATACTGACTATATGAATGATAATGTATCTGAGGAAGAAACACAAACGGAAGATGAATCTGAAATAAAACCTGAAGGTCAATCCAAAGAAGAATCTGAAGTTGAATCCGAAGATAAAGATGAAGAAAAGAAATAGGTAAATATTATGAAGGTTACAGTAAAAGATTGTCTTGCTTTAGAAATCTTTAAAAATGCAAGAATAGTAGCAGGAACCAAGAAAATTGAAGGAAGAGTTAGAGCGGTTTCCGTATTAGAAACGACTGAAATCGATGAAGTAAGGAGTTGTTTTGCTCATGACAGCGAAATGGTTCTATCGGGTTTCTTTAATTTAAAGGCTGACGAAAATAAGCAGATTGAGATAATTAGAACCCTGTCAGAAGCGGGAACTGCAGCACTGGTATTGTTCTATATTGAATCGCCTGAACTTGATTTAAAAAAGGAAGTACTTGCAACCGCTGACAGGGTAGGGCTTCCAATTATTGTAATGCCAAATGACAAAGAGCTTAAATATGCTGATGTTATAAAGCAGGTAATGGAAAATATCCTTTATGGAGATAATTTTGGAAACAGACTTATCAGCAATACCATATTTCACTTGTTAAATTTTGAAAAGCATAGCAATTTCCAGTCAGCAGTCAGAGAAGCTGCTATTAATAATGACTTTCAATTGATTTTGCTCAGTGAGGATTTTAATCCAATCCTTTCTATTGAAACAAGGCATAAAGCTACTATACAAGATGCAATTAATTTGGGCAGGGAAAGAGATGTTGAACGTTCAGCCGTATACACCATGATAGATGTAAATGGTGTCTTGACATACTGGGGTCCAGTTATGATTGGCGGCGAGAAATACTTTATGTTTATTGTTGATAATGAAGATTCTTACTCTGCGGGAGAAATTACAAAGTTAGCTGAAATTATTGAACTAGCTATGGGTATGTGGAAATATACGCCAGAAAGAGATGCACGGGCAGAATTTATCAAAGCATTACGACGGGGCAATAAGAGTCTGGCATATACACTTAAAGAAGAGGCTGGAATCAACAGTGATGATATTTTAAGTGTTTTCTTTGCCCGTGGCATAGAAAATGAGGAAGGCTTTAGAGTCCTAATGAACTTCGAGAAGGAACAAGATTTAGGAATTATGAAGATTACTGAAGGTGAAGAAACCTATGGTATGATCTTAAACAGAAAAATACAGGGTGAAGAAATAACTTCAGCAAAAAGAGCCAGCTGTATTAGCTTGTTTAATAAGTTGAAGGAAGAAAAAACAGTAAGAATTTTTCATGTAACTGGGTTAGACGGAATAGAAGGAGCAGCCGATGCTTATCGTTTAATTAGCGAATCATGGGGATTTGTTCAGAATGTATTTCCCTATAAGAGAGTATTTACAAAATACGAACTTGCGCTTGTAAGCAATTGCATCAACATACAGCTTCAGGGTGGGTATGTTAAAAAGAATTATATTGAACTTTTAGAACCGTTTAAAGAAGCAAAAGAAAACAAGGGCAGACAGTTACTTGAAACTTTGGAAACCTTTGTACTTGATGCAGGTATGAATAGTGCTAAGACATCAGAGTTTATGGGCATACATACCAACACAGTACAGTACCGATTGAAAAAGATTAACGAAGTGCTTGATGTAGAAATAACAGGTAATCGTGTAATTCCAGGATTAACCATTGCACTAGCACTTAAGAGATTGGAACGAGTTGTTCGTTAACGAGGAATAAATATAGTAAAATGAGTAGTAGAATCTTAGAAATATCAAGAAAATATTTAACTAAAATTACTGTAGTAGCTGTTGCCCTGGCAATGGCTACTACTTTAGCGTTTGGACAATCTAATGAAGAAGGCGTGCAGCCTCCATCAAAAGTTGAAAAACCTCAAAGAATTTATGAAAAAATGATTGCTCATGGTGGGGGTACAGTAGAAGGCTTTGACACCTCCAGTTCCTATGATGCAGTCATGCAATCCATAGCCAATGGGTTTAAAGTAATAGAATTAGACATGGAGTTTTCATCGGATAATAAAATAATCATGCTACATGACTGGGATAGAACGGTAACAACCTATTTGGGAAGAAAATTTGACATAAAATTGACCCAAAAACAGTTCAATGATCAACTGATTTGTGGCAAATTTCAATCGCTAACATTTGATAAGCTTACAAAGATATTGGACAATAACCCACAAGTACGGATTGTAACAGATACGAAGGGGGATAATATAAAGTTACTTACAACCATTGCTAATAAGTACCCTGATTATGTAGACCGCATGATTCCTCAAATTTACGATTATAGTGAATTTGAGGCCGTATCAGCTCTTGGATATGACGATATTATATTTACATTATATATGCAAGATAAAATTGACTATAATAAGCTTCTAAAGTTTATAAAGGAAAATGATATATATGCAGTTACGATTGGAAAAGATTATTGGGTAAAGGGGTTGACTCAGAAACTGTCAAAGGAGGGTATCAAGGTGTATACTCACCCTGTGTATACCGTTGAGGAGGCAAAAGAAGAGTTTTCAAAAGGCGCCTATGGCATATACTCCAGTACTTTAAAGCCGTCTGAAATTGAAGGGTATGAAGCTGAATATTATCTAATGCAGACGGATGAGGCTGGCAAAAAAATTAAGCTTACTGATGCCACATTACAAACAAATCAAGTAAGAAGCATAAAACTTCATGGTAATCTTGATTATAAAGCATTGAAGTATAAACTGGATGGAAAGGGACTTGAAGAGAGGCTTGCCGAAATTGAAGATTCTGCATCTGAAGCTCATGAGCTTACCATAGAACTTTGGGATATCTCAGGAACGTCAGTTGAGAAAGCCTTACAACCACTACATATCATGAATTATACTCTTACGAAAAATGCAGGAAAAGTTAGGATTTTAGATAAGAAATATGATTATAGGCTAAAGTCTTTGAAGAAGCTTCCTGAATTTGAAGCTGTCATGTCACAAATGAAGAAAGAAAAAGACTATGAAGAAATGGTTGGAATTCTATCAAAATCCTTCATAGCAAAAGCAGGAAAATATTATTATTTTAATAATGGCATGAATGGAAGTTATTCTGTTGGTGACGAGCTGATGTCTCCTCAGAAGTCAGTTAGCGGCAATGTAATAGTTCCATTGGCGGAGACTGTAAAAAAACTGGGAGCAAGTACTATAACTATGGATTCTGGAAGATATGTTTATGTTGCCATGAATAATTCTAGGACGGTTAGCCAAGTTTATAGTAATTTCGTGAGAAAAGATACATATAATACTAAAATATCGGTGCCTATTTCTCTATATAGAGGTAAGGCTATGGCAGGAGGAGAGATTATTGGTGTTGCCTCCGGTAGAGATTTTGCAGAAGAAAATGGGATACTTATAATATTGCCCAAAAATTGTAAAGTATCTGAAAAAACAACAGAGAAATTAATCGAATTGGCAGACTTATTATATAAAGACTAAAGCCTATTGCAAAAAACCAAAATATGAGATATATTTATTCTGGTGTATACTGCGCTACTATTAAAAAAAGCCTACTTTTATTCGTTAAGGAGGAAATATATATGAACAAGCTTGATGAACTGTTAAAGTTCAAAGCAGAAATCGCTATGGGTGGAGGGGAGAAAAAAATTGATGCCCAACACGCAAGCGGAAAATTGACTGCAAGGGAAAGACTAAACGTTTTATTTGATGAAAATAGTTTTGTTGAAATGGATGTATTTGTGTCCCACAGATGCCACAATTTCGATATGGAAGGTAAAAAAGCCCCAGGAGACGGAGTTGTAACTGGTTACGGTATGGTAGATGGAAGACTTGTATTTGCATATGCACAGGATTTTACTGTACTAGGGGGATCACTTGGAGAATATCATGCAGAGAAAATTGTAAAAGTACAGAATATGGCCTTAAAAATGGGGGCCCCTATTGTTGGGTTAAACGATTCAGGCGGAGCCAGAATTCAGGAGGGCGTAAATGCACTCTCTGGTTTTGGTAAGATTTTCTATAATAACACAATTTCTTCTGGGGTTATTCCTCAGATATCAGTCATTATGGGCCCATGTGCAGGTGGTGCTGTTTATTCGCCTGCAATTACAGATTTTATATTTATGGTAGATCAAACCAGCCAGATGTTTATAACTGGACCTCAAGTAATAAAAACTGTAACAGGTGAAGATATTTCATCAGAAACCTTAGGCGGGGCAATGACGCACAATTCAATTAGTGGTGTTGCTCATTTTATTGGAAAAGATGACACTGAAACATTGCTGCAAGTTAGAGAATTACTATCCTACATGCCATCAAATAATTTAGAAACTGCGCCTATATATGCAACAAATGATAGCCCTAACCGATTAATTCCAGAGTTTAATGATATAATTCCGGAGAATCCTAATAAGGCTTATGATATGTATGAAATTATTAATAAGCTTGCTGATGAGGGAAAGCTGTATGACGTAATGCCTCTTTACGCAAAGAACATTATTACATGCTTCATCCGTTTAGACGGAAGTACAGTTGGTGTTATAGCAAATCAGCCTAATTTTGGTGCAGGCTGCCTTGATATTAACGCATCAGATAAAGCTGCAAGATTTATTAGAAGATGTGATGCTTTTAATATTCCAGTACTTACTATTGAAGATGTTCCGGGATTCCTGCCTGGCAAAGATCAGGAGTTTGGAGGAATCATCAGACATGGAGCAAAAATGCTATATGCATATTGCGAAGCTACAGTACCGAAAATCACTATGATTTTAAGAAAAGCATATGGCGGAGCTTATATTGGCATGTGCAATAAGGAATTAGGGTCAGATTTAGTTCTGGCTTGGCCTTCTGCACAAATTGCTGTTATGGGTGCTGCTGGTGCTGCCAATATCGTATTTAAGAAAGAAATCAAGAATGCAGAAGATCCTATGGCAAAGAGGGAAGAAAAAATTGCTGAATATGAAGAAATGTTTAATAATCCTTACAGAGCGGCTGAAATGGGATACGTTGATGATATTATTGAACCAGCAACTGCTAGACAGAGGATTATTAGCGGATTTGATATGTTAAGTTCCAAGAGACAATCATTACCTGCTAAGAAGCATGGAAATATCCCGCTTTAGGAGGTGGCATGATGGAATTATCATTAATGGAGAAGTTTGCTGACCCTGCTTTATTTGAGTCATTAACGACAAGTGAAAAAGCTATGGGCTCTTTAATTACTACCTGTATGGGGATGGGAATTACTTTTATAGTGTTAGTCTTATTATGGGCAGTTATAGTTGTAATGTCAAAGTTTATGAATAAGGCACAAAAAACAACTGTTAAAGGAAACTCTGCAAATGTGGCGGATTCAATTGTAGGTCAGGATGAAATTATAAACGATGCTGAATTGGTTGCAGCTATTACAGCAGCTATTGCTGCATATGAAGGGAATTTAGGACTTTCCTCCGGTAACTTTGTAGTGCGAAGGATTACAAGAATTGCTGGGAATGCATGGGCAACTGCAGGAATGGCTGAATGTCTTGAAAGCAGGAAGGTTTATTAAGCAGATAAAAATCTATGAAATAAGATTTATGATTTTTTAGCATCTGACCTTCCAACAATTTGTTATACAAATTGTTGGAAGGTCATTAAAGGAGATTATAAAATGAAGAAATATAATATAAAAGTAAATGGGACTACTTATGAGGTAGAAGTTGAGGAAGTAGGGGTAAGTGAAACTCCTGTTGTTTCACCAATTGTGAGACCTGCACCTGCGGCTCCAGCTCCTGTAGCAGTTCAAACAGCCCCAAAAGAGACCGTTGCAGCAGCTCCTATTGCAGCTGGTGCTCAGACAATAACTGCACCAATGCCGGGAACGGTTCTTGAAGTTAAAGTTACACCAGGTCAGGTAGTAAAAGCAGGAGATATTCTTATTATATTAGAAGCAATGAAGATGGAAAATGAGATTTTAGCTCCAGCAGATGGAACGATCGATACAGTCCAGACTACAAAGGGCGCTTCAGTCAATACAAGTGACATTTTAGTTACAATTAAATAAGTATATTACTTAAATTTTAAAGTTGTAAACGGTTAGCTGTGGTGGTGCTACCCACAACTAGACGATAACAAATGGGGTAAAAATTAAAACAAGCATAACTTTTAAAAGAAGAAAAGAGCTATGCTTGTTTTTTGTAATTAGATTTATTGGTTTAAAAAATTCAATAATCTTACTACATGAACATTTTCATCTACTCCAGCGTTGAAAAAGGCCTCTCTCAGTGCTTCATTGTTAAAGTATTCTTGGTGTGCATGCATATATTTTCGGAAATCTCCACTTTCGTCAATAATACGGTCTCGAAGAATATCAGCGTAAGGCATATTTAATTTTACAGGTGGTATATTAGGACGATAAATCTCCCCTGTTAAATCTTTATAAATGAGTTTAAATTCATCAGCATGGCTTTGCTCATCTGCAGCCATTTCCATAATCAAGTTCATTTCCATTTCATCAGGGGCCATTTGCGCCAACTCACGGTATAATTCAGCATCTCCAAGCTCAGCTTTTATGTAAGTTTGTAGTTCTTCAATTAATGTTGTATCCAAAAAAATCCCTCCTTTTTTTTAGAGCATAAACATACAGTACAATATATGAATGAAAAGTATTTTCATGCAGGAGACATTTTTTATCAAAATTTGTTGTATTTTTAGTCGTTTAAATGTATACTAATCTAGTTAAAATTTTACCAATAGAAAGCCGTGGTTATCCTGATGTGGCAGGACATTACGCCTTAGGGAAACCGGACTAATTGACGCATGAGCAAAGGAGAAAGACCATGCTACTAGCATTCGATGTAGGAAACACAAATATAGTATTAGGTGTATTTAAAGATGGACAATTAATTCAGAACTGGCGACTTGAAACAGATAATAACAAAAGTGCTGATGAATATGGTATGGTGATTAACCAACTATTTACCTATGAGGGGCTAGATACTCAGGAAGTAAAGGATGTAATCATATCTACAGTAGTTCCTTCAGTGTTGTACACACTTCAGCATTTATCGATGAAGTACTTTAATAAAAGGGCAATAGTTATTGGGCCTGGTATAAAGACAGGCTTAATCATTAAATATGATAATCCAAAACAGGTGGGAGCTGATAGAATAGTAAATGCTGTTGCAGCATATGCTAAGTATGGTGGACCGCTTGTAGTAATTGATTTTGGTACCGCTACAACATTTTGTGCCATAACAGAAAATGCAGAATATCTGGGAGGAACCATAGCACCTGGAGTAAAGATTGCTTCAGATGCTTTATTTGAAAAAACAGCAAAATTGCCTAAAGTTGAACTGGAAGAACCTGGTCATGTCATATGTAAGAATACGATTGAGAGCATGCAGTCAGGTTTGGTTTATGGGCATATGGGAATGGTTGAATATATTACCAAGAAGATGAAAAGAGAATTGGCAGCTTTATCTAAAGACAATAAAGAAGCTGTGGTTGTTGCAACAGGTGGACTTGCTACTTTAATTGAGCAGGGCATTGATTGTATTGATCATGTAGACAAGATGCTTACACTTGAAGGTTTAGAATTAATATATGAAAAAAATAAGAGTCATAAAAAGTAATTAGATATATATGAAAAAAGGGGGCTGTCTTAATGTGGTTTGTTGCAATCATCTTGGGTCAGCCTTTTAAATTAGAGAGGTAATAATTGAAAGATTTAGTTATTGGAAACGTGAAGCTTGAAAATCCGTTTCTGCTTGCACCGCTTGCAGGGGTTACAGATTCTTCCTTTAGAAGAATTTGCAGGCAAATGGGTGCGTCTATGGTCTATACAGAAATGGTTAGCGGGAAAGGTCTTTATTATAAAGACAAAAATACGGATAATTTATTAAAAACTTATGAGGATGAAATGCCTGTGGCATACCAGGTGTTTGGCAGCGAACTAGAAATATTGGCTTATACTGCAAGGAAATTAGCAGATAGACCTAATGCTATATTAGATATCAACATGGGGTGCCCAGTGCCTAAGATTGTAAGAAATGGGGAGGGGGCGGCTCTCCTTAAGAATCCGGAACTAATCTATAAGCTGATTGAAGTTACTGCAGCAGAAGCAAAGAAACCAGTTACTGTCAAGATTAGAATTGGATTTGATGATGCATCGATTAATGCAGTTGAGGTTGCAAAGGCAGCTGAAGCCGCAGGAGCAGCAGCGGTAGCTGTTCATGGAAGAACCAGGGAGCAATATTATACGGGTAAGGCTGATTGGGGCATGATTGCAAAAGTTAAACAGGCCATAAACATTCCTGTAATTGGAAACGGTGATATTTTCTCTGGAGAGGATGCTTTACGTATGATTGAGCAAACTGGTTGTGATATGGTCATGATTGCCCGTGGTGCTCAGGGAAATCCTTGGATCTTCCGGGAGGCATCAGCACTTTGGAATGGACATGAAAAACCGGGACCGCCTAGCATAATTGAAAGATTGGACATAATAAACAAACAATGTCAATATGTACTTGCAGAAAAAGGAGAGTATGTTGCCGTTCGTGAAATGAGAAAACACATTGCATGGTATTTAAAGGGGATTAAAGGGTCGGCTCATTTGCGTGCGGAAATAAATCAAAAGAATACTTTTGAAGAAATAAATAATCTTTTGGAGCAGTTGGTTTGAGGTGGTTTTTATTGACTTTTCATACGCTACAGAGTATAATGTTACGATACGACAATAGGTCGAAAGGAGATTGGAAATATGGCAGAAGAAATATTGCTAACCAAAGAAGGCTACGATAAGATTGTAGCAGAGCATGAAGAGCTAGTTTCTGTAAGACGTAAAGAGGTTTCAGAAAGATTAAAGGAAGCCATTTCCTATGGTGACTTATCTGAAAATGCGGAATATGATGCTGCGAAAAATGAACAGGCAGATCTGGAAGAAAGAATCCATAAGCTTGAAACAATGATTCGTAAAGCAAAAATTATAGATGAAAATGAAATGCCCAAAGATCACGTAAACCTTGGACTAAAAGTCAAAATTAAGGTCCAGGAATCTGGCCTCGAAACTGAGTATACAATAGTTGGTTCCACAGAAGCAGATCCATTCGAGGGGAAAATTTCAAACGAATCTGCTGTAGGCGGTGCGCTTATGGGACAAAAGCTTGGCACAGTAGTTGAAATTCAGGTTCCTGATGGCCTTATGCATTACGAAATTTTAGATATATATAAGTAATTCAAATATTATAAGATAGGGGTCTGAATATCAGGCTTCGTAATATAGAGAAGATGTAAGAGGTATACTATGAGTACAGAAGAAAACAGAAATGTAAATCCGGAAGTTGAAGAAGAACTTTCAGAAGAAAAGCTTAATGAACAAAGATTAATAAGAAGAGAAAAACTTAAAAAACTTCAGGATATGGGCAGAAATCCGTTTCTAATTGAAAACTGGAATGTAACGGCATATAGCATGGACATCAAAGACAACTTTGAAGAAATGGAAGGCAAAAAAGTATCATGTGCTGGCAGAATGATGGCTAACAGACATATGGGGAAGGCTTCCTTTATTGACATTCAGGACAAACAGGGAAGAATTCAAGGATATGTTAGACAGGATGCTATTACACCTGAGGAATACGAAATATTCTTAACTTATGATATCGGTGATATTGTTGGTGTTGAAGGTGAAATTTTCAAAACTAAGCACGGCGAGATTTCCATTAAGATTGAAAAAATAGTATTACTTTCAAAATCATTACAGGTACTTCCTAATAAATTCCATGGATTAAAGGACCAAGATCAGAGATACCGCCAAAGATATGTGGATCTTATTGTAAATCCTGAGGTAAAAAACACTTTTGTAAAACGTTCACAGATTATCCACGCAATCAAAGACGTTCTTGAAAATGATTATGGATATCTTGAAGTAGATACACCAATCTTGACTACTATTGCTGGTGGAGCAAATGCAAGACCATTTGACACTCATCATAATACGCTTGATTTAGATATGAAGATGCGTATTTCAAACGAATTATTCCTAAAGAGATTAATCGTTGGTGGGCTTGACAGAGTATATGAAATGGGTAAGATGTTCAGAAATGAGGGAATGGATAGAAACCATAACCCTGAATTTACTTCTATGGAATGTTATATGGCATATGCTGATATGGACACTATGATGGAAGTTACTGAACAGGTTGTTTCAAAGGCAGCTTTGGCAGCGACTGGAAGCATGCTCATTGAATATCAGGGGAAGAAATTTGACTTGACACCTCCTTGGAGAAGATTAAATATGGCTGATGCTATAAAAGAAATTACAGGTGTGGATTTTGCTGCAATTGCAACGGATGAAGAAGCAAGATCGGCAGCAATCAAGCAGGGGATGGATAAGGAAGACGTTAAGAGTATGACAAGAGGTAAGATTTTAGCAGAAATGTTTGAAGAATTCTGTGAAGATGTACCGGGATATCTTGACGGACCTGTATTCATTACGGGACATCCAGTTGAAATTTCACCATTAGCAAAGAGAGATCCTAAAGATCCAAGAATTACGAGAAGATTTGAGGCTTATGTAAACTGTTGGGAAATTGCGAATGCGTTTTCTGAATTAAATGACCCAATCGATCAGTACGAAAGATTTAAGGAGCAACAGGCTCAGCTTGACGATGGTACGGATGACGAAGCACATCCAATGGATGAAGATTTTGTAAACGCTCTTGAAGTAGGTCTTCCACCTACAGGCGGTCTTGGCATTGGTATTGACAGAGTTATTA
The DNA here is from genome assembly GCF_032051575.1 of Aminipila sp. Lineage (NCBI taxonomy): Bacteria > Bacillati > Bacillota > Clostridia > Peptostreptococcales > Anaerovoracaceae > Aminipila > Aminipila sp. The sequence continues at coordinate 83,431 of NZ_DAMBYD010000003.1, read as the reverse complement.
TGCTTATAACAGATGCTCCATCAATTAGGGACATTATTCTGTTCCCAACGATGAAACCAATAGATAAATAACGAACCCTAACGAGCTTGCAATCTTGATGATGCAGGCTCGTTTTAATTGTAGATGTAAGTGGCTCCTGATGTTTCACAATCACCTATTGCATCGACATTTTTAAGCATTAGAGGAAGGGGATACACAATGAAAAAGAAACGCATTTTACTAATGTGCATCTTATGCATGATACTGTTCTCAACGGCATCATATGCAAAGTCTGCGACAGTTACGATTCCAGAGTTTCTGATTACCGTCAATGGGCAGGCGATGGAGAGTAAGTATAACCAATATCCTCTGCTTCTATATAAGGATATTACGTATTTTCCAATGGAATATGACTATGCAAGGTTTTTAGGGATCAAAGCCAATTGGTATCAAGAAAGCCGTGGCTATGGTAATAAAAGTGTTTTGTTTGTTGGTGTAGCAGAAGAGCAGGCTAAGGAATTGAAAATTATTTCAACTAAGACTTCCAATCAAAAACGCTGTACTGCTACAGTTGCTGAATATGGTCTTGCGTTAAATACTACAAATCCAAAGAAATATCTTAATAATCAGAAAGAAGAATATCCTATTCTTAATTTTCGTGGTGTAACCTATTTCCCACTGACATGGAGGTTTGCTGTCGAGGAATTCGGCTGGGAATACTCATATGATAAAAAGAGTGGTTTGCGGATTGAAAGCGGGCATCCTTTCCGACCCGTTATTTCCGACAAAGTAATTGGCACCACATTGCCTCGGGCGACAGGCATGGATTATTATTACGGGAAAGAATACTATGTGGGGTACCCCACAACTACTTTCGACAATAATTATAGAATTGTTATAAGAAAACGTGGACAGTCGGAATGTGAATACAGTTTGAAGAATCAAATTCAGGGGGATTACTATTTCAATATGAAAAAGAACAGCGTGGGAGCTTTTGTAGATTCAGAACCCTCTATAGCTGGTGACATCTTTTCAATCGGATGTAGGAAACTGGATATGAATGGAGAAAGTTATGTCTTATTAAAAATCGATTTAGGCACAGGAAAAGTTGTGGCTGAAGAAACCAAAACAAAATAGCGCAGTAGGATTAATTTTAAAGTTTAAAATGATAGCCCCTTGCATAAGGGGCTTTTTTCATTTACAATAGATTTATATGGGCCTTAAGGCCTCGAGAAAGAACGAGGAGTTTAGAGAAAATGGGAAAAGATATACAGATAAGAGAGCTTTACAGAAACACGGATGCACATGCTGGAAAAGAAGTGGTAATCCGAGGCTGGGTAAGAACAAATAGAAGTTCAAATAAATTTGGATTTATAGAGCTGAACGATGGCTCATTTTTTAAGTCTGTTCAAGTTGTATATGAACAGGATATCATTAATAACTTTGACCAGATGGCTAAAGCACCTATTGCGGCTGCACTTATGGTTAGAGGTGTATTAACATTAACCCCAGAAGCAAAGCAGCCTTTTGAAGTTAAAGCAATAGAAGTTGTTGTGGAAGCCGGTTCTGAAGCGGACTATCCACTTCAGAAAAAGAGACACAGTCTTGAATTTCTAAGAGAAATTGCACATTTAAGACCTAGAAGCAACACTTTTTCAGCAGTATTTAGAGTAAGATCTTTAGTTGCTTATGCTATCCACCAGTTCTTCCAGGACCAGAATTTCGTATATGTTCATACTCCAATTGTTACAGGAAGTGACTGCGAAGGGGCAGGAGAGATGTTCAGAATTACCACTTTAGATATGAACAATCTTCCAAAGACAGAAGAAGGAAAAATTGATTACAGTGAGGATTTCTTTGGTAAGGAAACTAGCCTTACTGTAAGTGGACAATTAGAGGCAGAAACTTTTGCTATGGCATTTAGAAATATTTATACTTTTGGACCAACATTTAGAGCAGAAAATTCCAATACAGCAAGACATGCATCTGAGTTTTGGATGATTGAGCCAGAAGTAGCATTTGCAGATTTAACAGATAACATGGATTTAGCTGAGGCTATGATTAAATATATCATTAATTATGTTCTTGAGCATGCACCTGAAGAAATGGAATTCTTCAATAGCTTTGTTGATAAGGGTCTAACTGACAGATTAAACAATATTGTCAACAATGATTTCGCACGTATTTCATATACTGAGGCAGTTGACTTATTGCTTAAATCAGGCAAGGAATTCCAATACCCAGTGGAATGGGGGATTGACTTACAGACAGAGCATGAAAGATATATTACAGAAGAGATATTTAAGAAGCCTGTATTTGTAACAGACTATCCAAAAGAAATTAAGGCTTTCTATATGAGATTGAATGAGGATAACAAGACCGTTGCTGCTTGTGATCTTCTGGTTCCAGGTGTAGGTGAAATTATCGGCGGAAGCCAGAGAGAGGAAAGATATGATGTACTTTCAGCTCGAATGAAGGAACTCGGACTTAAGGAAGAAGACTATTGGTGGTATATGGATCTAAGAAAGTATGGTGGAGTTAAGCATGCAGGATACGGTTTAGGATTTGAAAGAATTATTATGTATGTAACTGGTATGAGCAATATCAGAGACGTACTGCCATTCCCTAGAACTCCAAAGACGGCTGAATTCTAAAGGAGAAAGACTTTGAAGAAGAAAATCTGTATTATTTATACAGGCGGAACCATTGGAATGAAAGAAACAGAATTTGGGTATGCTCCTATTCCTGGATATATGGAAAAAACACTGAGAGGTATACAGGAGTTCAAAGAGCCAGAGATGCCGGATTATGATTTCATTGAATATACGCCGCTTTTGGATTCCTCTAATATCACAGTTGAAAACTGGAACCAGATAGGAGAAGATATAAGAGAACATTATTGTGATTATGATGGATTCGTGGTAATGCATGGAACGGATACCATGGCTTATACTGCATCAGCCTTGTCTTTTATGCTGCAGGGCTTGTCAAAGCCTGTAGTGCTGACGGGGTCTCAGATCCCTCTATGTAAGGTTAGAAGTGATGCAAGAGAAAATCTCATAACTTCCATGATTATAGCAGCAGATTATAATATTCCAGAAGTTTGCATTTATTTTGGCGGAAAACTCATAAGAGGCAACCGCTCTACGAAGGTAAGCTCTGATATGCTTATAGCTTTTGACTCTCCAAACTATGGGCCTTTAGCAGAAGCTGGTGTAAACATTTCAGTTAATCAGGAACGAGTTAGAACAGAAGCAAAAGAATTAAATTTTTGTACCTTCAAAAATAATCAGATTGCAGTTCTTAAGATTTTTCCTGGGATACAGTTTGAAATCTTTGAAAATATTATGACAGAAAAGCTGAAGGGCATTGTTATTGAGGCTTTTGGTGCAGGAAATATACCACAAAACGATGATTCTATGATTCGAATGCTTCAGAAGGCTAAATCCAACGGAACATATATAATAGTTTGTACACAGTGCCATAAAGGAGCAGCAACAATTGGTCAATATGAGACCAGCAAACATCTTGCTGAAGCAGGGGCCATATGTGGTTTCGATATGACTGTAGAAGCTGCAGTTACTAAGTTATATTATTTATTAAGCAAACATTATGAACCCAAAGAAATAAGACTGTTAATGGAAAGTGATATTCGAGGAGAATTAACTCGATAAAAGTCGAATCGTCAGACAAATCAAATATTCTGACGATTTTATTTGCCATATATAAACTCCAATGTTATAATGAGGATGTAATGAGCCGTGTATACACGGCAATGCATTATCAAAAAATAATTTTGGGAGGGCTTATTTATGAAGGGCTATACGAGCGATACTATTAGAAACGTTGCACTTGTTGGACATGGTGGATGTGGTAAAACTACATTTCTGGAATCAGCTTTATTGGCGACAGGCGTGATTAACCGATTAGGTAAAGTTGAAGACGGAAATACAGTATCTGACTACGACAAAATGGAAATTGAAAAAGGCTATTCAATTAACACTTCTGTTGTTCCTATTGAATGGAAAGATAGCAAGATTAACTTTATTGATACCCCAGGATATTTGGATTTTGTAGGTGAAGTAAATGCTGCATTAAGAGCGGCAGAAGCTGCTGTAATTCTAGTAGATGCAGGTGCGGGTATTCAGGTAGGAACTGAACAGGCATGGAAAGCTTGCGAAAGATATAAGAAACCAAGATTTATTGTTATAAATAAAAGAGATAAAGACGAGTTTGATTATTACAAAACCTTTGATGAATTAAAAGCAAAATTTGGAGATACACTCATTCCATTTAGCTGGCCTGTTACTGCAGAAATAGATGAGGGTCTTAAGGAAGCCATTGCTATGACGGATGACGCCTTAATGGACAAGTATTTTAACGGAGATGCTTTTACTGATGATGAAATTAAAAGAGGTTTAAGACATGGCATTGCTGATGGAGTTATCGTTCCCGTATGTTCTTCAGCATTTTCACTGGGGCATGGAATAGAAGGGCTAATGGACTTATTAATTACCTATGTTCCTACGCCGTTTGAACATGGCCCATATTTTGGCTTTAATGATAACAATGAACATGTAGAAAGAACGTCTATAGTTGATGCTCCTATGTCTGCCTTTGTGTTTAAAACAATTGTTGACCCATTTGTAGGTAAGATTTCAATTATGAAGGTTGTTACAGGGAAGATAAATTCCAGTACTGAAGTTTTAAATGAGAGAACTGGTAAAGTTGAAAAGTTAGGAAAACTTTTCTTCCTAAGAGGAAAAAACCAGCTAGAACTTAATTATGCTGAAGCTGGGGACATAGTTGCTGTAGCCAAACTGCAGTACACATTATCTGGTGATACGTTATGTGATAAAAACGATGTTATTAGATACTTACCGTTAGACTTTCCAGAGCCTTCATATTTCATTGCGATAGAGGCAGCGGATAAGGCTGATGAAGAAAAGATGGGAACCGGTTTAAATAAACTTAGAGAGGAAGATCCATCTTTCATCATAACAAGAAATATAGAAACCCATCAGACACTGCTTGGTGGACAGGGTGAGATTCAGTTAAGCATTATTATTGCAAAACTTAAGGATAGATTTGGTGTTACTGTAAAGGCAGTGCCGCAAAAAATTGCTTATAGAGAAACCATTAAAGGCCATTCAGATGTTCAGGGAAAACATAAGAAACAGTCAGGTGGAGCTGGTCAATATGGTGATGTTCATATTAGATTTTTACCATCTGAACAAGAATTTGAATTTGCTGAAGAGCTATTCGGAGGATCGATTCCTAAGAATTATGTGCCTGCAGTTGAAAAAGGATTGATTGAATCTATGCAAAAGGGCCCTCTTGCTGGCTGCAAAGTTGTAAATGTAAAAGCCGTACTTTATGATGGCTCATATCATGATGTTGATTCAAATGAAATGGCATTTAAGATTGCAGCTTCCTTAGCATTTAAAAAGGGTATAGTGGAAGCAAAACCTTGTCTCCTTGAACCTGTAATTCATCTGGAAATTACAGTTCCAGATGAATATATGGGTGATGTAATGGGGGATATGAACAAAAGAAGAGGCAAAATCTTGGGAATGGAACCACTTCAGGGTGGAGGACAAAAACTGCTTGCTGAGGCACCTCAAGCTGAGATATTTGATTATGCAGTATCGCTAAGAGCAATGACTCAGGCTAGGGGTTCATTTATACAAAGATTTGAGAGGTATGAGGAAGTACCTACTCATTTAGCTGAAAAGATTATTGCAAAACATAAAGCAGAAGCAGAAGCTTAGCCTATATAAATTAAATAAAATGTGGGAGCAAATCGTATTTGCTCCCTTTTTATTCCAATATATTGAATATAATTTTATGCAAATAATAAAATATTAAAAACATTACTAAGGTTGACGAGAAAGACAAAGGGGTAAAAAGGATGAAGAAAGCAAGAACTGTATTTATATGTCAGGAATGTGGATATGAAAGTGCAAAATGGATGGGACAATGTATTTGTGGGGCATGGAATTCGATGGTAGAGGAGAAAATTGTACCTATTAATGAAAATGACAGTAGAGGCAGAGCGGCGCTGTCAGCGGATGGTAATGCTGTTCAAAGAGTAAAAGCTACAAAACTTTCTGAGGTTAAATCAGGAAATTTCTCAAGAATTGACACGGGTATAGGTGAGCTAAACCGTGTTTTGGGCGGCGGACTTGTTAAAGGTTCCCTCACGTTAATATCAGGAGAGCCCGGTATTGGTAAGTCAACCATTATAATACAGGCGGCTTCAAATATTGCTGATAAATATGGTAAAGTTTTATATGTTTCTGGTGAAGAATCTGAAGAACAGATAAAAATGCGTGGCGACAGAGTATGCAAATGTGATATACAGAATTTATTTTTATTAGCAGAAACGAATATAGAAAATATTTTAGCGGTTACGGATGAATTAAAACCAGAATTTATAATTATAGACTCTATACAAACTATGTATTCTGCACAACTTGATTCTGCACCAGGCAGCGTTTCACAAGTCAGGGCCTGTGGAAATGAACTGATGAAGTTAGGAAAAGTAAGAAATATTCCGGTTTTTATAGTGGCTCATGTAACAAAGTCAGGTGACTTAGCAGGACCTAAAATAGTGGAGCACTTAGTTGACTGTGTTTTGAATTTTTCGGGAGAAAGAAATCAGGAACTGAGAATACTCAGATCATTTAAAAATAGGTTTGGGACTACCAGTGAAATTGGGGCTTTTGAAATGATGGAAGATGGATTAATAGAGATTGAGAATCTATCAAAGACTTTCCTAGAGGGAATGGAGGATGGAGCAGAAGGAGCGGTAGCTACAGCAGTTTATGAAGGTACGAGACCATTACTTTTGGAAATCCAGGCGCTAACTGCCCCTACCAATATTGGTTTTGCAAGAAGGACTGCGATTGGCATTGACAACAACCGGCTAAACATGCTGCTTGCTGTTTTAGAGAGAAAAGCGGGACTGTCTCTTATAAATCAGGATGTTTATGTTAATGTCGTTGGAGGGTTAAAACCTGAGGGAACGTCAACAGATTTAGCAGTGGCTCTATCCATATACTCTTCCTATAAAGGGCTGACTGGCTCAGGGAAGACGTTAGCCTTAGGAGAGATTGGTCTTACTGGAGATTTGAGATCGGTACAGAACTGTGACAAAATAGTAAGAGAGGCTAGTAGAATGGGGTTCTCAAGGGTGATATTACCAAAGAAGAATGAACGGGCAATTAAAGAACCACCACAAAATATAAAGCTTGTTGGTGTGGCAAACATTAGAGAGGCTATTGCTCAGTTCTCATAGATAAATAGCATTACATTGCAAATAGACGATGTATGTGACCTAAGGATTACAACGGAAAAGTGCCATCTGTATTAAAGATGGCACTTTTGTTGTAGAATATTTTATTTAAATATTTTTTTGTTTACTAAATATTGCACCTATAACCATTATGACAGCAAACACGATTAGATATGCAAAGACAGCTTTGCCATGCGAGAAATATGCAGCAATAATCATAAATACGCATCCGACAAGTGCAAGGGATGGCATAATAAAACGCTTAAATGCAGATAAATCTTTTTCTTTTACCATCATCATAAAGAAGATAGGAATATACAACGCGTAAATTGTTACGATTGGAAGTTCTGATGAATCAAAGCAGAAAAATCCAAACCAAGGAGTTGTAAGGTTTGCTCCATAGAAGAATAGTAACCAAATACCACACAGAAGTAAACCTAAAACAGATGAATTTGTTGGCATATTTGTAACTTTATCAACTTGGTTGAAAATTTCTGGCCTAGGCCCCTGATTTCTAGCAGCAACTGAATAAATACCTCTTGTACAGCCAAGCATAAGTCCGTTTAATGTGCCTAAGCAAGAAATAATTACAAAGATGAAGATAAGAGTTCCACCAATATCCGAGAATATTGTCTCAAATGCTAGTTTGGCACCAGCTTCACCACCAGCCATCATTACTTCATTAGTGACAGCTCCAGCAAGACCTACATAATAAAGGATATATACTGCCATGATAATGAAAGTTCCACAGACTAAAGCAATAGGAAGATTTCTTTTAGAATTCTTTAATTCTGCATTAATACTAGTAGCAATAATCCACCCTTCATAAGCAAAAGCGGTAGCAACTACTGCTGTAAATAGTGCATTTGAGGTATCTACCTCTTTTACGACAGTAGTAAAGTTATGGGCAGTCATACCATTTGTAAGACCCACAATAGTACCAACAATAGCCATTAAGAATAATGGAATCAATTTAATAACTGTTGTTGAAACTTGAAATTTACCAGAAATTACAGGTGATAATGAATTTAAAGCAAAGCTGGCAATTAAAAAGAAACATGCAATCGTCATGCATTCCCCGCCAACAATATCAAATCCAAATAATACGCATGTGTATCGGGCAGAGACCCAGGCTAAAACCGAGGTCAATGTAGGGTAATAAATTAATGCCATAAACCAACCCACGTAATAACCGTATTTGCTCCCCATAGTAGCTTCTGCATAGTCTACAATTCCGTTTACATATTGATATCGGGTTGCCATAACTGCAAAAGTATACGCACAGGCAATCATGATTAGACCTCCAATTACCCAAGCTAAAATACCAAGAGGAAGATTCCCGCCTGTGGCATTAAGCACTTTTTCTGCTTTGAAAAAAACACCACTACCTATTACTATGCCTACAACCATAGCTATAGCCGTAATAAGCCCATATTTCTCTTTTAATTCAGTTCCCATTTTCAACCTCTCTTTTCTATTCGAAAAATAGTTATAATAACAAAAATTATTCTAGCACTATAAGGTTAAATAAACAATAAAAATCTTATACATTTAATTAGAAGATATGATAAAATTACATATAATATATTCATTATTATCACATAGCTATCACTTTTTGTGTTTAGTATATTAGTAATGTATTTTAAAAGTATGACGTGAAAGAAATAAATGAGTGAAAATAATAAAAGAGGTATAATATGAGTAAGCTATTAATAGTCGATGATGAAATAAAAATTAGAGAAGTAATAAGAGAATATGCTGAATTCAATGGATATGAAGTTGATGAAGCAGCAGATGGAATGGAGGCTATAGGTCTTTGTAAATTGAATGAATATGATTTAATTATTCTGGATGTAATGATGCCTAAGCTGGATGGATTTTCAACCTGTAAGGAACTTAGAAAATTTAAGGATACACCGGTAATAATGCTTTCGGCCAGAGGAGAGGAATATGATAAGCTGTTTGGATTTGAACTGGGGGTAGATGATTATGTGGTAAAACCTTTTAGTCCAAAGGAACTAATGGCAAGAGTGCATGCGGTACTTGCACGAAAAGCTTCTGTTCAGCTTGCTGAACAAGATGTACTTAATTTTAAGGGGCTAGCTATTAATATTCCAGCAAGAACAGTTTTGGTGGATGGCGAAAAAATTGAATTAACACCAAAGGAATATGATTTGTTATTCTATCTAACAAAGAACTGCAATCTAGCTTTGTCAAGAGATAAATTACTATCTGACATCTGGGGATATGATTTCTTTGGCGATGATAGAACAATAGATACACATATAAAAAATCTGAGAAATAATTTGGGACCATACCGCGATTTTATTGTTACTTTAAGAGGTGTAGGATATAAATTTGAGGCATAAATTATGAACGTAAAAATACCAAGAATAGAATTTGATAAAAACAGCATTAATTTTAAATTGTGGGCGTATTTTGTCTTATTTGCTGCATTTCTATTATCCCTATTATGGCTTTTGCAAATTTTGTTTCTAAATACGTATTATCAAGAGATGAAGATTGCACAGACCAACAGAGTAGCAAATGAAATCACAGAAGAATACGGCAAGGAAGGGTTCATAGAAACGATAAGATCCTTATCTGTTACAAACGATATGTACATTCAAATCGAAACAAATGATGCCATATTGTTTTCACCTGGTAATGAGTCGGCTAGAATGCCAACTTATATGTATTTACCTGAGATGAATACTGTACGAAAACTGTTAGTTGAAGGTAACCGAAAAAGCACTTCTATTATTATTCCAGAAAAGAGTCCTGATGGGCATGGACAAAGGAAAACTTTGGCATATGCCAGTTATCTGGAAAATTCAGAAGATGAAACGGTAATCTTGTATATTTTCTCCCCATTGTTCCCAGTGGATTCTACTGTAGGAATATTGAGAAATCAGTTGATCTATGTCACTGTTATTTCTCTATGTTTGGCATTTTGTATTTCTCTTTATTTGTCCAAAAGGATATCTAAACCTATACGGAATATAACAAGGTCTGCAGAAAAATTGGCCGCAGGGGAGTATGGCGTATCCTTTGAAGGTGGGCATTACACAGAAATCATGCAATTAGCGGATACTTTAAACATGACATCAGTAGAATTACAGAAGACAGATGCCTTAAGAAAAGACTTAATTGCAAATGTTTCTCATGATTTAAGAACACCTCTGACGATGGTTAAATCTTATGCAGAAATGATTCGAGATCTTTCAGGTGATAACCCTGAAAAAAGAATGGCACACTTGGAGGTGATTATTGAGGAAGCAGACCGATTAAATTTACTTGTTAGTGATATGCTTGCTCTCTCAAGATTGCAGACCCATGTTACACCCGTTGAGAAGGATCAATTTAATCTCTCAGAGGCAGCACAAAGTATCATCAGTGCTTTTGGTATCTATGAAAGCCGTGATGGGTATAAGTTTATCCTTGAATGCCCGGAAAATGAAGTCGAAGTGAATGGGGATGAAAATAAGATTAAAAGAGTTATATCAAACCTGCTAAATAATGCCATTAAATATTGTGGCAAAGATAAAGAAGTTGTAATCAGGATACTAGAAATGGATGGAGTAGCAAGATGCGAAGTATCTGATCATGGTATGGGAATAGCGGCTGAAGAGATTGATCAAATCTGGGATAGATATTACAAAGCCAGCACACATCATGTAAGGGAAGCAAAAGGCACTGGACTGGGATTGTCCATTGTCAAAGAGATTATTCTGCTTCATAATGGACGTTATGGTGTACAAAGCCAAGAAGGGATGGGCAGTACTTTTTATTTTGAGCTGGATAAGTGAACCTAAAATTTTGCAAAAAAATTAACGATTTTATTATTGACATAAAAAAAGCAGTGTGATAAACTAAAAAATTTGTGTACTTGACATTAACCGAATTTTTAATATATACTAGAAGCATATATTGGAGGGAATGTTATGTATACCATAGGAGATAAAGTCGTGTATCCAATGCACGGTGCAGGAGTTATTGAAAAAATAGAAGAAAAGAAAATTCTTGGGGAAATAAGAAAATATTATATCTTGAAGCTGCCTTGTGGGGATATGAAAGTAATGATTCCTATAGAATCATGCAGCAGTGTTGGTGTGCGCGAGATTATCTCTGAAGAGGAGCTAAAGGGGGTTCTTTCTATTTTAAGAGAGGACTCTAGCGATATGCCTAGCAATTGGAACCGTAGAAACCGCGAAAATATGGATAAACTGAAGACAGGCGATATTGTTGAAGTAGCCGAAGTGGTTAGAAACTTGGTTCGTATGGATAGAGAAAAGAAACTGTCTACGGGAGAAAAGAAAATGCTGTCTAACGCAAAACAGATTTTACTTAGTGAAATTATTTTGGTTAGAGACATTGAACAAAATGAAGCTAATGATATTATTAATGAAGCAATTTAATTTTCGCTTATTAATAATATCTTAAGCTATATAACCCTTAAAATTTAGGTGGGGGAAAACAAATTTGAAAGGGGGTGAAAAGAATGTTGAAGAAATTAATAAGGATAATATTAACTATTATTGGTGCCATTGTGGGATATGGTGTGTTCTTATTGAGTGAATTTATTTATGGCTTATCAGGAACTTCTTTAAAAAGTGAATTCACAGAAACACAGTTAGCAATAACTGCGTTATGCTTTGCTATTATTTTTGGAATTATATTTTTTAGAGCAACACCAAGTCTTGGAAAACACAGTATTAAGGTTGCAAAGGGGATTGAGTCTGATTTGCAAGGGGTTTCAACAAATGACATTGCATCGGGGACATTTGGATTAATTGTAGGCTTGATTATAGCTTTCTTAGTAAGCCAGATTTATGCAACGATACAGTTCTTTTATATGGGGACTATTTTAACCATTATCACTTATCTTATTATGGGTTATTTGGGTGTTATTGTTGCTACTAAAAGATTTAAGGATGTAACAAGTGCGTGGCTTGCAAAAAGCAAAAGTGGACAATCATCAAAATCAAAAAATAAGCAGGCAGATGCAACTCCTAAGATTCTTGATACAAGTGTAATCATTGATGGAAGAATTGCAGATATTATGAAAACTGGATTTATTGAAGGAAATATCGTAATACCTGAGTTTGTATTACTGGAGCTGCAACATATTGCGGATTCTTCTGATGGACTTAAAAGAAACAGGGGACGCAGAGGTCTTGATATCTTAAATAAGATTCAAGAGGATTATGGTATTGAAATTTACAATACTACTGCAGAAAAATCTCTAGATGAGATTCCAGAAGTTGATGTTAAGCTTTTAAAGCTTGCACAAATTATGAATGGCAAAGTTGTAACAAATGATTTTAATTTGAATAAGGTTGCAGGAATAAAAGGTGTTAAGGTCTTAAATATTAATGAACTGGCAAACACTTTAAAACCAGTTGTTCTTCCGGGAGAGGATATGAAGCTTTTTCTGGTTAAAGAAGGAAAAGAGAGCAACCAAGCTGTTGCATATCTTGACGATGGAACTATGATTGTTGTAGAAGAAGGAAGAAAATACATTGGACAGACTATAACTGTTACTGTAACCAGCGTATTGCAGACATCAGCGGGACGTATGATTTTTGCAAAACCTAAGAGATAAATGTATGTATAAAAATAAAAAAATAGTTGTCATAATAGCCGCTGCTGGATCTGGAAAACGGATGAGCAGCGGTATTCCAAAACAATTTTTAGAAATAGAAGGTAAGCCTGTGCTTGTTAAGACTGCTTTAGCTTTTAGCCAGAATCAGTATATTGACGGCTTTTTTGTCGTTACAGGAAAAGACTATATGGATAGAACAAGGGAACTGCTGGAGGGCATAGATAAGTATAGGGGAGTAACCGTTGGCGGAGCAGAGCGCCAGGATTCCATATATAATGGATTGAAAATACTGCCTGAGGATATTGACTATGTTTTAGTGCACGACGCGGCAAGGCCATTTGTAACTCAAAAGATTATAAATATGGTTATAGAAAAGACTATAGAAAAAGGGGCAGCAGCTGCTGCTGTGCCTGTTAAAGACACCATAAAGACTGTTGAAAAAAATGGGGTATTTGAAACCACATTACCAAGAAATCAGCTAAGAAGCATACAAACCCCTCAAGGTTTTAAAAAAGAATTGATTTTAAAAGCATATCAGAAAGCTTTTGAAGAAAATTACTATGGTACAGATGATGCTGTCTTAGTAGAAAGAGTTGGAATCCCTGTGTATGTAGTGGAGGGGGAGTACAGTAATATTAAAATTACCACTAAAGAGGATATGCCTATGGAAGTTAGAATTGGTACGGGATATGATGTACATAGATTTGAGAAAAATAGAAAATTGATTTTAGGTGGTGTGGAAGTACCATATGAGTTAGGCTTGCTTGGACATTCGGATGCGGATGTTTTGGTGCATGCGGTTATGGATGCATTGCTAGGTGCCGCGGCTTTAGGCGATATCGGAAGGCACTTTCCTGATACAGATGAAAAATATAAAGGAATTTCCAGCATGAAGCTATTGGAGTATGTTTCAAAACTTTTAGAGAGTAAAGGATATAGTGTTGGTAACATAGATGCAACCATTATAGCACAAGCACCTAAACTATCACCTTTTATAGATGATATGAAAATAAATATTGCTGAAACTTTAAAAATAAGTCATAATAAAGTGAATGTAAAAGCAACAACAACAGAAAAACTGGGCTTTACTGGACGAAAAGAAGGTATTGCTTCAGAAGCTGTATGCATATTGAATAAATAATTGAAGGAGAGCTTATAGAAAATGAAACTATCTAAAATGCATTTAAAAACTTTAAGAGAAGTGCCAAATGAAGCTGAGATTGCTAGTCATATATTGCTCCTAAGAACAGGGATGATCAGAAAACTGGTATCAGGAGTTTATGGATTTATGCCTCTTGGCTGGCGTTCCATAAGAAAGATCGAAGATATAATCAGACAGGAAATGGATGCAAAAGGTGGACAGGAAATACACATGTCCGCAGTTCAACCAGCAGAACTTTGGATGGAATCTGGCAGATGGTTTAAATATGGACCTGAACTTTGGAGATTAAAAGATAGAAATGGAAGGGATTTCTGCCTGGGACCAACCCATGAAGAAATTTTTACGGATGTTGTCAGAACGGATGTAAATTCTTATAGACAGCTTCCATTAAATCTATATCAGATTCAGACAAAGTATAGAGATGAAGCAAGACCAAGATTTGGACTTATGAGAAGCAGAGAATTTATTATGAAGGATTCTTATTCCTTTGATAAGACTTATGAAGATTTAGATAATAGTTATGATGATATGTATGATGCTTACGAAAAAATATTTACGAGATGTGGATTGACCTTTAGACCTGTTGAAGCCGATACAGGAGCTATAGGAGGCAGCAATTCTCATGAATTTACAGCTTTGTCAGAAGTTGGAGAAAGCGAAATTGCTTATTGCCAGAATTGTGATATGGCAGCAACTACTGAAAAAGCTTTGTGTGTAGATGCCGCTTCTGAAGCAAATGTAGCAGAATTGCAACTTGAAGAGGTTCATACGCCTGGGACAAAAACTATTGAAGAAGTATCAAATTTCTTGAAGATGAATCAGAACCAGACCATAAAAGCTCTTTTATTTGTAACTTATGATGACAATGGCGATGAAAATGGTTATGTTGCAGCTTTTGTAAGAGGCGATAGAGAATTAAATATGATAAAACTTATAAATGCTTTAAACATTCCAGAGCATGCAATTGAATTTGCAGATGAAGCTAAGATGGCACAGGTTACTGGATGCGTAGGTGGATTTACTGGACCGGTAGGCCTGCATGATTGTAAAATTGTAGTGGATAGTGAATTACCAGGACTTAAAAATCTTTGCGCAGGTGCATGCAAAGTGGATTACCATCTAAAGAATGTAAACTATGGAAGAGATTATAAGGCGGATATCGTTGCAGACATTAAGATGCTTAAGGCTGGAGACCCATGTCCAGTATGTGGCGCGCCTGTTAAGCATGCCAGAGGCATTGAAGTTGGACAAGTCTTTAAACTAGGAACAAAATATAGTGAATCTATGGGCGCTTACTATAAGGATGAGAATCAGAAGGACCAGTTTATTGTAATGGGATGTTACGGAATAGGTGTTACAAGAACTTTAGCCGCAATCGTTGAGCAGCATCACGATGAACATGGTATTATCTGGCCGATGTCAGTTGCCCCTTATCATGTAATTGTTACATTAGTTAATCCTGATGATAAAGTACAGGCTGAGGTCGCAGAGGGTATTTACCAAGGATTATTGCGTGAAGGAGTGGAAGTACTTCTTGACGATAGAAATGAAAGACCTGGAGTTAAATTCAAAGATGCTGACTTGCTAGGAATTCCAGTTAGGATTACAGTAGGTAGAGGCGCTGTTAACGGGCAGGTTGAATATAAGCTTAGAAGGGAAGCAGATAAGGAAGAAATTTCTTCTGACGATGCTATTGCTAGAGCAATTAAAATGGTTAATGAGGAGAAATAAGGAATGGAATTCATTTCTCTAATGGAATTAATTGGGACTGTTGCATTTGCAGCAGCAGGAGCATTAGTCGCTATCGATAAAGAACTGGATTATTACGGTATAGCAATTTTTGCAGTAATAACAGCAGTTGGCGGGGGAATAGTCCGAGATGTTATAATAAATGTCCCGGTGCCGGTTTCTTTAGCTAATCCTCTTTATATTATCATTAGTTTAGTAACAACTGCTATTGTAATAGCTTTTTATAGAAAGATTGTAAAATATCAGAATGTAGTTATGTTTTGTGATGCGATTGGCCTGGCGGCTTTTACGGCCATAGGTGCAGAAGTAGCATTGGTAAATGATGTTTATATGCCTTTTGTAGTTATTACATTAGCCGTTTTAACGGGAACAGGCGGCGGCGTTATAAGAGATGCTATGTGTGGAGATGTACCTTATGTTTTTAGGAAGGAAGTTTATGCAGTGGCATCTATTCTAGGGGCAATAATTTTTATGATAATATACCCTTATTTTGGAAAATATGTTGCAGTATATACCTCCTTTGGTGTAACATTTGCTACAAGATTAATATCTATGAAATTTAATTTACATCTTAAAAAGGTTGCAAAGTAAGAATAGGAGTGCAGGTATGTGGGCTGGCGGAGTGCGTGTAGTAATATTTGATGATGAAAAGAAGATACTAATGGTTAGGCAACATCACGAAGATAAGGATATCTGGATGGTACCTGGCGGAGCTATTGAGGAAAACGAAGATGCACGTCAGGCTGCTGTACGTGAAGTAAAAGAAGAGACTGGACTTGATGTGGAAATCGAAAAAATGATTTGGCATGTAGAGGAAGTTTCGGAAACTCGAGGGCAGCGATTTGTTAATTTCTTTCTTGCCAAGGTCTGTGGAGGGGCTCTGGAACTTGGATATGATCCAGAACTTTTTGGGCAGGAACAGGTTATGAAGGAAGTGAAATTTGTTTCGAAAGAAGAACTAAAGGAATTAAACAATGTGTATCCTGACTATTTAAGGGGAGAACTTTGGGACTTTATGGATTATTTTTTTGGTTTAGAAAAGTTTGAGGGACATATAGAAACAAAAGTATTATCAGTTTTAAAAAAGCGAGACCAAAATAATGATAGCTTTAAATTAAGGTAATAAAAGGAGAGAAATGTATGAAAAAGGTAGTGACAATTGAAATGGAGAATGGGGATATCATGAAGGGGGAACTTTACCCTGAGATAGCACCAGAGACTGTACAAAATTTTGAAACTTTAGCAAAGGATGGATTCTATGATGGTGTTATTTTCCATCGAGTTATTCCTGGGTTTATGATTCAGGGAGGAGATCCTACAGGAACAGGAATGGGCGGCCCAGGACATACGATAAAGGGTGAATTTACAG
The DNA here is from genome assembly GCF_032051575.1 of Aminipila sp. NCBI lineage: Bacteria > Bacillati > Bacillota > Clostridia > Peptostreptococcales > Anaerovoracaceae > Aminipila > Aminipila sp. The sequence goes on along the minus strand of NZ_DAMBYD010000003.1, from coordinate 66,270 downwards.
GTAATGGTTTTCAAAATGATTTAAAACATACGAAGGGCGTTTTATCTATGGCAAGAGCAGCGGATCCTAATTCAGGAGGATCACAGTTCTTTATCATGGTTGAAGATGCACCTCATCTGGATGGACAGTATGCTGCTTTTGGAAAAATAACAGATGGAATTGAAGTCGCTGATAAAATAGTAAGTGTGAAAAGAGACTTTTCGGATAAGCCAAAAGAAAAACAAATGATGAAAAAAGTGACTGTTGAAGATGTGGAATAAAAATATTCTATAGTGCCAAAACGTTAAATACCGCAAATAAGTGATGTAATTGTTACAATATTGTAATATGTTGGTATTATAAGCAACATTACAAAATTAAATAATTCTTGATTAACAAACCCATAACTATGTTGGAATTTCAACACAGTTATGGGTTTGTTAATTTGAAGCTTATGTGAAGAAATACCTATATGGGTTGACTTTTCTGTAACAATACTGTAACATTACGAAGTAGCTAAAAATAATATGCTATTGGAGATTAAACAAAAAACATCTCTTTTGAAAGGGGATAATAGATAAAACTCGCTGAAACTAGCAAGGAAAAAAGGAATTTAGAATATGAATAGAAAAATAAGGAATACTATTAGTATGATGAAGGATAATTTTACTTTTGAAAAAATAAAGCAGACAACAAAGATTTTTTCAAAACAACAAAAGATAACAGCCGGTGGTGTTGTTGGAGTATTAGCACTTGCTACTATTCTTTCTGTAACACCTATGGTGAATATAGGAACACCTGCAGAGACAGGAAATGGCAGAGTCGTTCAAGAGCAAAGTATTGTACTTGAAAAAGGTACAAATGATGTACAGTGGCTTATAAGCATTGGAGGCAAGACAATATTAGCAGTGGATACTGAACAAGATGCCAATGCAGTTTTTGAAGGCGTAAAAGAATACTATTTAACTAATAAAACTGACCCTAATGCAAATGTTGTTTTTGATAAAGAATTTAGATGGGACCCATATGACGCTAAGGCGGTAGGTGGTGACCCAGCTTGGGTTATGAATGTTGCTGATGCTGTTGATTATATTTTAAAAGGAACGGCAACACCTAAGACGTATATCGTTCAGGGTGGAGATACAGTATGGGATATCGCTATTAAAAATGGAGTATCACCTGAAGAACTGGAACAGATGAATCCCGGAATAACTTCTTCAAGTTTACAAATAGGTTCTGTAGTTAATCTGTATGAATCAAAACCATTTATGGCTATTACCACAACAGAAACTGTAGTAGCAACCGAGACAATACCATATGAGACGACTTTCGAAGAAACTAGTTCTATGTATACTGGACAGTCAAAAGTAAAGGCAGCGGGTATAAGCGGCAGCAAGCAGGTAACTTCGCAAGTAGTTAAGCAAAATGGGATTCTCGTAGCTTCTAATGTTCTAAATGAACAAATTGTTACTCAGCCTCAGAATCAGGTTTCATTAAAAGGAACAGCAGCTGTTCCAGCTTATACAGCAAGTACTGCAAAATGTAGTGATGTATTGAGTGCTCCTATGGGTCATATTGAAGTTTCTTCAGCTTATGGCGCAAGCAGAGGCAGCCGAAGACATGCCGGAGTGGACTTGCGTAATCCAGCAGGAACACCTTTTGGAGCTGCTGCTGATGGAGTAGTTACTTTTGCAGGTTATTCAGGATCTTATGGAAATATCATTAAAGTAGACCACGGTGGTGGACTTCAGACTTATTACGCACATTGTGACAGCATGTATGTTTCCGCTGGAGATAAGATAGTAAAAGGGCAGTCGCTTGGAACGGTAGGCAGTACAGGCAATGCGACTGGTAATGTACTTCATTTTGAAGTCAGAGTAAATGGTGCAGCGCAAAACCCAATGAATTATATTTAAACTTGTTTTAATTGTGGTGAAATGGGTATACAACTTATAAAGAATATTGTATAATTTTAGGGCAGGTTTACCTGCCCTATGTTATTATGAAAAGGAGTGCCACTATGAAAATATATAATACATTAACTAGAAAAAAAGAGGAATTTGTGCCTATTGATGAAAATGAAATTAAAATATATGTTTGCGGACCTACAGTGTACAACTATTTTCACATAGGAAATGCGAGACCATTTGTAGTATTTGATACTTTAAGAAAGTATTTGGAATATAGGGGTAATAACGTAAAATTTGTTCAGAATTTTACGGATGTTGATGATAAAATAATTAACAAGGCCAGGGAAGAAGGCGTAAGTGCTGGAGAAGTAAGCGAAAAGTATATTAAAGAATATTATAAAGATGCTGCTGCTTTAAATGTTAAGAAGGCTTCTGTACATCCAAAGGTTACGGAAACAATGGATGATATTATCCAGTTTGTCGGGGACTTAATTAAAAAAGGATATGCCTATGAAGTTGATGGTGATGTTTATTACAGCACAAGAAAATTTAAAGATTATGGTAAGCTTTCAAAGCAGAATATAGAGGATTTAGAGTCAGGAGCCAGAATTGAGATTGGTGAAAAGAAGCAGGACCCACTTGATTTTGCTCTTTGGAAAGCAAGAAAAACAGATGATGAAATTGCATGGGAATCGCCGTGGGGCATGGGAAGACCAGGCTGGCATATTGAATGTTCTGCTATGTCGAAAAAGTTCTTAGGAGAAACGATTGATATACATGCAGGGGGGCAAGATTTAGCTTTTCCTCATCATGAAAATGAGATTGCGCAATCTGAGGCACACAATGGTAAAGCTTTTGCAAATTATTGGATGCACAATGGATATATTACAATCGATAATGAAAAAATGTCTAAATCAAAAGGAAATTTCTTTACGGTAAGAGATATTTTAGCTACTTACAGTGGTGAAGTTATGAGATTTTTTCTATTATCTGGGCATTACAGAAATCCTATTAACTTTAGCGATACTCTTATGGAGCAGGCGAAGAATGGATTAGCAAGAATGCAAAATGCAAAGGCAAACTTAAAGCATTTAATGGAAACTGGTGCTGATTTGATGACTGATTCAGAAAAAGAATCAGTTGTAAACTTTAAAAAGTACAGGCAGGAATTTATTAATTCAATGGAAGATGATTTAAATACTGCAGATGCGATTACTGCTGTGTTTGAGCTTATTACATCAATTAACACAACAGTAAAGGATGGTGCTTCAAAAGAATTTGCGAAACAAGCATCGAATATGCTTACAGAGCTTACTAGTGTTTTAGGGCTGCTTCAGGAAGAAACAGATGATAGTGTTGATTCGGAAATTCAGGCGCTAGTTGACCAAAGACAGGAAGCTAGAAAGAATAAGGATTTTGGAAGAGCGGATGAAATAAGAGATATTTTAAAGGCAAAAGGAATTGTGCTTAAAGATACTCCTCAGGGTGTACAGATTATAAAGGAATAGTAGACAGTAGAACTAAACAAATAAGACTATTAACCAGAATACCCTTTTGATATATTGAGAAAGGGTATTTTGCGCAAGTGAAGAATAAGGATTTACAGATGGAAGTAAATAAAATTAACACAACAGCCCTAGCCTATATAGGTGATGCAGTATATGAGGTATATGTACGTAAATACGTTTTGCAAAAGGATTCTGTTAATGTAAACAAACAGAATAAATTGGCAGTAAAGTTTGTTCGCGCTGAAGGGCAGGCTTTAGCTATAAAGAAGATGATGGGATCGTTGACTGAAAGTGAACAAACTCTTGTAAAACGTGCAAGAAATAAGAAAATAACGTCTAAGCCCCAAAATGCTGATCCTGTTACATACAAACTGGCAACAGCGTTTGAGGCTCTTGTAGGCTTTCTATATTTGTCAGGAAATATAGAAAGACAGGAAGAGGTAATTGATCAGGCAATAGCACTGATAGACAAGGCGGAGATTAGTGATGTCAGGAAAAAAAGTAAGAAATAAGTTTAAAGATTTCATATGGGACTATTACTTAACTAATCGAGAAATCGGAAAACAAAATGATGAATACAATCGGGAGCATCCGCAAAGAGGCTGGAGCACCGACGCCAAAGTATATTTAGCAATAATAGTATTTGGAGTTGTCGGCATTATTGTGAAATATTTTATAATGTAGAAACAAGAGAATAAAATTAGATTTAGTATGTTGAAAGGTGAAAAGAATGAGTAAAGCAGATGGATTATTTGTAAATATGTGCAGAGACATATTAGAAAATGGATATTCTTCAGAGGGACAAATTGTTAGAGCAAAATGGGAGGATGGAACCCCTGCACATACAATAAAGCGCTTTGGGGTAGTAAACAGATATAACTTGCAGGAGGAGTTCCCTGCACTGACCTTAAGACCAACAGCTATAAAATCCGCTTTTGACGAATTACTATGGATTTGGCAGAAAAAATCAAATAAAATTGAAGATTTAAACAGTCACATTTGGGATGAATGGGCTGATGAGCAAGGAACCATTGGTAAGGCTTATGGCTATCAATTGGCCCAGAAATATAAGTTTGCTCAAGGGGTAATGGACCAGGTAGACAACGTTATTTGGCAACTTAAAAATACGCCATATTCAAGAAGAATACTGACTAATATATTTAATTTTCACGATTTAACTGAAATGAATTTAGAACCATGTGCTTACAGCATGACTTTTAATGTCACGGGAAATAAGTTAAATGCTATATTAAATCAGCGTTCCCAAGATATTTTAGCTGCAAATAACTGGAATGTTGTCCAATATTCTATTTTAGTACATATGCTGGCACAAGTATGTGGCTTTGAAGCTGGAGAGTTGGTACATGTTATTGCAGATGCACATATTTATGACCGCCATGTGCCAGTTATAGAAGAAATGATAAATAGACCACAGTTTTCAGCACCTAAATTTTCGTTGAACCCAGAGATTAAGGATTTTTATAAATTCACAATAGATGATATCAAAATTGAGCATTACGAAAAAAATCCTCAAATTAAAAATATACCCATTGCGATTTAAGATTAGTTATAAACCGGCTTAGTGACAAGCCGGTTTATTTATTTCCCTTCATTACAAAAGAGAAATACCAGCATGTGTTACACAAGGTGGCGAGCCATATTGGTTGAATAAATCTATATATATATATAAATAATAAGGGTATATATTAATAATATATTTGTCCTTCCGACAATTTGCTTCACAAATTGGGATAGGTCATAATACGAAAGGAAGATACCATGGATAATAACAAAAATAGAATGAAAGACAGGCCAAAAAGCAATCCTGAGCTAAGAAAGATTAATCCGAAGGAAAATGAAGATCTAGGGATAATAAATGGACATAAAATAGGTGTTCATAACGGTAAAAATGAAAAAAGTAAATAGTAAAAGTAATTTATTGCGATGAATTGTTTAAAATGGAGAGCCAGTAGATGAGCAAAATATTAGATGTGTGTTTACCCGGAACAGGTGGGATGATGCCTTTGGAAAATAGATGGCTGTCCTCTTGCTGGATGGAGTATAAGGGTAAAGGTTTTTTAATTGATTGTGGGGAAGGTACGCAGATAGCGCTTAAAAAAGCCCGATGCAAACTCAGTCATCTACACATGCTACTGATTACCCATTTTCATGCGGATCATATAGCAGGTTTACCGGGTCTGTTGCTTACTTTGGGGAATAGCGGCAAAACAACGCCGCTTACCATAGTAGGGCCAGTTGGCTTAGAAAGAATAATAAGGTCTTTAACTGTAATTGCACCGATTCTTCCATATCCGCTTAAAATAAAAGAATTAGAAGAAGCGGGAGATTTTGAGGAAAGTGGATTAACAATCTCTTACTTACCTCTAAATCATGGTGTTCCCTGTTTTGGGTATGGAATTACAGCAAAACGTAAACCAATATTTAATCCTCAAAAGGCCAGTGAGCTTGGAATACCAAAGATATATTATAAAACTCTTCATGAAGGTCAATGCGTGAGATTAGAAGATGGCCGTGTCATAAGCCCTGAAGCAGTATTGGATGGTGAAAGACCTTCTATTAGAGTTTGCTACTTTACAGATACGCAACTTATGAATACAATGATACCTTTTGCATATGGCGCAGATTTACTCATAAGCGAAGGAATGTATGGCGAGACGGACAAGCATGATGTGATATCTAAAAAAGGACATATGATATATTCTGATAGTGCAGAGCTTGCAAAAGAAGCAGCAGTAAAAAAGTTATGGCTCACCCATTATAGTCCCGCTTTGACGAAACCAGAAATATACATTGATAATGTACGTAAAATTTTCCCCAAAACTATTGCAGCATATGATGGCATACGCTTAACCCTTTAAAGCGATGACAACTTGACGCATAGCTCATTTGTTGATATACTTCTAAAAAATAAGATATATAAATATAGCATTTTCAAGATATGAATATATTTATAAATAAAAGGAGCAATATACATGAGGATAATTGTAGCGGTGGACAACAATTGGGGTATAGGTAAGGATAATAATTTACTTACTTATATTCCAAATGATTTAAAATATTTTAAGGAAAAAACATTTGGGAAAGTTGTGGTGATGGGGCGAAAAACTTTAGAGTCACTGCCTGGACAGAAACCTTTATTAGGAAGAACAAATATTGTTTTATCTTCTGATAAAGAGTATACTGCAGATTGCACTGTATGCCATTCTGAAGAGGAGCTATTTAAAGAATTAGAGCAATATGATTCAAATGATGTGTACATTATTGGAGGAGCAAAGGTTTATGCTGATATGCTGGAAAAGTGTGATACATATTTTATAACGAAGATCTTTAATACTTTTGATGCTGACAGACATTTTGAAAACCTTGACAAACGTCAGGATGTTGAACTGGTTTGGGAAAGTGATATGCAGGAGCATAAGGGCTTACAATACAAATTTACAGAATATAGGAGAAAATAGTGTGGAAACAGATAACACAAACAACAACATTATTGTAGGAAGAAATCCTGTGATGGAAGCATTACGAAATGATAGAGAAATAGAGAAACTGATTGTAGGTAAAGGTGCTGAAGGTTCTATAAAGAAAATTGTGGGAATGGCAAAAGATAAGAAAATTCCCATTACTATGGCGGATAAATCTACATTAGACAGGCTTTCAAATGGTAGTCCTCATCAAGGGGTAGTTGCTTATGTATCTTTGTATAGTTATTGTGAAGTAGAAGACATCCTTGAGACTGCCCAAAAACGTGGTGAACCACCATTTATAATGATTCTGGACAATTTGGAAGACCCCCATAATTTAGGCGCAATTATGCGTACGGCAGAAGTTTGTGGAGCTCACGGAATTATTATTCCGAAAAGGAGATCGGTGGGCATTACTGACGTGGTTGCAAAAGCATCTGCAGGAGCTGTAGAATATGTTTCTTGTGCTAAAGTTTCTAATATAGCACAAACCATAGACAGCCTAAAGGAAAAAGGTATTTGGATTTATGCCTGTGATATGGATGGTGACTCTTATTATAAAACGGATTTAAAGGGTGCGGCAGCCATAGTTATAGGTAGCGAGGGCTTTGGCATAAGTCGGTTAGTTAAAGAAAAATGTGATTTTGTTGTGTCCATACCTATGGTAGGCAAAATTACATCTTTAAATGCTTCTAATGCTGCTGCGGTTTTAATGTGTGAGGTAAGAAAACAAAGAGATGCAGGAAGATTATAGTCAATTAAGTGATGAACAGCTTGTAGTATTAGCGCAGGCTAGAGATGACCTTGCTGAAGAAATTTTGATTCGAAAGTATAAGACGGTTATAAAGAACAAATCTCATTTTTATTTTGTTGCAGGTGCTGATGCGGAAGATGTGATGCAAGAAGGTATGATTGGGCTTTTTAAAGCTATTCATAGTTACAAGGAAGGAAAAAATGCAAGTTTTAGAACATATGCAGACCTTTGTATAAACAGGCAGATTTTAACAGCAGTTAAACAAGCAACTAGGATGAAATATTCCCCTTTGAACACGTCAATTTCCATAGACAATAACAGTTCTAATGAGAATAATGATTTAAGCATTGCAGATACATTGCCTTCAAATTTTGAAGAAAATCCTGAATCTATTATAATAATGAAAGAAAAAATGGAGAGGTTGGAAAACCAGGGGAAAAGCTTTTTTAGTGAGTTAGAAAGTAAAGTGCTGGTGGAATTTCTTCAAGGGAAAAATTATTATGAAATTGGAAAGTTGATGGATAAATCTCCAAAATCAATAGATAATGCATTACAGAGAATAAGGAAAAAATTAGAAAACCATTTAAATGGGGTATAAAAAAGACGAAAATCTCGCAAAGTAATATTACTTTCCGAGATTTTTTTGTATGCAAAATAAGGAAATGTCGAAATTTGAAAAAAAGCAAAAAAAATGTTGACATTACCCTATAGGGGAAGGCTTAAAATAACTTTTGTATTAAAAAAGATATAAAAGATATGAAGGGAGATTTTTATGAAGGATGTTTTGATGGCTGGAACAGCTGATGCAAATCTGTTGGAAGCCAAAAACAAGTTATCATCAAGTTTTTTTAAAAGAGGTATTATAATTGGCATAATTTCAGGACTATTTTATGGACTTTATACTGCATTTTTAACCTTAGGAATGTCTACTGGAATTTGGGCAGAATGGTATGGAGCAAATTCTGTTTTGCCAGCAATAGCAATTACTTATTTGTTGGGAGCTTTAGGTGCGGCTATTAATGATACGATTAGTGCTGTTTGGGCAGTACTAATTGCAGCATATAAAGGAAAGCTTGGCGACTTCTTTAGAAGTGTAAAAACAAAACCAGGAGCATTAATCGCAATTGCAGCACTTGCTGGAGGACCAATTGCTTCAACTGCCTATGTTGTAAGTTTACAGCTTGCAGGTACGATTGTCGTACCAATCACTGCATTATGCCCTGCAGTTGGTGCAATCTTAAGTAGAATATTATATAAGCAGAAGCTTACTGCACGTACTATGCTTGGTATTGCTATTTGTTTTGGAGCAAGCTTTATGATTGCAAGTACTGGGTTTGGTGGAGAAGCTCCAGAAGGCCTTGTACTAGGTATGATTGTAGCGTTTGTTGCTGCTTTAGGATGGGGTATTGAAGGCTGTGTAGCTGGATATGCAACTTGTATGGTTGATTATGAAATCGGTATTACTATAAGACAGATTACTTCTGGACTTACAAATTTAATAATCTTAGTGCCTTTATTTGGAATTATTTCAAGTGGAAGCTTAGGTTTTTCACTTGATCTTCTTGCTAAGGCAGCAACAGATGGCGGAGCTATGATTTGGTTTGCTATCAGTGGATTTTTATCAGTTTACTGTTATAACTTATGGTATAAAGGTAACAGTATGTGCGGTACAGCACTTGGTATGGCTACTAATGCTACTTATTCATTCTTTTCACCATTATGTGCATGGATTATCCTTGGCTTAATTGTTGGACAGGATGGATGGGCTTTAGCTCCAATCGCTTGGATTGCAGCTGTAGTTATGTCTTTCGGAATACTTGTAATGGCAGTAAATCCATTAGATTTATTAAGAAAAAAGGAGGCTTAATTGTATGAAACCATTAAATTATGCTATTTTAAAATACTTTACGACTATAAAAGAAGCCAGTGCAGACGACGTTATTGAAGCTTTAAAGGCACAATATGGTAATTTTAAAGCTTTAAGAAAACCAGCAGTAGTTGAAGCTTTAATGACTGCAGAAGCAAATGGCCTTTTGGAAGAAACCAGATATGAGTTTGATCAGAATAAAGAATTAAGAGTTTTTTATCACGCACATAAAGAAGGTGCGGATACAATAAATTCATATATTAAATAAATATATAGTAGATTTATATATAATGCAAACTTCTTAAATTAATAATAAAAAGGACTGCCTCAAAATAAATTAGCACATAGTTTCTAGTTTATTTTGGGGCAGTTCCTTTTATTACTGAAAGTTCTTGCTGGCTATCTAAAAAAATTTGGACAAGTGAAGGATCAAATTGAGTTCCTGCGTTAGATTCTAACTCGTGGCAGGCATATAGATGGGTGTTGGCTTTCCTATAGCTTCTTGGATTGGTTATGGCATCATAAGCATCACATATAGAGGTTATCCTTGCAATAAGAGGAATATTATCAAGACTAATTCTATATGGATATCCTTTTCCATTCCACCATTCATGGTGGAATACAGCTGAATTAAAAGCCAATTTGGTGAGATGCTTTGGCATTCCTGAAATGGAGCCATCATTGATTTGATGAAACAATCTCCTGGCAAATTCTGGATGTTTGTATATATTTATTGCTTCTTCTTTTGTAAGTTTTCCAGGCTTTATAAGAATATTTTTTGGTATCCATGCCTTCCCAATGTCATGATAGGTGGCTGCTTCACCAAAGTATTTATATTCATCTTTATTGAAATTTTTTGTATAAAAGTTAAGATCATAAAGCTTTAAGGCAATCATACTTACAAGAATCCCAACACGATGCATGTGCTCAACTGTATCTTTAGGAAGTGACTGGATAATCTTTTCTATATCTGTTTTCGAATAAATTGAAACTTCCATTTTTTCTCCTTTTTTTATTTGGTCTATTTGTACATATGTGATTGGTATGTTCATTAGAAATTTATTGTTTGATATGAATAAATAAGTTTTTGTGGGGAAAGATAATAATTAATGCATTGGATTTCCAGACCGCAGTTTATTATGAACTGCGGTCTGGGTTGTATAAGGCTATACTTTCTGCTGTTCTAAAAAGGTATGACGGATTTACTGACGGAGAATGGAGGATTTTCCATATAGCTCATATGCATCTCATTCAATTTATTAACTGCTATTTTTTTCTGCTCCATGAGAGAGTGAGTATATACATTAAGGGTAATTGATACATTAGAATGTCCTAAAATTTCACTGAGGGTTTTAATATCAACACCTAATTCTAAAGCACGTGTGGCAAAGGTATGCCTAATTGCATGAAATTTACGGTCTTTTACATCAGCATTTTTTAGGATTTGTTTAAACAGTTTCTGATATGTTCGAGGATCAATTGGTATATCTGAGTCTGAGATAACATAGCAATTTTCAGCTTTAATATGCATTTTCAATGCACTTGAGAGTTTTAATAAAAAATATGGAAGAGGAATTTTTCTTACTGATTTTTCACTTTTAGGTATACCAATAAGCAAATTGGTCTTCGGTCCATTCTGTTGAAATGTTTTAGTACGTGAGACCGTTCTGACAATTGACATGGTTCCTGCTTCAAAGTCAATATCATCCCATCTTAGTGCGCAGAGCTCTCCAAGCCGTATACCGGTATAAAAACACAACAGTATTCCAAGCATACGTTTGTCTGTAGAATGAAGTACAGCATTTTCCACAAGCCGTTGCTCTTTTATCGAAAATACTTGTACTACAGGATTTCCGTTTTTGGGTAATTTAACTGCATTTATAATAGATATATAGTTATCATAATCTTTAAGAATACCTTTAAGTGCTGTTTTGAAGATTGAAAGTATTTTCTTTTTGTATGATTCGGAAATAGAAGAATTCTTATATATAGTTTTTACAAATTGACTAATCTGAAATTCGGTAATGTGATTACTATCAGTTAATTCAAAAAAAGGAATAACATATTTTTGTATACAAACGTAATAATTCTCATAAGTAGAGGGCTTTACATGTTCAGAAAGGTCACCTGTTAACCACTCTTTAAATAATTCTGATGTACTTTTTTCTGGATTAAGTGTATCTTTTTCAAGAAATCTGACATTTTTCTGTAAATTCTTCTTTTTTTCTCTTACTTCCTTATATGTTTTAGCATAGACATACATATATTTTCCATCATCTTTTAATATTCGGCCTTCCCAACGCCCATCTTTACGTTTATAAATATTCTCACCTCTTCGAGGCATAGTATCACTTCCTTTCAAAATTGACTATCAAATTGACGATGAATGAATAATAATCATTATATATTCACCAATATTTACCAGTATAAAACATATCATAAACTGTTCTATTGCTATTTTTTTTAACTTGAAAGTATAATTGAACCGTATTATAATCAAAATAAGTCGAAATATAGCGATAACCCAGACCGCAGTTCATAATAAACTGCGGTCTGGGTTTATGTTTAAATATGAAAAAAACACATTTTAGACGCGTAAGAGTGATTACTTGGGACTATTGTAATTCAACTGTTGACTATAATAGTACTATGTTGTAAAATAGGGATAACGTGCTGTTGTAGCTCAGTAGGTAGAGCACTTCCTTGGTAAGGAAGAGGTTCGGCAGTTCAAGCCTGCTCAACAGCTCCAACAAAAATAATAAAAAAGAATTTATTTGCAAGATTAAAATGCAAAGGGGAGGAAAATTAAAATGGCAAAGCAGAAATTTGAAAGAAATAAGCCACACGTAAATATCGGAACAATTGGTCACGTTGACCATGGTAAGACAACTCTTACAGCAGCAATCACAAAGACTCTTCACCAGAGATATGGTCTAGGTCAGAAGGTTGACTTCGACATGATTGATAAAGCACCAGAAGAAAGAGAAAGAGGTATTACTATTTCAACAGCTCACGTTGAATATGAAACACCAAACAGACACTACGCTCACGTAGACTGCCCAGGACATGCTGACTATGTAAAGAACATGATTACAGGAGCAGCACAGATGGATGGAGCAATCCTAGTATGCGCAGCAACTGATGGACCAATGCCTCAGACAAGAGAACACATTCTACTTTCAAGACAGGTAGGCGTACCATATATCATCGTATTCTTAAACAAGTGCGATATGGTAGACGACGAAGAATTACTTGACTTAGTAGAAATGGAAATCAGAGAATTACTAGACGAATATGAATTCCCAGGAGATGATACACCAATCATCAGAGGATCCGCATTAGGAGCATTAGAAAATCCAGAAGGTCCATGGGGAGACAAGATTGTTGAATTATTCGAAGCAGTAGATTCATACATTCCTGAACCAGAAAGAGACAATGACAAACCATTCATCATGCCAGTAGAAGACGTATTCTCAATCACAGGAAGAGGTACAGTAGCTACAGGAAGAGTAGAAAGAGGAACTCTAAAGGTTGGAGACGAAGTAGAAATCATCGGACTAGTAGAGGAAAGAAGAAAAGTAGTAGTAACAGGAATCGAAATGTTCAGAAAGTTATTAGATCACGCTGAAACAGGAGATAACATCGGAGCACTACTAAGAGGTATTCAGAGAACTGAAATCGAAAGAGGACAGGTACTTTGCGCACCAGGAACAATCCACCCACATACAAAATTCACTTCAGAGGTATACGTACTAAAGAAGGAAGAAGGTGGAAGACATACTCCATTCTTCAACGGATACAGACCACAGTTCTATTTCAGAACAACAGACGTAACAGGAGATCTTCAGTTACCAGAAGGAACAGAAATGTGTATGCCTGGAGATAACATTACAATGACAATTACACTAATCCACCCAATCGCAATCGAAGAAGGACTTCGATTCGCTATTAGAGAAGGCGGAAGAACAGTAGGTTCTGGCGTAGTTGCTACAGTTGTTGAATAATTAAAAAGAAATTTTAGGCAATGGGAAAATTCCCATTGCCTTTTTTTGTTTCAGGATTTAGAATATATGAGTACAGTGACAAATATATTAAGAAAAAATGTTAATTATAGGCAATTTAGTATAGATTTTAGATGGGTGGAAGACAGTTTTGGTTAAAATTAAAAATCAAAGAAGATTCAAAATATTTATAATAATCAGCGTAACAGGGCTGGTTGTTTTAATTTGGTGTATGATTTGGATAAATATAGCAAATGGTGAAAATAAAACGAATTCAGGAGGTTTGGCAGTAGATGAAAAATCAGCCAACATGGAAGGAAAAGTAGAGAATCTAAAAAATGATAATGAAGTGGATAAAGGTGTGGTTGAAAAAAAATCAGAAAATGAAAAAGACGGGGCAAAGGCAGAAAATGAAGATGGCAAATCCACGGATAAATCTAATGGTGCTGTAAATGAAACAAATAGTACAAAGCCAATAGTGGTTCCTGAAAACTTACCTAATGATGAAGCTTATGCGGTCTATAATAGTACTTTAATTATAGGAGACTCTAGAACAGAAGGATTTAAGCTATATTCAGGGGTAAAAAATGCATCGTATTTTTGTATGAAAGCTATGACTATAGATAAAATTGTGGAGGGAAAACAAGTAACTATTGATGGGCAATCTGTTTCGGTTTATGATATGCTTGGTGCAAAAACGTATGATAAGGTTATAGTAGGTGTTGGCTTAAATGAATTGGGGTGGAATCACATAGAAACTTTTTTGGATGATTACGGACAATTGATTGATAACATTAAGGAAAAGCAACCAAATGCTACAATTTATCTTCAGGCAGTTTTGCCTGTATCAAAATCGAAAAGTGATAGTGATAAAGTGCATAATAATGCGCAAATATATTGGTATAATGAAAATATTATTAAATTAGCTTCAGATAAAGGGGTGCAGTTTGTAAACCCTGCTGCTGCTTTAGTGGATGCAGACGGATATCTGGTAACAGAGGCTACTACGGATGGAGTGCACTTGAACTCAGATTACTGTAAAGTTTGGGCAAAATATTTAGCAGAATTAGTGTAAAAGATAGGTGGAAGATAGAAGATGAGAAACTTAAAAGTATGTTTAATAATGTTAATAATAGCGTGTTTTGTTTTTACAGGCTGTAATAATAATGAATCTACACAAACTTTAGGAAATGAACAGGTTTTAGAGCAGACAGATGTGGAGACTTTAGGATCTTATTTAGCAGATAATATTGAATTTAAAGATTATATGAGCAAAGTTGATAATGACATATTTTTTAGTCTATTTAATTTAGATGAACAAATGGTGGACGATGCTGTTTTGTATTCCAGTACAGGAGCTACCGCAGAAGAAGTTGCAGTAATAAAGGCTGCAGATGGTAAAGCAGAGGATGTGGTAAAGGCTTGTGAAGGAAGAATTCAAGCACAAAAAGAAGGTTTTGAAAATTATGTGCCTGAAGAACTTGAGAAATTGTCGAAACCAGTTATTCTGACTTTTGATAATACAGTAATATATGTTGTATGTGATGATAGTGATGCAGCTGAAAAATTGATTACAAATTATGATAATAAGGAGATATAAAGGTTAAATGGTTTTTAGTAGTATCTCATTTTTAATATATTTTTTACCCATTGTAATGTGTTTATATTACTTGGCTCCAGCAGGCTTGAAAAACCCAGTTTTGCTTGTTACGAGCCTATTTTTTTACGCTTGGGGAGAGCCTATATACGTTTCCCTCATGATTTTTTCTATAGTATTTAATTACTGTTTTGGTGTTTTGCTGGATAAATTCATAAGAACTGAAGGACAAACAATAAAAACAAAATTGGTGATACTAATTAATGTTGCTGTGAATCTGGGAATATTAGGATTTTTTAAGTATGCAGATTTTGTAGTTGAAAATATTAATCTACTTTTAGGAACAAATATTCCAACTATGGAGTTGCCTCTTCCAATAGGGATTTCTTTCTATACATTCCAAGCAATGTCGTACATTATTGATCTTTACAAAAGAAAGGTACAGGTACAGAAAAACCTTATTGCATTTGGAACTTATGTGGCTTTATTTCCACAATTGATAGCAGGTCCTATTGTTCGTTTTGAATCTATAGAGGAGCAATTGACACATAGACATGTAGATATGGAAATGTTTGCTTCAGGGGTCAGGAGATTTACTATAGGTTTGGCAAAAAAAGTACTTCTGGCAAATAATGTAGGACTACTTTGGGAAAGTGTAATGAAAATTAATCCGGCTGAATTACCAGCAGGTACTGCATGGCTTGGGGCTATTGCATTTACGTTACAGATATACTTTGATTTTTCAGGTTATTCAGATATGGCTATTGGGCTAGGTAAAATGTTTGGATTCCACTTCCTGGAGAATTTTGATTACCCTTATGTCTCTAAGTCCATAACAGAATTCTGGCGTAGATGGCATATCTCTTTGAGCAGTTGGTTTAAAGAATATGTCTATATACCCTTAGGTGGAAACCGCTATGGAATGAAACGGCAAATGCTGAACATATTTATTGTTTGGGCTTTAACCGGACTATGGCATGGAGCAAGTTGGAATTTTGTTATATGGGGGATATATTTTGCAGGTATACTTATAATAGAGAAACTTGCACTAGGCATTGCCCTGGAAAAGCTTCAGAAGAAATATGGCATATTAGGAGCTATTGTGGCAAGTATTTATACTATGATTCTTGTAACTATTAGCTGGGTAATATTTGCAATAGAGGATTTGAATGCTGTAAAAGCATATACGGCAAGCTTAATTGGACTTCAAAATACAGGGATTGCCAATGAATATACATGGTATTTACTAAGCAGCAATCTGGTATTACTAATTATATGTATCATTGCAGCCACTGATATTCCTGCAAAGGTATGGGGGAGTTTTTATAATGTCATATTGCGTGACAAGCCGTTAGCAGTGTTAATTATAGAGAATTTTGGTTTATTATTGTTATTTATAGTAAGCTTTGCTTATATAGTTGCATCAACATATAATCCATTTTTGTATTTTAGATTTTAACGAGGAGGCATTATGAGAGATAAAAGGGCAATCGTTACAAGTGTCGGCTTTGTAATGCTTTTAATCTGCCTTCTGTTATTGTGTATTATTACGCCGGATAAGCTCTTTTCAGATAATGAAAATAGGCAACTACAACAAATGCCTGACTTAGAAGCTTTGACTGTAGCTAGTGGTGATTATATGAAAAAATTCGAAGTATATGCTTCAGATAATATCGTGGACAGGGATGGATGGGTAAGAATTAAAAATATTACTGATATAATTTCAGGAAAAAAAGATAATGGAAGTGCTTATTTTGGTAGAGATGGATATCTATTTCCCATAGACAATATTGATGAAAACCAGCTTGAGAAAAATCTTACTTATGTAAAGACGTTTATTGAGAATGTACATGATCAAGACCATAGTATAAATATTTCTGTCTTAATTGCACCAACTTCTTCTGAAATTTTGAAAGAAAAATTGCCTCAATATGCACCTGTGCCGGATCAAGGAGAAATCCTAAAGAAAGCTGAAAAGCGCTTTGGCAGTATGCTGGTAAACCCAAGTTCAATGCTCCTTGCCCACAAAGATGAATATATATATTATAAAACAGATCATCACTGGACTACATTAGGAGCATATTATTCTTATAAAGTATGGGCAGAGCAAAATAACGTAAAGCCGGTAAATAAGGATGAGTTTCATATAGAGGTTGTAAGTGATGAATTTTACGGAACAACCTATTCAAAAGCAGCAGGATTTAGGGTGCAACCTGATTATATTGAGAAATTTTCAAATAATGCGATGGATAGTGTTGGAATGAAAATAGAAAACCTAAAACAAATAAAGCACTTGGACAGCCTTTATGATGAAAAATATCTAAAAACAAAAGATAAATATTCATACTTTTTAAGTGGAAATAACCCAATGACTCTTATAGAAGGAACTGGCCATAATAATCGCAGTATTCTAGTAGTGAAGGATTCTTATGCCAACTGTTTTGTGCCATTTATTACTGAGAATTTTGAAAATGTATATGTGGTAGACTTAAGATATTATAAAGAGAGCCTGTTAAAACTAATAAAAGAAAAAGGCATAACAGATGTATTGTTTTTATACAACGCAGTACAGTATTCAAATGACAGAAATTTAGTATATTTGTTAAAAGAGTAAAATCCGGAGCATGCGTGAATTTTATAAGTCAATCTATTGACGGCTTTTTAAATTAGTAATAAAATGAAAATAGACTATCAGAGTTGCGGGCTTGATGTTCGCAACTTTTAAATTGAAGGAATTAATAGGTGGCAATATGAATTATAAGGTGACCAAAAAACAAAACAATAGTGACAGATGCTTGGTTTGTGGAACAAAAAATAAGTTTAGTTTAAACACGAGATTCTATGAAGTCGAAAATGGACAGTTGACTTGTACATTTAGAACTGAAGACTGGCATCAAAGCTACCCGGGGCGAACGCATGGGGGGATTTCGGCAGCTGTTTTGGATGAGCTTATAGGCAGGGCTGTATGCATTGAAGAGCCTGACTGCTGGGGCGTTACAGTGGAATTGAATATGAAATATAAAAAGCCAGTGCCTACAGAGGCTAATTTAAAAGGAATTGCACATATTACGAGAAACACTAGAAAAATTTTTGAGGGCATTGGGCAAATATTGCTTCCTGATGGAAGTGTTGCTGTAGAAGCAACGGGTAAATACATGAAAATGCCTGTCAGCCAAATTTCTGATGGAGACTTTGTAAATAGTGAATGGTATTTACTGGAAGAAGAAAATGATCCCGCTGAAATAGATTTATAGGACAATAGGATAATACATAGAAACCTCCGAATTTTTTCGGGGGTTTTTTTAAAAAGATGATAGAAATACAGAGTCAGCTTACGAATTAATAGATGTAAAGGCCAATACAAAGATATTAAATACAGAACACATAGTTCCTATGTGTATGTCTGAAATCGTGAAAGGAGGGAGTAGCAGGTTGAAAATTACAGAAGAAAATTTTATTTTACAGTTAAGGATGAAAAATGAAAAAGCTTTGGAATTTACTATTGAAAACTATGGTTGGATTATAAAATCCGTTGCTAGAAAACATCTACAGCAAACACCTGAATTAGTAGATGAATGTTTGAATGATGTGCTGTTTGCTGTGTGGCAGAACATTGATTCTTTTGATATAAATAGGAGTACTTTTCAGAATTGGCTGGCAGGAGTAAGCCGATACAAAGCCATAGATTGCAAACGAAAATATTTGAAACGCTTTAATGAAGAACCATTAGAGGCAGCGGAAAATATTGCAGATATGAAAAGCAGTTTAAACTTATTACAAGAAGAAATCACTGAAGAAATGCAACAAATGTTATCTTGTTTAAGTTTAGAGGACAGGGGGATTTTTGAACGGTTATTTTGGAAAGATGAATCTATCAAATCCATATCCGCATCAATGGGAATGAAAGAAACGGCGGTATATAATCATGTTTCAAGAGGTAGAAAAAAGCTTAGGGAGTATTTGCCTTTGGCAAGAAGGAGGAGTAGTTTATGAAAGATATTTACTCATTATTAAATGATGTGGAAACAAATATAAGTTCTTATGCTGTAGAAGAATTAACAGACGGGGAAAAAAGAAAAATGCTAAAGAAAATTAATCAAATATTAGGTAATGATAAAGGAAGTACAACTAAAAGAAGAAATTATGCAGCTATTGCTGCCTGTGCAGCAACAATTATACTGATTGCAGGAACTATAAACTTTAATGATGCAGTTTATGCAACAGCTAAAAATATAGCTTGGCAGATTGGGGATTTCTTAGGAGTGGGAAAAGATTTACAAGATTATACTACGGTCATAGGTACGGAGAAAACGGATAAAGGGTATACAATAAAATTAAATGAAATCATTCTTGATGAAAATCAGCTTATCGTATCTTCCGCTGTTAGGTCACAAGAAAAGTTATCAGTAGGAGGATTGATGCCTTTTGCTGAGGTTTATGTAAATGGAAAAAAAGTGTCAGTAGCGGCGGGCGGCGGCAGCAAGTTTATAGATGATTATACTGAAGAATCTGTTTTAGACTATGAACTGGAAGGTATAGATACTAATGGCAGACTTGATATTGAACTAATCTATACAGGAATATTGAAAGATAATAAAGAAACAAGAGGAAAATGGGGTTTTCATTTTGAAGCAGATGGTGCAAAGCTGGCGATGGACACAACTCGCATTGCTTTAAATAATAGTTTCCCACTGCCTAATGGGAGTAAATTAGTTTTGACAGAATATACTTCAAATGATTTGGGGCAAAAGATTTACTATAAAGTGGAAGACTGGGAGTATGAAAAAAATCCTATGTATGATTTGAAACTGGAAGGGCAAGACAGCCAGGGCAGCACAATTGCTTTTGACATGAGTTGTTTTGATGGTAAAGAAAAAAGAGGAAGATTAAATGTACGAAGGATAGATGGAGTAGTACCGGAGCAAGCAAAATGGATCAGGTTAAAGGCTTATGCAGTGGAAATGCCTAAACAAAGTGGAAAAATGAGCCACGATTATGTGGAAATAGGCGACAGTTTTACTATAGACCTATTGGAAAAATAAAATTAAAGCAAGAAGTGAGCTTTTAGTGACAAGAAAAAATTGCCGGGCAGATTGGTTTGTGATACAATGCTAGTTGTAATGCTCGGCATTATACTTAGCAAAAATTAAAAAAAACTTGACATAGACAAGGGCAAGTGATATCCTTAATGAGCGACTTTATGATATTTGGTATGATATAATCGTGTATATAATGTGGAAATATATGTGATTACGTTACAAAAATATGAGAAAAAATACGGAGCCTGAAAGAGTGCTCTGAATTTACATTGAAAGCAGAATGCACAAAAATAGGAGGTGGAGTCGATGGCATCATCAGCTAGAGTTAAGGTTACATTAGCATGTACAGAGTGCAAGCAGAGAAACTACAATACTATTAAAAACAAAAAAAACGATCCTGATCGTATTGAGTTAGATAAGTATTGTAAATTCTGTAAAAAGCACACTCTTCATAAGGAAACAAAATAAGGAGTGAGTAATATGGAAAACGAAAAGGCTAAAAAAAAGCCAGCAGCTGCTCCTAAAAAGCAGAGAGCTAGTATGGGAGAGTATTTCAAGGGCATTAAAACTGAAATGAAAAAGGTTATCTGGCCTACTAAGAAAGAACTTGGATCATATACAGCCGTTGTGTTATTTACTTGCGCGTTTTTTGCAGTTGGATTTTGGCTAATTGATATGGGCGTTCTTTCTGCGCTTAAAGCAATATTAGGCATTTCTTTATAATAAGTAGAGGTATAAGATGTCAGATTTTGAAAACAACTTAGACCTAGATAAGGAAGAACTTAAGGAAGAAGCTGCTGTAGAAGAACCTACAGTTGAAGCTCAGAATATTTCTTCGAGTTCTGGAATTGCATACGATGAAAATCAGGGATATGTAAACAATTCAGATAGCCCTGCAAAATGGTATGTTGTTCATACTTATTCCGGGCATGAAAACAAGGTAAAAGTAAATATTGAGAAAATTGTCGAAAACAGAGGTATGCAGGACTTAGTTCTTGATATCATTGTTCCTACTGAAGACAGCGTGGAAATTAAGAATGGACAGCGTAAGGTTAAGACTAGAAAAATATTTCCAGGTTATGTTTTGGTGAAGATGATTGTAACCAACGAATCTTGGTATCTTGTTAGAAACACTCAAGGTGTTACTGGATTTGTAGGGCATGGTTCAGAGCCGATTCCTCTAACTAATGAAGAAGTAAGAAGAATGGGAATAGAAAAGGTCCACATTGAAATTGATGTAGAAGTGGGCGACAATGTAAAAGTTATCAATGGTCCTTTTGAAAGCTTTATGGGGGTTGTTGAAGAAGTAAACATGGAAAAGGAAACTCTTAAGGTAAAGATTTCTATGTTTGGCAGAGACACGCCTGTAGAACTTGAATTCGGACAAGTAGATAAAATTTAGTAGAAAGGAGAAATAAAAATGGCAAAGAAAGTTGAAGGTCTTATTAAACTTCAGATTGCAGCAGGTAATGCTACTCCAGCACCTCCAGTAGGTCCAGCATTAGGTCAGAAGGGCGTAAATATTATGGACTTCTGTAAGCAATTCAATGCTAGAACTCAGGATCAGCCAGGAATGATTATTCCAGTTGTAATTACTGTTTATGCAGACAGATCATTTACATTTATTACAAAGACTCCTCCTGCAGCAGTATTGTTAAAGAAAGCCGCTGGACTAAAATCAGCATCTGGCGAACCTAACAAGAAGAAGGTAGCTACTTTAACAGAAGAACAGGTAAGAGAAATTGCAAAGATTAAGATGCCTGACTTAAACGCAGCAGACTTAGATGCAGCAGCATCAATGGTTAAGGGCACTGCAAGAAGTATGGGTATTATTGTAGAAGGTTAATTGAAGATGGGAGATTATGCTGATAGAATTTCAAGCAAATCGTTAGTACCACAAGGAGGTAAACATTATGCCAAAGAGAGGCAAAACTTACAAAGAATCAGCTAAATTAGTTGATAAAACAAATTTATATGAAACTAGTGAAGCTATGGATTTAATTACAAAGACTGCAAAAGCTAAGTTTGATGAAACTGTTGAAGTTCACATTAAGCTTGGTGTTGACGGCAGACACGCTGACCAGCAGGTAAGAGGTGCTATTGTACTTCCTCATGGAACTGGTAAAACAAAGAAAGTTCTAGTATTTGCTAAGGGCCCTAAAGTTCAGGAAGCTGAAGCAGCGGGTGCAGATTATGTAGGAGCTGAAGAATTAGCTCAGAAGATTCAGACTGAAAACTGGTTTGACTTTGATGTAGTAGTAGCAACTCCAGATATGATGGGTGTTGTTGGTAGACTTGGTAAGGTTTTAGGTCCTAAAGGATTAATGCCAAACCCTAAGTCAGGAACAGTAACTATGGATATTACAAAAGCTCTTGAAGAAATCAAAGCTGGTAAAGTTGAATATCGTCTTGATAAGACAAATATTATCCATACTCCAATCGGAAAGGCTTCTTTTGGAACTCAAAAGCTAGAAGAAAACTTTAAGGCTTTAATGGAAGCAGTTGTAAAGGCAAAGCCAGCAGCAGCAAAGGGACAGTACCTAAGAAGCGTAACAGTTGCTTCAACTATGGGTCCTGGAATCAAACTAAACCCTATGAAGCTTTCAAATTAATCTAAGATTGGAAGAATTAAATAGAATTATAACCGTAGACAGCGGGGGCGCTTGCTTAATTTCCCGCCGAGGTACAATATAAATATATTGTCCTTGCTAGTCTATGATTAGCAGGGATTTTTTTATGGAGTACCCCTGATTTATTATCATTTGTCAAAGAGACAGATGGAGAAAGGAGTCGTAAATGTCAATAGAAGCACAGAAAGAAAAACAATTAATAATTGACGAGATAAAAGAAAAGCTAGAAAAAGCTCAGTCAGCAGTAGTAATTGACTATCTTGGAACTACAGTTGCACAGGCTGATGCTATGAGAAAGAAACTTCGTGATGCTAATGTAGATTATACAGTTTACAAGAATACTCTTGTAAAGAGAGCTATCGAAGGAACTAAGTATGAAGGTCTTGCTGAAGTATTGGAGGGCCCAAGTGCTGTAGCTATCAGTTACGAAGATGCAGTTGCTCCTGCAAGAGTAATCAACGGAGTAATTAAAGAATACAAGAAAATGTCTTTTAAGGCTGGTGTTGTTGAAGGAACTTTCTTTGATGCACAGGGTATTGAAGCAATCGCTACTCTTCCATCTAGAGAAGAACTTATTGCTAAGTTTATGGGTAGTATTCAATCACCTGTATCTAAGGCAGTTAGAACATTCCAGGCTATTGCAGACGCTAAGGCGGAAGCATAGGAACACTTATCCACATTTTGTGAAACAAAATGTATGGAAAGTGTCCCGTCAGGAATTCACAAGCTTTAGCTTGCAGAATTCTACGACGTAGTTTCCGAATATAGTTGTAAAGCAAAATGTACAATATTAGTTTAAAAATAAGATGAAAAATAATAATAAAAAGGAGAACAAAAATGAATAAAGATCAGATTATCGAAGCTATCAAAGCGATGACAGTTTTAGAATTAAATGAATTAGTAAAAGCATGTGAAGAAGAATTTGGAGTATCAGCAGCAGCTCCAGTAGCAGTAGCAGGTGCAGCAGGTGCTGGTGCAGAAGCAGCTGAAGAACAGACAGAATTCACAGTAGTACTTACAAGTGCTGGTGCAGAAAAGATTAAGGTTATCAAGGTTGTTAGAGAACTTACTGGCTTAGGCTTAAAGGAAGCTAAGGAATTAGTAGACGGAGCTCCTTCAAACATTAAAGAAGGCATTGAAAAGGCAGAAGCAGAAGCTATTAAGAAGCAGTTAGAAGAAGTTGGCGCAACTGTAGAAATGAAATAAGCTTAAACGAAGTATCTAATTTTAAGACGGCGAATTTCGCCGTCTTTTTTTAGAGATGAGGCTGAGTTAAAAACATAATTTATAAATTATGCCCAGATTTGAATTAAATACTCATGGAAAGTTAATAATAATTATGTAAAAACTAGAAAAAATATCTTGACATGAATTGTGTGCTGTGATATCATAGTAGACTGCCATACAATGTTATTTGTTAAAGATATAATGAACGCACTATTGACTATGGCTATTAAATGTGAAGCGTTCATTGGATCAAAGAATCTGAGTTTGAGTGAGTCTTTTAAGGAAGATTCATGATATAAGGAGTGATGAATATGCCAACACCCGTTACAGTAGGTAGAAAAAAGCGCATGAGCTTCTCAAAAATTAATGAAGTAGCAGAAATGCCTAATCTTATCGAAATTCAGACCGAATCTTATGACTGGTTCATAAAGGAAGGTCTATATGAAGTTTTTGAAGACATCTCACCGATTAAGGATTATGCAGGAAACTTAGTATTAGAATTTATCGATTACTCGCTAAGTGATCCTCCGAAATATGGACAGGAGGAGTGTAAAGAACGAGATGTAACATATGCAGCTCCACTAAAAGTAAAAGTTAGATTAGTTAATAAAGAAACGGGAGAAGTTAAAGAGCAAGAAGTATTTATGGGAGACTTCCCTCTGATGACTGAAAAAGGTACATTTATATACAATGGTGCAGAGAGAGTAGTTGTAACTCAGCTAGTTCGTTCCCCTGGACCTTATTATGATGTAACTGTAGACAAGTCAAACAATAAGCTGTTCTCAACGACTATAATTCCTAATAGAGGAGCATGGCTTGAATATGAAACAGACTCGAATGAAATTATTTCAGTAAGAGTCGACAGAACTAGAAAACAACCGGTTACAACTTTACTAAGAGCTTTAGGTTTTGGAACAGACCAGGAAATTGTTGATATTTTTGGTGAAGACCCAAGACTACGAAAATCTTTGGACAAGGACCCAACAGACAATTATGAGGATGGTCTTAAGGAAATTTACAAAAAACTTAGACCTGGTGAGCCTCCAACTGTGGATAGCGCTAAGTCTTTCTTAGATGCCTTGTTCTTTGATCCAAAAAGATACGATCTTGCAAAAGTTGGCAGATATAAATATAATAAAAAGCTTGGATTATCAAATAGAATCATCGGCGTAGTGGCAGCTGAAGACATATTTGATCCTAATACAGGTGAGATTTTGGTGGAAAAAGACCAGAAAATATCAAGAGAATTAGGCTTCCAGATTGAGAACGCAGGTGTAAAGGAAATTTATGCTTACGGTAAGAATGACGAAGAATTTGTTACAAAGATTATTGGTAACAGATTTGTTGACTTAAAATTATATGTAGACTTCGATATTAAAGGACTTAAAGTAGAGGAAAAAGTATATTATCCTGTACTAATGGAAATTCTTGAAGAGTGTTCTACAGAAGATGAGATAAAAGAAGCTTTGGTAATGAGAAAGAATGACTTATCACCTAAGCACATTATTATAGATGATATTATTGCTTCAGTAAGTTATATTCTTAACTTAAGTTATGGTATTGGCAGCGTAGACGATATAGACCATTTAGGTAACAGAAGACTTAGAACGGTTGGTGAACTTTTACAGAACCAATTCAGAATAGGTCTTGCTCGTATGGAAAGAGTTGTTAAGGAAAGAATGACTATTCAGGACATTGAGGTTACTACGCCTCAGGCTCTTATGAATATCAGGCCTGTTACAGCAGCTATAAAGGAGTTCTTTGGAAGCTCCCAGTTATCACAGTTTATGGACCAGACTAACCCTCTTGCTGAATTAACTCATAAGAGAAGATTATCTGCATTGGGACCAGGTGGTTTGTCAAGAGAAAGAGCTGGCTTTGAAGTTAGAGATGTACACCATTCCCACTATGGCAGAATGTGTCCTATTGAAACTCCTGAAGGTCCTAATATCGGACTTATCGGTTCACTTACAACCTATGGTAAGATTAACGAATATGGTTTTATTGAAGCACCATACAGACCAGTTGATAAAAAAACAGGTGTGGTTCAGGATTATATTGAATACGTAACAGCAGATGAAGAAGAAATGTTAATTATTGCACAGGCTAACGAACCTCTTGACTCAGAAAGCAAATTTGTAAATTATAAAGTTGCATCTAGAGGAGTTGGCGGTGAAATCGACCTTGTACCTAGAGAACTGATTGACTATATGGACGTATCACCTAAGCAGGTTGTATCTGTTGCTACAGCTATGATTCCATTCCTTGAAAACGACGATGCGAACAGAGCCTTGATGGGATCTAACATGCAGCGTCAGGCAGTTCCTCTTCTAATTCCAGATGCACCATATGTTGGTACAGGTATGGAATATAAGGCGGCTAGAGATTCAGGTGTTGTCATTCTTGCTAAGAATGCCGGAACAGTTGAATTTGTTGATGCAACAAAGATTAGAATCAAGAGAGACGATGCTACGGGTACGGATGAATATACATTACTAAAGTTTAAACGTGCTAACCAAAGCACTTGTATAAATCAGAGACCGATTGTAAACCATGGTGAGCACATAGAGCAGGGTGAAGTAATTGCGGATGGACCTTCAACGGACTTGGGTGAAATTGCACTTGGAAGAAACCTTCTAATTGGATTCATGACTTGGGAAGGTTACAACTATGAAGATGCTATCATCTTAAATGAACGTCTTGTAATGGAAGATAAGCTTACAACTCTTCACATTGAAGAGTATGAAGCTGAAGCCAGAGACACAAAACTTGGACCTGAAGAAATAACAAGAGACATTCCGAACGTAAGTGAGGAAGCATTAAGAGACCTTGATGAAGAAGGCATCATTAGAATTGGTGCTGAAGTTAATCCAGGCGATATACTTGTAGGTAAAGTAACACCTAAGGGTGAAACGGAACTTACAGCAGAAGAAAGACTGCTTCGTGCAATCTTCGGTGAAAAAGCGAGAGAAGTAAGAGACACTTCACTTAAAGTACCTCACGGCGAAACAGGTATTGTTGTGGACGTTAAGATTTTCTCAAGAGAAAATGGAGATGAACTTCCACCAGGAGTAAATAAACTGGTTAGATGTTATATCATTACAAAGAGAAAAATTAGCGTTGGTGACAAGATGGCCGGACGTCATGGTAATAAGGGTGTAATTTCAAGAATCCTTCCTGAAGAAGATATGCCATTTATGGAAAATGGTGAGCCAATTCAGGTAATGCTTAATCCTCTAGGTGTACCTTCCCGTATGAACGTTGGGCAGGTATTAGAAGTGCACTTAGGTCTAGCAGCTAAATTTAAGGACTGGTATATTGCAACCCCAGTATTTGATGGCGCAAACGAAAAAGATATTATTAAACTTCTTGGTGAATGTGGATATCCTGAAACTGGTAAGTTAAAACTACGTGATGGTAGATCTGGTATGCCATTTGACAATCCGGTTACAGTTGGATATATGTATATGCTGAAACTACATCACCTTGTAGATGATAAGATTCATGCAAGAAGTACGGGTCCTTATTCACTTGTAACTCAGCAGCCTCTTGGAGGTAAAGCTCAGTTCGGCGGACAGCGTTTCGGAGAAATGGAAGTATGGGCTCTTGAAGCTTATGGTGCAGCTCATGTATTACAGGAAATCCTAACTGTAAAATCCGATGATGTTGTAGGTCGTGTAAAGACTTATGAAGCTATTGTAAAGGGCGAAAATATTCCTGAACCAGGTATTCCTGAATCATTTAAGGTTCTTATTAAGGAGATGCAGAGTTTAGGCCTTGATGTTAAAGTCTTGACTGAAGACAATGAGGAAATTGAAATAAAGGAATCAACTGAATTTGAAGGTATTTCAAGTCTTGAAAATATTATAGATTTAGATGCTGAAGGAGAGCCTGAAGTATTTGAAGAAGAGTTTTTAGAGGAAGATATTGACGAATCAGAAGATGACGATGAAGATTTAGACATTATAGACCTTGGAGTAAGCGAAGAGCTTGATGATGAGTTATAGAAAGGGGGAGGGACTCCTTGAGTGATAATAATAACTACGAATTAAACAATTTTGAAGCATTACAGATTAATCTTGCTTCTACAGAAAAAATTCTTAGCTGGTCACATGGCGAAGTTAAGAAACCTGAAACAATTAACTACAGAACTTTAAAACCTGAAAAAGAGGGACTGTTCTGCGAAAGGATTTTCGGACCTACAAAGGACTGGGAGTGTCATTGTGGTAAGTATAAGAGAATCAGATACAAGGGGATTGTATGTGACCGTTGTGGTGTAGAAGTAACAAAAGCAAAAGTAAGAAGAGAAAGAATGGGTCATATTGCTCTGGCAGCTCCAGTTTCTCATATTTGGTATTTTAAAGGCATTCCAAGCAGAATAGGTCTTGTATTAGATATTTCTCCTAGGAATCTTGAAAAAGTACTTTATTTTGCAGCGTATATCGTAACAGACCCAGGCAATACAAGCTTTGGTTATAAAGAAATTCTTACTGAACAGCAGTATAGAGAAGCTAGAGAAAAGTTTGGTAATGATTTTAGGGCAGGTATGGGTGCAGAAGCCATCAGAGAACTTCTTGCACAGATTAATTTACCTGAACTGGCAGACGATTTAAGAAGGAAACTTAAAGATGCATCAGGTCAGAAGAAAATAAGAATTGTTAGAAGACTTGAAGTAATAGAAGCTTTAAGACTTTCAAATAATAAGCCTGAATGGATGATACTTGAAGTTATTCCAGTTATTCCACCAGATTTAAGACCTATGGTTCAGTTAGACGGTGGCAGATTTGCCACTTCTGATTTAAATGATTTATATAGAAGAGTTATTAACAGAAATAACAGATTAAAAAGACTTTTGGAACTTGGAGCTCCTGACATTATCGTAAGAAATGAAAAGAGAATGCTTCAAGAAGCTGTTGATGCTCTTATCGATAATGGTAGAAGAGGCAGACCTGTAACAGGCCCTGGCTCACGACCTTTAAAATCCCTATCAGATATGCTGAAAGGTAAGCAGGGTAGATTTAGACAGAACCTTCTTGGTAAGCGTGTAGACTACTCTGGACGTTCAGTAATCGTAGTAGGACCAGAACTTAGATTCTATCAGTGTGGTCTTCCTAAGAAAATGGCGCTTGAATTATTCAAACCATTTATTATGAAGAAGCTTGTTCAAAACGGACACGCACATAACATTAAGAGTGCTAAGAGAATGGTTGAAAAAATAAAACCTGAAGTTTGGGATGTTTTAGAAAGTGTTATTAAGGAGCATCCGGTAATGCTTAACCGTGCCCCTACTCTTCACAGACTAGGCATACAGGCATTTGAGCCTGTACTAGTAGAAGGTAAGGCTATTAAGCTTCACCCATTAGTGTGTACCGCGTTTAACGCTGACTTTGACGGTGACCAGATGGCGGTTCATGTTCCTTTATCCGTTGAAGCTCAGGCAGAAGCAAGATTCTTGATGCTGTCAGTTAACAATATTCTTGCGCCAAAGGATGGTTCTCCAATTACGACTCCTACGCAGGATATGATTCTTGGAAGTTATTATTTGACTCACCCAGGCATCGAAGACAGAAGTACTGATGCGGAAAAGGGAGACGGAAAAGTCTTTACAGACTTTGATGAAATGATGATGGCATACCAGAACGGTGTTGTTGGAATTCATGCTAAAGTTAAAGTAAGAAGGTATCTTGATGAGAATGATGAAAGAGGTAAGCTGGTAGAATCAACAATTGGTAGATTTATCTTTAACTCAAATATTCCTCAGGATTTAGGATACATTGATAGAAAAGTTGATAAATATGCACTTGAAGTAGACTTCCTGTGTGACAAGAAAAAGCTAGGACAGATTATTGACAAGTGTTACAGGGTACATGGTAATACAGGAACTGCAATTATGCTGGATGCCATCAAGGATATGGGATTCCATTATTCAACGAAGGGTGCTGTTACAATCAGTATTTCTGACATGGAGATTCCGAAGGAAAAGCCAGAAATCCTTGCAAAAGCAGAAGCACAAGTTGATAAGTATGAAAAGGCTTACAGAGCAGGTCTTGTATCAAACCAGGAAAGATATGAAAAAGTTATCAGCATTTGGAATAGAACAACAGATGAGATTGCAGATGCACTAATGAATTCACTTGGAACATTAAATAATTTGTTCATCATGGCTCACTCCGGTGCAAGAGGTAGTAAAAACCAGATTAAGCAGGTCGGCGGTATGCGTGGACTTATGGCTAATGCATCAGGTAAGACTATTGAAATTCCTATTAAGGCTAATTTCCGTGAAGGACTATCTGTACTGGAATACTTTATTTCAACGAATGGTGCCAGAAAGGGTCTAGCCGATACAGCCCTTAGAACAGCCGACTCAGGTTACTTGACAAGAAGACTTGTTGACGTATCTCATAACGTTATCGTTAGGGAAGTGGACTGCGGTACAGATGAGGGTATTGAGGTAAGAGCCTTTACTGATGGTAAGGAAGTTATCGAAGCACTTAAACTACGTATTGTTGGAAGAACTTCACTTACTGATATATATGATCCGAATACTGGAGAATTAATTGTTGAGCAGAATGAAGAAATTTCAGAAGCAGCAGCTGAACATGTTGAAAACTGTGGTATTGAGGCAGTAGCAATCCGATCTGTTATGACTTGTCACAGTACATCAGGTATTTGTGCTAAGTGTTATGGCAGAAACCTTGCAACAGGTGAAAATGTAAATATTGGAGAAGCAGTTGGTATTACTGCTGCTCAATCTATCGGTGAACCAGGTACTCAGTTAACAATGAGAACATTCCATACTGGTGGTGTAGCAGGTAGCGATATTACACAGGGTCTTCCAAGAGTTGAAGAACTTTTCGAAGCTAGAAAACCTAAGGGACTTGCAGAAATCTGTGAAGCAGATGGTACAGTAGTTTCTATAGAATCTAGAAAAGATAACAAGACTGAGGTTAAGGTAAGAGGAGAAGAAGAAAGATCATATATCATTCCTTACGGTGCTAGATTGAATGTTAAGGAAGGCGATTATGTTCTTGCGGGTGGTTCAATCACTAGGGGGCCATTAAATCCTCATGATATCTTAAGACTAAATGGTGTTGAAGGTGTATATCAGTATCTTCTAAAAGAAGTACAGCGTGTATATAAGCAACAGGGTGTAGATATCAATGATAAGCACGTAGAAGTTATTGTAAGTCAGATGCTTTCAAAGTGTAAAATTGAAGAAGCAGGAGATACAACACTGCTTCCAGGTGGCCTTTACAGTGTATTTGAAATTGAAGAAGCCAATGCTGTTGCTGTTCAAAATGGTGGAGAACCTGCAGTAGGCAAGAGAGTGCTTCTTGGAATTACAAAGGCATCACTTGCTACCAACTCATTCTTATCAGCGGCATCTTTCCAGGAAACTACAAGAGTTCTTACAGATGCAGCAATCAAGGGCAAGAAGGATTGTCTTCTTGGACTTAAAGAGAATGTTATTATCGGTAAGTTGATACCTGCCGGTACAGGAATGAAGAGATATAAAGGTATAGAACTTGACTATGGTGTGAATACAGAACTTATGGAATCTTTCTCTACAAATAATGAGGAAGAAGAAGAGGAAGATTTTGCAGATCTTGCTGATATGGAATCCGTAGTTGATACAGATTTTGCAGGAGCAGATATAGTTGAGCTTGAAGATGTAGAATAATTAGCTTGACATGAATTCTGTGAGTGTGATAAAATATTTATCGATTCTGGGCCTAGTTTTTATGAGATTTTTTGTAAGATTTAGGCATAAGAATATATAACTTGCGAATAAACTTGTGCATTTGGGAAATAATACCCAAGTGCACAAGTTTAAAGTGTTTAAAGAAAGGAGAAAATAATGCCTACTATTAACCAATTAGTACGTGATGGCAGAAAATCTGCAGTTAAGAAGTCAAATTCACCAGCATTATTAAAGGGCTTAAACTCAATTAAGAGAGTACCTACTGATATTGCTGCTCCTCAGAAGAGAGGCGTTTGTACTTCAGTTAAGACTGTTACACCTAAGAAGCCTAACTCAGCGCTTAGAAAGGTTGCCAGAGTACGTTTAACAAACGGTATCGAAGTAACAGCTTATATTCCTGGTATTGGTCATAACCTACAGGAACATAGTGTTGTACTTATCAGAGGCGGAAGAGTAAAAGACCTTCCAGGTGTAAGATACCATATTGTTAGAGGAACTCTAGATACTGCTGGAGTAAACAACAGATTACAGGCTCGTTCAAAGTACGGTGCAAAGAGACCTAAAGCAGGAAAGAAATAATAATCGGATTTTAAAGGCCATGATATAAATGTTAATAGTATGTAATTATTTTTAAACATATATCAAGTGCGCCGCGGCATTCTACGGGATGTCGAGTACCGACAAAGCAAAACTGTCTTGCCTGTGCTTTTGGGTAATGACAGAGTAACTTTTTGCGAAAAAAATTAATGTAAAAAGCGAAGATTAACAGGAGGGAAGAGAAGTGCCAAGAAAAGGTAATACACCAAAGAGAGAAGTACTTCCAGATCCGGTTTATGGAAATCTAGTTGTTGCAAAGCTTATCAACAGTATCATGTTAGATGGTAAGAAGGGTGTAGCTCAGTCAATCGTCTATGATGCATTTGACATGATTAAGCAGCAGACTGGTGAAGAACCGATTGAAGTATTTGAAAAGGCAATGAATAATATCATGCCAGTAGTAGAAGTTAGAGCTAGAAGAGTTGGTGGTGCTAACTACCAAGTTCCAGTTGAAGTAAGAACTGAAAGACGTCAGACTCTAGGATTAAGATGGCTTACAAAGTACACTAGAGCTAGAGGCGAAAAGACTATGTATGAAAGACTTGCTAAGGAACTTATGGATGCAGCTAACAGTACTGGTGGATCAGTAAAGAAGAAGGAAGATACTCACAAGATGGCAGAAGCTAATAAGGCTTTCGCACATTACAGATGGTAATTCCATTAAAGATTTTAGAAAGAATAGTAGAAGGGAGGGTTATTTTATATGCCTAGAGCTTTTTCGTTAGAAAATACAAGAAATATTGGTATTATGGCGCATATTGACGCTGGTAAGACCACTACAACAGAAAGAATTTTGTTCTACACAGGAAAAACTCACAAGATTGGGGAAACTCATGAAGGTGCAGCTACAATGGACTGGATGGAACAGGAACAGGAACGTGGTATCACAATAACCTCTGCTGCTACTACAGCACAATGGAAGGGTCATAGAATTAACATAATCGACACACCAGGACACGTGGACTTTACAGTGGAAGTAGAAAGATCTCTAAGAGTTCTTGACGGAGCTGTAACAGTACTTTGCGCTAAAGGCGGAGTAGAACCACAGTCTGAAACGGTTTGGAGACAGGCTGATAAGTATGAAGTTCCTAGAATGATCTTTATTAATAAGATGGACATTTTAGGTGCAAACTTCTACAGAGTTGTTGGCATGGTTAAAGACAGATTGAAAGCGAACGCAGTTCCCATTCAGCTACCAATTGGGCTTGAAGATAGTTTCATTGGAATTATCGACTTAGTAGAGATGAAAGCAGAGATATATAAGGATGATTTAGGTAAGGAATTTGATATTACAGATATTCCAGCAGATATGATGGACCAAGCAGCTGAATGGCGTGAAAAAATGATTGAAGCTGTTGCTGAGTGTGATGAAGAACTTACAATGAAATTCTTAGAAGGTGAAGAACTTACAAAGAAGGAAATCAAGGATACGATTAGAAAAGCAACTATTGCTGGACAAATGGTTCCTGTAACTTGCGGTTCTGCATACAGAAACAAGGGCGTTCAGATGATGCTGGATGCTGTTGTTGATTATATGCCATCACCACTTGATATACCAGCAATTAAGGGTATTATCCCTGGTACTGAAGAAGAAGATGAAAGACCTGCTGATGATAACGCACCATTCTCAGCGTTAGCATTTAAGATTATGGCTGACCCATTTGTTGGTAAGCTAGCTTTCTTCAGAGTATACTCTGGTAGTATCACTTCAGGTTCATATGTATATAACTCAACTAAGGGAAAGAAGGAAAGAATCGGAAGAATCCTTCAGATGCATGCAAACAAGAGAGAAGATATCACTGAAGTTTATTCAGGGGATATTGCAGCAGCTGTAGGTTTCAAGGATACTACTACAGGTGATACTATTTGTGATGAAAAGCACGAAATCATCTTAGAATCCATGGAATTCCCTGATCCAGTTATTGAAATTGCTATTGAACCTAAAACTAAGGCAGGACAGGAAAAGATGGGTATTGCTTTAGCAAAACTTGCTGAAGAAGATCCAACTTTTAAGACTTATACAAATACAGAAACTGGACAGACAATTATTGCAGGTATGGGAGAACTTCACCTTGAAATTATCGTAGACAGACTTCTAAGAGAATTTAAGGTAGAGGCTAACGTTGGTAAGCCTCAGGTTTCATATAAGGAAACTATCACAGAACTTGCAGATATTGACAACAAGTATGCTAAGCAGTCTGGTGGTCGTGGTCAGTACGGTCATGTTAAGATTAGGGTTTATCCAAGACAGCCAGGCGAAGGCTTTGAATTCAAAAATTCAATCGTTGGTGGTGCTATTCCTAGAGAATACATTCCTAAGATTGAAGAAGGTGTTAGAGAAGCTATGAATGCTGGTCCTATTGCAGGATATAACGTTGTAGACGTTGGTGTTGAACTTTATGATGGTTCATATCATGAAGTTGACTCGAACGAAATGGCATTTAAGATCGCTGCTTCAATGGCATTCAGAGAAGCTTGCAAAAAGGCTAAACCAGTACTTCTTGAACCAATCTTTAAGGTTGAAGTTACAGTTCCTGAAGACTACATGGGAGATGTAATTGGTGATATCAGTTCAAGAAGAGGCAGAATCGAAGGTTCTGACATGAATGCTGGTGCAGTTGCAGTAAGAGGTTTCGTTCCTCTATCAGAGATGTTTGGTTATGCAACTGATCTTCGTTCAAAGACTCAGGGACGTGGTGTATATGTAATGCAGATGGACCACTTCGAAAAGTTACCTGATAGCTTAATTGAAAAAATTAACAAATAGTATAGATTTGTATAAAGGAGATTATTAAAATGGCAAAGCAGAAATTTGAAAGAAATAAGCCACACGTAAATATCGGAACAATTGGTCACGTTGACCATGGTAAGACAACTCTTACAGCAGCAATCACAAAGACTCTTCACCAGAGATATGGTCTAGGTCAGAAGGTTGACTTCGACATGATTGATAAAGCACCAGAAGAAAGAGAAAGAGGTATTACTATTTCAACAGCTCACGTTGAATATGAAACACCAAACAGACACTACGCTCACGTAGACTGCCCAGGACATGCTGACTATGTAAAGAACATGATTACAGGAGCAGCACAGATGGATGGAGCAATCCTAGTATGCGCAGCAACTGATGGACCAATGCCTCAGACAAGAGAACACATTCTACTTTCAAGACAGGTAGGCGTACCATATATCATCGTATTCTTAAACAAGTGCGATATGGTAGACGACGAAGAATTACTTGACTTAGTAGAAATGGAAATCAGAGAATTACTAGACGAATATGAATTCCCAGGAGATGATACACCAATCATCAGAGGATCCGCATTAGGAGCATTAGAAAATCCAGAAGGTCCATGGGGAGACAAGATTGTTGAATTATTCGAAGCAGTAGATTCATACATTCCTGAACCAGAAAGAGACAATGACAAACCATTCATCATGCCAGTAGAAGACGTATTCTCAATCACAGGAAGAGGTACAGTAGCTACAGGAAGAGTAGAAAGAGGAACTCTAAAGGTTGGAGACGAAGTAGAAATCATCGGACTAGTAGAGGAAAGAAGAAAAGTAGTAGTAACAGGAATCGAAATGTTCAGAAAGTTATTAGATCACGCTGAAACAGGAGATAACATCGGAGCACTACTAAGAGGTATTCAGAGAACTGAAATCGAAAGAGGACAGGTACTTTGCGCACCAGGAACAATCCACCCACATACAAAATTCACTTCAGAGGTATACGTACTAAAGAAGGAAGAAGGTGGAAGACATACTCCATTCTTCAACGGATACAGACCACAGTTCTATTTCAGAACAACAGACGTAACAGGAGATCTTCAGTTACCAGAAGGAACAGAAATGTGTATGCCTGGAGATAACATTACAATGACAATTACACTAATCCACCCAATCGCAATCGAAGAAGGACTTCGATTCGCTATTAGAGAAGGCGGAAGAACAGTAGGTTCTGGCGTAGTTGCTACAGTTGTTGAATAATTATATTTAGCAAAATAGTTTTTAAAGACGGTTTCTTACGAAACCGTCTTTTTTATATGATAGGAAATATCGATAGATTTTCCTATCATATAAAAAAGGAAGTGCAGAGGGGGAAGCCTCTTTGTCCATTAAGGAGGGGACTCAGCGAATAAAATGAGCGCCGAAGGGAACAAAGGGGTTCCCTAGCGGAGTGGCGAAGCCACATTTTTTAAATAATATATGTTATATGCAATAAAAGGTGTTTTGTGGTAAAATAAAGAATACGGTATTGCTTTATAACCAGATACTTAAGGGGGGGTTAATATGAAAGTAATGATAGCATCAGATATACATGGTTCTGCTTATTACTGTAATAAAATGATAGAAGTTTTTAAGGAAGAAAAAGCAGAAAAATTATTATTACTTGGAGATATTCTTTATCATGGACCCAGAAATGATTTGCCAAAAGATTACGAGCCTAAAAGAGTCATAGAAATGCTTAATAATATAAGTGAAGAAATATTGTGTGTAAGAGGCAACTGTGAGGCAGAAGTGGACCAGATGGTGCTGAATTTTCCAGTTTTAGCGGAATATTGTATATTATACCTGGGGCATCGTATGATGTTTATAACTCACGGACATAAGTTAAATCCTGAAAATTTACCACCGCTTAAGAAAGGTGATATACTCTTAAATGGTCATACACATGTGCCTAAATGCAAAGGTTATGGACAATGTGGACAGATAGATTATATATATATGAACCCTGGGTCGGTTTCTATTCCTAAAGAGAATAGCACCCATAGCTACATGATTTTAGAAGATAATACATTTACGTGGAAGGATTTTGATGGAAATGCTTTCATGGAATATAATATAAAATAAAGGCTGAATAACTAGCAAAAAGGAAGGTAAAAAACAATGAATGAATTTAATAGATATTTAGATGTTGCAGTAGAAGTGAAAGAAGCATTAAAAACAGGAAAGCCTGTTGTTGCTCTTGAATCTACAATTATTTCTCATGGAATGCCTTATCCTCAGAATGTTGAAACAGCATTGCAGGTAGAAAAAATTATACGTGAAAATGGTGCAATACCAGCGACTATTGCAATAATAAAAGGCAGATTAAAGGTAGGCATTTCTCCAGAAGAAATAGACTATCTAGGAAAAAAGGGTCTTGAGGTTACGAAAGCCAGCAGAAGAGATGTTCCTGTTTTAGTAGCTGCGAAAGCTGATGGAGCAACAACTGTAGCTACGACTATGATTTTAGCGGCAATGGCTGGTGTTAAAGTCTTTGCTACGGGTGGTATTGGTGGAGTGCATAGAGGAGCTGAAGTTACTATGGATATTTCTGCTGACCTTGAAGAACTAGGAATGACACCAGTAATGGTTGTCTGTGCAGGGGCAAAATCAATTCTCGATTTAGGGCTTACGTTAGAATACTTAGAAACAAAGGGCGTACCTGTTATTGGATACCAGACAAAGACACTTCCAGCTTTCTATACTAGAGAAAGTGACTTTAATGTAGACTATCGTATGGATACACCTAAAGAAATTGCGGATGCATGGACTGCAAAACTTGAATTGGGACTTAAAGGCGGAATGCTTGTAACTAATCCGATTCCAGAGCAGTATGCTATGAACCCAGCATATATCAATAAGTCTATAGAGGATGCTATAGAAGAAGCGCAGACTAAAGGAATTAAGGGAAAAGAAACAACTCCATTTTTACTTGCTAAGATTAAGGAGATTACAGGTGGAGAAAGCCTTGATTCAAATATTCAGTTAGTATACAATAATGCAAAACTTGCATCCCAGATTGCATGTGAAATGTTTAAATAATATTTAAATTTCTGCTTTCGTAGGGATACAGGCTAAAACAGGTAGAGCTGTAAGAAACTCTATCTGTTTTTTATTGTCTTGATGTAGAAAGTTATGTTCCTCAAAATGATTCAGTATAATGCCTGCGATTCCTATATGACTTTGTTTTGCATATTCTACTGTAAGCAGAACAAGATTTATAGTACCCAGACCCGCATCTGCAACAATGATTATGTCAAGATTAAGGAGTTTGATTATATCAGGCAGCAGAAGTAAATTTGATTTATCGTGGTTAATAACAGGGGATAAAGATTTAGGGGTGTTTAAAGGACACAAAATGCCCCCACAACCCTCTACAACCATGAAGTCGTACTTTTGGCTCAATTTATTATAATCCTCCCAAATGACGTTCCTATCAATCTCGCAAT
Organism: Aminipila sp.; assembly: GCF_032051575.1. Lineage (NCBI taxonomy): Bacteria > Bacillati > Bacillota > Clostridia > Peptostreptococcales > Anaerovoracaceae > Aminipila > Aminipila sp. The sequence goes on along the minus strand of NZ_DAMBYD010000003.1, from coordinate 27,759 downwards.
CAGATTCCATTTGGGATGCCAAGTGGGGGGAGACTGCAGTTTCAAACATGTAGGATACCAAATTCTCATAAGGTTCTGTTAATCCTGATATTTCACAGACATATTCTGCATCCCCAGGAATTAATTTACCATTTCTCATGTATGCCCCACTTAATGCAGGCTTATAATAACCAGCATTTATATGCTTATCACGCAACACTTTTACAATTAGGCCGCTTACGTAGGTTTTACCTATATCGGTACCAGTTCCAGTTATAAAAATTCCTTTTTTATTGTTAAATATATTGGTTTCCATTTTGACTCCTAAGTTGATGATAAAAATTTTGCACAGCATTGAAATGTTAAAGTTTAGAGGTTTTAAATCCCAAGTCTTTTATCATATCCATATCATAGCTAATACTGATACCAGAGGTGGTAAGCATATCTCCGGATATAGCCGCATTTGCACCTGATGTAAATACACTACGTCCTTTATCGGCTAAAAGGCCTCTTCCACCTGCCAGTCTGAGGGCTGCATCTGGAAGAATAAAGCGAAAGACAGCGACAATTGTTTTTACTTCTTCAATACTTAAAATTGTATTATTTTCAAAAGGTGTATGAGGTATAGGATTTAAAATATTTATTGGCACAGACTTTATATCTAATTCTCTTAGATCAAAAGCCATACTAATCCTGTCCTCCATAGTTTCTCCAAGTCCCATTATTCCACCACTACAGACTGTAAGCCCAGCCTTTTGGGCAGCTTTAATTGCAGATATTTTATCCTCGTAGGTATGGGTGGTGCAGATATAGGGAAAATTCCTTTTGGAAGTCTCTAAGTTATTATGATAACGAACTACTCCAGCATTCTTTAATTTTATGAACTGTTCATAAGTTAAAAGCCCATGGGAAGCACATAGTGCTATATCCGAGTTGGCATGAATCTTATTATAACTTTCACACAACTGTTCTAATTCATTGCCTGTAAGTGTTCTGCCTGAGGTAACTATGGAATAACGCAGGATGCCTTTATCTCTATTATATTTTGCTCCGTCTAGCAATGGTTCTGTATCAAGCAGAGGGTGATTTTCTGTATCTACTGGGTAATGTACAGACTGGGCACAATATTTACAGTCTTCAGAACAACGTCCACATTTTCCATTTATAATAGTGCAAATATCAAAATCATTTCCGCAGTACTGCTTTCGAATTTCATTAGCGGCATGACAAAGAGCATCCAATTTCTCCTTGGAGTATAATGATATCTCATATAGACTTAACGCTTCCTCTTTTGTGATTTTATACCCATTAGTGATTTTATCCTTTAATTTTTTTATCATTTCTAAATCCCCAATCTTTTTAACGCTTTACAGATACGTACAGCTAACAGCGAAGCCAATACACATAAAAGAGCATCCCCTGGAATATCAAGAGGAAGAGAGGCTGTAATAACAGCCCAAATAGCAGTAGGTTCGTGCATATAGAAATTTAGCATAAAGTATTTATAGGCAAAACCAATAGCGTAAGTAATAAACATGCCAATATAGGCAGCAGTTAAATAATGTTTTAAAGTAGCATTTTTAAAATTTTCACATAAAAGACCTACGAACAAGGCAGTTAGAATAAAACCTATTAAATATCCGAAGCTTGGCCTGAATATGTATTGTATCCCGCCTCCAGCAGCGAAGATAGGAATGCCCAACAGGCCCATTAGAACATAAGTACCTATAGCAATACTCCCCAGACGTGACCCAAGAATCATACCCGCAAGTGTAACAAACAAGAATTGTAAGGTAAAATAGTCCATAAAAGGTACTGGAATTTGAATGAAAGCACCGACAGCAGTTAAAGCAGTGAATAAGGCGCATAAAACCATTTGACTGGTAGTGATTTTTCTTTTTGCAGTTAAAATAGTGGTATTTTCTATGTTCATAATAAACTCCTTGCCATAAAATTTAGCATTTGTTTTACTAATTAGATTACAAAATGAATCGTAATTAAACAAATGTAAAACTTTGCTAATCTAGGGCTAGTATAACACAAGGTGTTATGAATGTAAACTGAAAAAATGATACAGGTTTACAATGCGCGCAAAAAATAGCACCGACAAATTATATTCTAATCTGCGGTGCTGTTTATTTATTAATTAGTAGGGTCTCTGTCAAAACTAAAACCTCTGCCTTTAACCTCATTAATACTGCTTATTGTTATAAATGCGCTAGGATCAATTTGTTGAACCACTGCGTTAACACTATATACTTTTCTACTTGTAGTCACACAAAGTACCGCCATTTGGGGGTTCTGGGTCATAGCCGTTTCCATACAAATCAAAGAGACTCCCAAATTTAAGTCGTGAAGAAGTGCATCTCTTATTTTGTTATATTCTTTTGAAATAATAAACAGCTGGGAACGTTGTGTACCCGAAAGTATAACTTTATTTACGATAGAGCTGGTGAGTATAGTGAATAGTACACCATATAAAACTTGTTCAGTTGTTGAAAAGCCAATTTGTGTCAGTAGTATGCAGGTGTCAAAGGTGTATAAGGATAATGCCACAGGAATATGAAATTTTTTATTTAGAATCAGTGGAGGGATATCCATGCCGCCTGTAGATGCTCCCATCCTTAAGATTAAACCCATACCAACCCCCAAAAGTATTCCACCTAAAATAGTGGAAAGCAGTACATCTTCTGTAAGCTTTGACAATGGTTTAATGGACAAGAATATACTGACAAAAAGTGGATAAAGAAACGTACTCAATATTGTAGTAAGTGCAAATCTTTTCCCTAGGAAAAAGAAACCTAGAAGAAATAGGCATACATTTAAAATGGTAAGAGTAATGGAAAGATTTACGCCCAGATAATGTTCAAGTGTTAATGATAACCCTGTTGCGCCTCCCATAATGATTCCATGAGGCCTTATAAAGCAGGCTACTGCAAAAGCCAAAACAATGTTTGCAACAAAAATGATTAAAGAAGTTGATAGCAGCTGTTGATACTTTTTCATTTTATTAAAATCTCCTTTTAATGTAAATAAAGTTCCCAATATATTATATGATGTTAAAAATACCAACAATTATCATAACACAAAATTATTCATAATATTACCTTTTTTTAGAATAAATTACCTGTTAACAAAATAGTAATTGAAAATATAAATGAAATGTGGTAATGTTTGGTTATATATAAACGTTATTTAAATTTGTTTACAAAGTAGGAGCGAAAATGAACGGAAAAATAGAAGGAAATGAAAGTTATGCAGACTTTAAGGATCTTTCAATTGCAGAATTAATAAATGGATATGTTATAAAAGAAGAAACTCAAGAGTATACTTGTATATTTTGTGGAGAAGTGTTTGAAGAGGGTATAATCTATTCTAATCACGGAAGGATGTTTACAGCAGAAAAAGCAGCAATAGAGCATATTAAAGAGGAGCATGGGGGCTCATTTCATGCGCTCTTGAATCTTGATAAGCAAATCTGTGGGCTAACGGACATACAAAAAAATATTTTAACAAATATGTATGAGCAGATGGATAACAAAATGATATGTGAGAAGATGGGAATCAGTGCTGCAACAGTGAGAACGCATAAGTTTAATTTACAGAAAGCAAAAAGAGAAGCCAAGATACTTTTGGCATTAATTGAAACTGTAGAAGATGAAAACCTTTTAATACGGACAAAGCCTACAGGAGATAATCATATACCTAAAGAACCTAAAGAATTATTTACAGGGAATTCATTGCATCCATTTTTTACTCAATATAAATACAAGTAAAAATAAAATCAAACTAAAATGAGGTTAGTAGTTATGAATAAACAAAGTGACAAATACGGAAAAATGCTATTTGAATTTAAAGAAAAAGTTAGGAGAATAGAATATCTTAAATATACGCTGAATTCTCTGATTTATTGGGATAAAATCACCTATATGCCTATGAATGGCATTGAGTATCGTAGTCAGGTTATGGGTTTTTTAGCAGAAGAATTATATAAAGCTCTTTCTGATAGTCAGTTAAAAAAGTATGTAGAGTATTTTGATGGAAATAAGCGAAACGATAAAATAGTAAATGGTATGGTAATCAGGATTAAAAAAAATAACTCTTATGTAAATAAAATTCCAGAAAGAGAGTATGGGCAATATATATCACTGATTGCCAACGCAGAACAAATCTGGGAAAAGGCTAAAGGGAAGGATGACTTTAAACTTTTTAGCCCTTATTTAGAGAAAATTGTAGAATACTTTAAATATTTCGCAGAATACTGGGGATATGAAGAAAATCCGTATGATGCACTCATTGGGTATTATGAAGAAGGTATGACCGTAAAGGAGATAGACAAGCTTTCTAGTGAACTAAGAGATTCTATTATAGAGCTATTAAACCAAATAAGGGAAAAAGAAGGAAATGCGGCAAAGAACAATGAGCCTGACAGAATATCATTAACAATTGAAAAACAAAAGGAATTATCTGAATGGATATTATCTACTATTGGATTTGATTTTAATTCTGGACGATTAGACCAAGGAGCGCATCCTACAACATTAGCTAGCTCTCCTGAGGATGTAAGAATTGTCACATCTTATAATGAAAATAATATAAAAACTGGTATTTTCAACACCCTGCATGAGGGGGGCAAAGGCTTGTATGAGCAGGACATTGATAAGAATCTTATGAGTACATTGCTCGCAGAGGTTGCTTCTTTTGGGGTGGAAGAAGCTATAGGAAGATTTTATGAAAATATTGTAGGAAGAAGCAGAGGATTTAGTGATTCAATATGCAGTAAGTTGAAGAGACTTTCTCCCCAGTTTGAGAAATTAAAGCCTGAGGAATTTTATAAAAATATAAATAAGGTTGAACCTTCATTAATTAGAATTGATGCTGATGAGCTTACCTATACACTCCATATTATTATTCGATATGAACTTGAAAAAGAGCTTATTAATGGACAAATAAGTGTCAGCCAATTACCCGAAGTTTGGAATAAAAAATATAAAGAATACCTAGGAATAGATCCTCCTAATAATAGCCAGGGTGTCCTTCAGGATATACAGTGGGCAGCAGGATATTTCGGATTCTTTCCAAGTTACTTTTTAGCTAACCTTATGGCTGCGCAGTTCGCTGCTATGATGGAGAATGAAATTGGTTCATTAGAAGAACTGATTTTTACAGGGCAATTTAAAAAAATACATAATTGGTTAGCTGAAAATGTTCATAAATGTGGAGCGGTATATAGTGCTTCAGACCTAATAAAAAAAGTAACAGGAGGTGGTGTCTCTTCAAAATATTATATTAGTTATCTTAGAAGAAAATATTATGAATTATATGATTTGTAGAACGTGATAAGGAGAAACAGTATGAAAAAGATATTTTCTAAGCTTGGACTTGGAGAAAAAATGTCCAAAAACTTTTTAGTAATTTTATTAGTAGCAGCAAGTGGATCCATTATTTATGGTCTGCCATATTTCAGATATGACTATTATGATGCGTATTTAGAGGCGTATCATTTAACCAATACCCAGATGGGCGTATTTGGAAGTGTTCTTGGGATTTTTGGCATGATTTCTTACCTGTTTGGTGGAATTATTGCCGACAGGTTTTCAATTAAAACAATTTTAACCTTGTCTCTAGTAGGGACTGGTCTCGGTGGATTCGTTCATTTATTACCATTGAATTTTACCGCGCTGGTTTGTTTATATGCTTTTTGGGGAATAACTTCATTATTTGCCTTTTGGCCTGCATGTGTAAAAGCTGTTCGTATACTTTCTGATTCAGATAATCAAGGAAAAGCTTTTGGTTGGTTCGAAGGGGGCAGAGGTGTTGTAGCAGCTATTATGGCACCTTTAGCAGTGATAACTTTCCAAATTGGTGTTAAGCATTTGGATGATCAGACTGGAATGAAATATGTAATTATTTTCTATTCTATACTAACTATTTTATGTGGATTATTAGTTTTCTTTAAGATGGGAAATGAAAAAATTGGAGGAGGGGAAAGAATTTCCTTTCATGATATTGGAAAGGTATTAAGATTACCAGCAGTATGGATTATTGGATTGATTACCTTCTGTAATTACGTATTTACATTATCATTATATTACTTTACTCCATATGCTACAGGCATTTTAGGTGCTACAGTTACCTTTGGTGCTGCTTTAGCAGCTGCTAAAAGATGGATTAGTCCAATTTCCAACGTTGGTGGTGGGTATTTGGCAGATAAAGTGGGCACAGGCAATCTGTTGCTAGTATCTTTCTTAATAATGGCAGCTGGTACTGCTGGAATATTAATTTTACCTGCCAATAGCAGTATGATAGCAGTATTTACAATCCTATTTTTAATAATCTATTTCTTCTACAATGTAAACTATGCTATGACATGGGCAATGATGGATGAGGGCAATATACCAGAAGAATATTCGGGCACGGCAGCAGGAGTTATTTCAACGGTTGGCTATCTTCCTGAAATTTTCTGTTCTTTACTAGCGGGAGTGTTGATTGATGGGTTCCCTGGAGTTACTGGTTTCAGATACTTCTTTGGATTCCTAATAGTAATGTTACTAATAGGTGCAGTATTTGTAATGATATGGAAAAGATATTTAAAGAGGGCATAATGTTAAGCAAAAGAGAAAAAAATATCATACAGGGTTTAATAAAGGGTAATAAAACTCAGCCCATTGTAGATTATAAAGAATGTTTATTTGAGCAAGTATTTGTGGAAACACCTGTAGATACCGATGGCGATGGCAAACTAGATTTAATTGCAGTATACATCAGGAGGCCAAAAGAAACTCTTGAGGGTTATAAAGTACCAGCTATTTATGTGGCTAACCCTTATATGATGGCATGTAATGAAGAGGGGTATACTCCCTATAATGTGGATAAGGACTTAAAAGTATTTCCACAGCAAAATATAAATAAAGAAGAGATTTTATATGATTTTAGTGTAGATAAAAGAGCATTAGCTTATGAAGCAAGAGAAACCAAAGGATTTGCTGAAACTTCTGAAATTGAGGAGATAGAACTTGATTGCATAACGGATTGGTACAGCTATTTTAACTCCAGAGGATATGCTTCTGTGTTTTGTGGTGGACTTGGAACCAGAGGCTCAGAAGGCATTACCTTATCAGGATCAAGGGAAGAAATACTGGGGTTTAAATCTGTTATAGACTGGCTAAATGGACGTTGCAGAGCTTTTACAAATAAAACTGATAATATTGAGATAAAGGCGGAATGGTGTACTGGAAATGTTGCCATGTCAGGCAAATCCTATCTGGGAACCATGTGTATAGGTGTTGCTACCACTGGAGTAAAGGGGTTAAAAACTATAATTCCAGAAGCGGCAATCTCCAATTGGTTTGCGTATGATCGGTACAATGGCTTAAATGTACCGCCTTTAGGCTGGCAAGGTGATGATATCACGATATTATCAAATTATTGCTGTAGCAGGGCTTTAGATGAAGCGGACTATTTAAAAATAAAAGTTCCTTATGAAACTGCCTTAAAGATTATGGCAAAGGAGCAGGACAGAATTAGTGGGAACTATAATAGGTTTTGGGATGAGAGAAATTATCTGAACTTAGTTGACAATATAAAAGCCTCTGTATTTATAGTTCATGGAATAAATGATTGGAACGTTAAGATGAACCAGTGCATTCCTTTGTGGGAAGAACTGGTTAAAAGAGATCTGCCAAGAAGAATGATGCTTCACCAAGGAGCGCATGTCTATATCCACAACCTTGAAGGGTCTAACTTTAATAAAATTTTGCATCAATGGATGGATTATTGGTTATATGAAATTGACAATGGCATACAAGATAAAAAATCGGAGGTTTTTGTTCAGAGTAATCTTGACCAGGGGGTATGGTTTAAATCAGAGGAATGGGGGACTCATAATTGTAAAAAGATTTTATTTCCTATAGCAAATAAGAGCGAAAGAACTTTTGTTGATAATTTGGATGCCACTAAGTATAGCCGAAAAAAGAATAATTTGTCAGAATGGCAAAAGGGTGTTGTCTTAGAGGATAATAATTATTCCTTAAAGTATCTATGGAACCCAAAAGAGGAAATTCGCATTTGTGGGACCACAAATGTTGAGTTTAATGCGGCCATAGATAAACATACTGCGATTTTAAGTGCAATGCTTGTGGATTTTGGAAGGGAATATAGATTAATTGAAACTCAGGAAATTGCCGAAAAAGATGGCATTGTCTGGGGGAAAAATACCCCTATAGATGATGAGATGAGATTTATGAGCGAAAAAGAGCCCTCTGAATATAAAATTATAACAAGGGGCTGGATGAATGCTCAGAATAGAACGTGTAATTGGAGCAAAGATGCTATTCAAAGTGATATGTTTTATAAATATAACTTTGACATGATTCCTACCGATTATACGGTAAAGATGGGTCATCAAGTTGGTTTGATATTATATAGTACTGATCCAGAATCTACTGAAAGACCATTTGTAGTTACAAATATAACGATTGACCAAGAAAGTATAGTAGTTGAAATACCTATAATGCTATGTTAAAGTAGGTTTTAAATAAAAAAGCTAATGGATTCTATCCATTAGCTTTTTCTAATTTAGCTCAAATTATCCTTGAGCATTATTTTGGTCTTCAAATTCTTTCTCCTTTGTTTTACGATCTTTATTAACGTGGGGAGTATTTTTTGAATTTTTATGATTTGTTTTTTTATTGTTTAAATTAGTATTATTCATTTTATCACCTCATTAAAAGTATGAACTGATTTGTTATATAATATTCATCTCTAATTTTAGTAATCTAAATTACTTATACATGATCAGATTATTAAGATAAAATGGCAGAAACCTGCCGCTTTATATAAAAATTAAATATAAAACGCCCATTTTTTGGCGCTTATCAAAAAAAACAAATTAATTCGGCTAAAATTGGTCAATTAATTTCTTTGTAATTTTTAATACTCTTACAAATGTTCAAAAAGCAGTACTTGTAATTTTGGCATAAAAATTGCTATTTATATTTAAAGATTTAGAATTAATATAAATCCTAAATTAATATAATCCGGATTACAGAACCGTTAATGTCGCTGTTAAAATGTAAGGAGGGAAAATGAATGGATAATTTCGGAATTTTATCTTTAGCACCTGCGTTAATAGCTTTAGTTTTAGCATTTGTTACAAGAAATGCACTTATATCTATTCTGATAGGAGTTCTAGTGGGAGTAGCTATAACGGGGCAGAACCTGATAATGGGTTTGTCCGGTATTTTTCAAAGTGCTCTTGGAAACGCTGACTTTATATGGATTATTTGTATTGAAGTATTTATTGGTGTTTTGGTTGCACTGTTCCAAAAATCAGGTGCAATTGATGCATTTGCAGAATTTATAGGAAAATTTAAATTAAAGGCCAGAGGAGTTCAAGTCGTATCGTGGCTTTTAGGAATCTTTATTTTCTTTAGTGATTATTTTAGCCCATTATATGTGGGGTCTGTTATGAGAGGCATCACAGATAAAGCAAAAGTATCAAGGGAAAAACTGGCTTATATTTGCGATTCTACGTCTGCACCAGTTATATCCCTTATACCATTTTCGGCATGGGGAATTTATATGGCTGGTCTGCTTGTAGGCGTAGGGGCTTTTACAAATGTTGACTTAGCTACAAATGCTGTTTTCCATATGGTGCCATATAACTTTTATGGAATCTTTTCTGTTTTAATGGTTGGATTAATTAGTACTGGAGTTATTCCTGATTTTGGACCAATGAGAAAGGCAGAAATAAGGGCAAGAGAGGAAGGAAAAGTAATATCCGATCAAGCAAGACCTTTAATGAGTGGAGAATTGGAAAAAATAAAACCTAAGGAAGGGATAAAACCAAGTTTATTACTGAATTTCTTTATGCCGGCATTCATTATTATAGGAGTTACGGTAGGTACGTATATAGTACTGGGAAGTGCAAAAACTTTAGAAGCTTTAATTACAGGGGTCGCATATCAATTTATCATTATGGTCATTCAGAAAATGGGAGGAATAAATGAGTTGATGGATACTGCTGTAGAAGGAATAAAAAGTGTTATGAGTGCGATGCTTATTCTTTCATTGGCGTATTGCATTAATGCTATTAGTAAGCAGCTGGGAACTGCAAATTATGTGATTAGTGTTACAGAGGATTGGATGACACCAACTTTGTTGCTGGTAATGACTTTCTGCCTTTGTGCATTTATTTCATTTTTTACAGGAACATCATGGGGAACCTATGCCATAATGACACCTATTTGTATTCCACTTGCATTTAATGTAACAGGAGGAGAAATCACACCGATTATTTATGCAGCAATTGGAGCAGTAATGGGCGGAGGATGTTTTGGTGATCATTGCTCACCTTTATCAGATACAACGATCTTATCCTCTCTGGCAGCGGGTTCGGATCATGTGGATCATGTTAAAACGCAACTTCCTTATGCGGCAACGGCTGCGATAATTTCCTGTGTTGGATTCCTTATTGTAGGAATGATCTGCAGCTGAAAAATTAAAACCAGATAAAATTTTACGATATGATAATTATGGAGGGATTAAAAATGATTATTGGAGTACCAAAAGAAATTAAGCCTAATGAATATAGAGTAGCAGCGATTCCAACTGTAGCTATGGAGTTAACAAGAAGGGGTCATGAGGTGTATGTAGAAAGGGGTGCCGGCTTAGGAAGTGGATTTTCAGACCAGGATTATAAAGATTGTGGGGCACAAATAGTTGATAAAGATACAGCATATGGAAAAGCAGACTTAATATATAAAGTAAAAGAAATATTTCCGGAAGAATATAAATATATGAAAGAAGATAAAATTCTATTTACATATATTCATTCAAATGCACATCGGGAGATGACGGAAGAGTTGTTAAAAAGCAATATTTTAAGCATAGCATATGAAGATGTTATTGATAGCAAAGGCAAATTTCCTTTATTAAAACCAATGAGTGAGCTTGCAGGAAAGGGAGGGTTTTTAGCGGCTCTTCATTTTAGTCAGACCGTAAATGGAGGACCGGGAAAATTACTTCATAATGTTTGCGGTGTTGAACCGCCTACAATTACAATTATAGGCGCAGGAAGCTCAGGCTTTGGTGCGGCAGAACTTGCGGCAAGTTTTGGGAATAATGTAAGAATACTGGATGTGAATATGGCGGCAATGGAAGAGGCTAAGAAAGAACTACCTAATAATGTTTCCTTTATGATTTCAAACAGAGCGAATTTAGTAAAATGTTTAAAGGAAACAGATGTATTAATAAATTGCATTCTTTGGGATAAAACAAGAACGGACCATCTTGTAAGCAGGGAAGACTTGAAGTTAATGAAGAGGAATGCTATGATAATTGATGTAGCCTGTGATGATGGGGGAGCTATTCAAACCTGTAGATCTACGACACATGATAATCCCATTTACAGGGAAGAAGGAATTATACATTATGCAGTAGATAATATTCCATCGGCTTTTGCTCAGACGGCATCTACTACTCTCTCTAATGCTACAATACCGTATGTAATTGAAATAGCAGACAAGGGCGTAAAAAAAGCCTTAAAGGAAAATGCAGGGCTAAGAAGAGGGTTAACTACTTATCTGGGGCAGTTAACACTGGAAGAAACAGCCTTAAAATTTGGAAAAGAATTTGTATCTCCTGACACAATAGTAGAAAACTTTTAGAAGTATATCAAAGAATTAAAAGTTGCATTTTGCAATAGAGGTGTGAAATGATTAGGGAAAGAGGCAGCAAATTATATGTAGGATATGCATTTGGCAATGGATCAGAAGCATGTATATATAATTTTGTGGCCTCTTTTTTTATGATTTATCTCACTGGCGTCGCTGGAATTAATGCACAGCTTGCCGGTACGATTACTTCAATAGCATTACTTACTGAAACAGTTGCAAGTATAGTTATAGGAAAAATCTCTGATAAAACTAGCTGCAAGTATGGAAGACGCAGACCCTATATATTAGTCGCAGCTATTTTAGCTCCAATATCCATTTTTGCAATGTTTTATAATGTGCGGTTCCCGTTATCACTTAAGGTGGTCTATTATATAACGGCAGGCATGGCGTTTTGGATATTATATGCTGTTTTTTATATTCCATATACTGCATTAGGTGCTGAAATTGCCAAAGGTTATGACGATAGAACAAAATTACGGTCACTTGCAAGAGGCTTTGGATTAGTGGGAACTTTATTAGGATTTAATTTACCTTTACTTTTATTACAGTTCTTGCAAGAACAAGGATTTAATAAAAGTTTTGCATGGCATATGGTAGCCTTAATGATAGGAATAGTTTGCTTTAGTGGTTATTTTTTTTGCTGGAACTTAACAAGAAACGGGGAGATTCAACAACTAAATATTGAAAAGAATACTACCCGAAACAGTATAATGACCATGTTCTATGATTTCTTAGAACTTTTAAAACTAAAACCTATGAAAATAGCATTAATTTATAAAGTGTTTTTTACCTGTGCGTTTACTTTTTTCTCTACCAGTATGATTTTCTTTTTACAATTCAACTTACAGCTTAAAAATGATAAGACAGCTACTATTTATGTAATATCAGTAGCTTTCAGTTTAGCATTAACACCTTTTATCACAAAAACGGCAATAAAATTGGGAAAGAAAAAGCAACAAACAATCGCTATGTTGTTTTCAGGAGTCTGTGGTATAATACTTTATCTTCTAGGAATATGTAATTATTACATTACAATAATCTATGTTATGATTTTTTCTTTTGCACAAACGAGTTTTTGGCAGCTAAGTAATGCTATATTTTACGATATTATAGAAATAGATGAGTTTGTCTATGATAAACGGCGTGAAGGTGACATATCCTGTATTCAATCAGTAGTTGGAACTTTGGTTACAGCAGCAACGGTACAAATAGTAGGCATGCTGATAGAAATAGCACAACTGAATCTTAATGGTTCAAATCAGGGCCCTTTAGTGGTTAAAACTTTGAGTTTAATATTTATATTACTTCCAAGTATAAATCTGGTTTTTGCAGGAATTATAATTTCAATATTTCCTATTACACGTACTCGGTTCGAGGTTCTTTTAAAGACTTTAATGTTAAAAAAAGAAGGAAGAAATTATCAGTGCTATATAAAAGAAATAGATAAAATGATAAGGTAAAGAAGAGGTATAGGATGATTAATTTTGCAGGATTAAAGCTTAATAATTTAGATGACATTATGCTAGTTAACCGAAAATTCCAAATTGTTTATTATTCTAGATTTGATGATAGCGTTAATGAAACACAAAAATATAATCTTGATGATTATGTTGGAAGAAATCTTTTTGAAGTATATCCTTCATTGCAAAAAGAAAACAGCTCTATAGTGACAGCAATTGTTACGGGGGAAGTAGTAGTAAAAAGGTTTCAGAAATTTATAGATTTCTCAGGAAAGCTTTTCTGTACCCACAATATAACAATTCCACTAATAAGAAAAGGCCAGATTGTGGGAGCATTAGAATTAAGCAATGATGTTACAACGGTACAAAATATTGAAGATTGTTCATTAGAAAATTTTGACGCTACAGTAAAAAACATTATGAAGAAGGTTGACAGACAGGAGGATTATTTTTCTTTTGACAACATTCTAACTCAAAACAGCTATATGAAAAAATGCATTGAAAGGGCTAAAATTCTGGCCAGATTATCTAATCCTGTTCTGATATACGGAGAGACTGGAACCGGTAAAGAATTGTTTGCTCAGGCTATGATTTCATATAGTGGCATTGACAGAAAGAAGGTGGTGGTTCAAAATTGTGCAGCAGTACCGGATAATTTGATTGAATCCATTTTATTTGGAACTGTAAAAGGTGCATATACAGGGGCAGAAACCAGGAAAGGTTTATTTGAAGAGGCAGATGGTGGAATATTTTTTTTAGATGAATTAAATTCGTTACCTTTCCCTATTCAAGGAAAACTGCTCAGGGTTTTACAAGATGGAACTTTTAGGCCGGTTGGCTCAAATAAAGAAAAAAAAGTAGATGTAAAAATTATTGCAGCAATGAATGTTGACCCTAAAGTGGCAATTGAAAATAAAGAATTGCGTAAAGACTTATTTTATCGACTCAATAGCGGTATCATTTATTTGATGCCATTAAGAGAACGAAAGGATGATATAGAATATTTTACGGAATACTACATCAAAGATTGTAATAAGACATATGGAAGAAACATTAAGGGCATAACACAAGGACTTAAAGAATTTTTTAAAGAGTACCTTTGGGATGGGAATGTCAGGGAACTAAAGCATTTAATAGAGTCAATGGTTAGCGTAACCGAGTCGGATGTGTTAGATATTCATCATTTGCCAGCCTATTTATATGATACTGTCTGTACTCAGAAAGAAAATACAACAGAACTAAAGGGAATCCATAATGAGAAAGTGATTACTTTTACTATAGAGGAAAGTATTGGTGATAGGAATAGTAAAAATGGATGGGGTAAAGATATAAAAAAGAATTTTGATTTGAAAGGAAGATTAAAGGAAGCTGAAAAAAATATTATAAAAGATGTTCTAAAGGAAACCAATGGTAACAAAACAAAAGCTTCTGAAATACTAGGAATCCCGAGGCAAACTCTTAATTACAGAATAAAAAAACTAAATATTGATATAAAATCTTAGATATATTAGAACGCACTTGTTGCGTTCAATTTTTTATATTGGTGTATCCAGCAAGGGGGATGAAATTTTTTCCTGTGAGTGGCAATGAGATGTAATTTTATGATATACTATAAACTACGTTATTTTGTAAAACAACAGGTTAAAAAGAGATTAAACAATACATTATAGGAGTGGAAATGGATTATTTAAAAGGATTGAATGACAAGCAGCGTGAGGCTGCCTTACATAAAGACGGCCCCTTATTAATACTTGCAGGTGCAGGCAGTGGGAAAACAAGTACCATGACCAGAAGAATTGCCTATCTTATAAAAGAAGAGGGGATTTCACCTTACAATATTTTTGCAGTAACTTTCACTAACAAGGCAGCAAAAGAAATGCGGGACAGGGTTGAGAGCTTAATAGGACAAGGTCTAAATATGTGGATTTTAACTTTCCACTCGGCATGTCTTAGAATATTACGTAAACATGCAGAACTTTTAGGATATACAAATGATTTTGTTGTATATGATCCTACGGATCAGAAAACAGTAATAAAAAGCTGCATAAAAGCTGCAAATATTGATGATAAGAAATATACACCAGCGTATGTATTAAGTATTATAAGTGATAATAAGGAGAAAGCTGTAACACCTCAAGAATTTATGAGATTAAATGAAGGTGATTTTAAGGGAAAAATTATAGCCCAGCTTTATAGTGAATACAGTAAAATTCTCAAGAAAAACAATGCTATGGATTTTGACGACCTGATTGCAAATACAGTAAGGATATTTGAAGAAAACGAAGATGTACTAATGCATTATCAGAATCGTTTTAAATACATCATGGTAGACGAATATCAGGATACGAACTACATGCAGTATCGATTTATAAAGTTTTTAGCTGAAGCACATAATAATATTTGTGTAGTAGGTGACGATGACCAGTGTATTTATCAGTGGAGAGGCGCAGATATTACAAATATTTTAGACTTTGAAAAAGATTTTAAAAATACAAAGGTTATTAAGCTTGAACAAAACTATCGATCTTATGGAAACATATTAGCAGCAGCACATAGTGTTGTTGAAAGAAATATGCAGAGAAAGCACAAGAAACTCTGGACAGACAAAGAACCGGGAGAAAAGATTACATATTACAGAGCGGATGACGAAAAAGATGAGGCTAGATATATTGCTCAGGAAATTGACAGATTGAAGACAGGAGAAAGACAGTATAAAGATTTTGCTATTTTATATAGAACGAATGCTCAGTCCAGAAACTTTGAAGAAGCACTTTCTGCTAGAGAAGTTCCTTACAGAGTTTTGGGCGGACTTAGATACTATGACAGAAAAGAAATTAAAGACATCATGTCATACATGAGATTGGTGCAGAACCCATCTGATGATGTGTCTTTTGTAAGAATTATAAATGAACCTAAGAGAGGAATAGGAGATAAAACTGTTGAGAAGTTAAGAACTTTGGCTGAAGTCAGAGGGGAAAGTCTCTTTATGACTCTTACGGATGATGAAGTGGTTATGGGATTGCCTTCCAAAGCAGTAGCCAGCGTGCATACAATGGTGGATACCATACTTAAATATAGTCAGGAAAAGGATAATCTAAGGGTTTCTGATATATATGATGGGTTGCTTGTAAACACAGGATATTTAAAGGCTTTAGAGAATGCAAACACAGTGGAGGCAGAAAGCCGTATCGAGAATATCATGGAATTTAAATCTGTAATATATGATTATGAAAAAGATAACCCTCAATTATCCTTATTAGAGTTTATGGAAAAGATTGCGCTTGTGGCAGAAGTGGACAACCATGATGAAAATGAAAATGCTGTAGTGCTTATGACTATGCATAGTGCCAAAGGCTTAGAGTTTCCTGTTGTATTCCTGCCAGGTATGGAGGATGGTTTATTCCCTGGATGGAGAGCTCTGGAAAAACCTACGGGACTTGAAGAGGAAAGAAGACTTTGCTATGTAGGTATGACTCGGGCCAAGGAACGTCTGTTTATGACCAGCGCACAGATGCGTACTTTGTATGGTAAGACAGAGTACACCAGAGAATCACAGTTTATGAGAGAAGTCGATAAAAAACTTCTTGATGGTGATGGAGTTTATGAAAAAAAATCTTCAGGTTTTGATAATGGATTTGGCAACAGCTGGGGAAGCGGCTCTGGGTTTGGAGGCACAGCTGTACAGCAACCGCCGGCTTCAAGAGTAGGCAGCAGCTGGGGCAATGCCGGAAGCAGACCGGGTGCAGCTAATTTAAGAGGTGGAAATGATGGATTTGCTAAAGATAATCCAAGCATGCCTTTTGATCCACTGGCAGCAGCAAAGAGAGAGTCAAAACAGAGTGCATCATCAAAGAGCAATGCAAATTTTGAATCTGGAGATAGAGTAAATCATGCAAAATTTGGAGAAGGAATGGTCGTTTCTGTAGATGGAAAGACTATAAGTGTAATGTTTGATTCAGTGGGACTTAAAAAGCTGGCCAAAGATATTGCGCCAATTAAAAAAATATAAATTTAAGGGGAACATAGATGGAAAATCCAGTTGAAAAAAGTGCGGATAAACGAATAGAAGAAATGAAAGCTAAGATTACACTTTTAAATGAAGCCGGAAAGGCTTATTATCAAGAGAGCAGAGAGATTATACCAAACATAGAGTATGATAGGCTTTATGACGAACTTGTGGACTTAGAAAAGGAAACAGGAGTAACCTTAGCCAATAGTCCGACAGTAAATGTGGGGTATGAAGTACTGAGTAATCTACCAAAGGAAGCTCACTCATCGAGAATGTTATCTCTTGATAAAACTAAGGATGTGGATGCTTTGGGTGCATTTCTAAGAGAGAAAGAAGGCGTACTTTCGTGGAAGCTGGACGGGCTTACTATAGTTCTTACGTATGAAGATGGAAAGATGGTAAAAGCTGTTACTAGAGGTAACGGCGAGATTGGTGAAGTAATAACCAATAATGCTAAAGTATTCGCTAATATGCCTGTAAGCATACCTTTCAAGGGAAGGCTCACGCTTAGGGGGGAAGCTATAATCACTTATTCTGAATTCGACAAGATTAATGCTCAAATTAGTGAAGCAGGCGCAAAGTATAAAAATCCAAGAAATTTATGTAGTGGCAGTGTAAGACAATTGAATAATCAGATTACCAAAGAAAGAAACGTACAGTTCTTTGCATTTTCATTAGTACAGGCGCAGGGTGGAATTAATACCAATTCCCGTCATGAGCAGCTTGACTGGTTGAAATCACAGGGATTTGATGTGGTACAATATAGGATGACTACAGCTGAATCTATTCACCAAGATGTAGAATGGTTTGCAGCTCAGATAGAAAGCAATGATTTTCCTTCAGACGGGCTAGTATTGTTAATAGACGATATACAATACGGAGAAAGTCTAGGTAATACAGCAAAGTTCCCTAGAAATGCCATGGCGTTTAAGTGGCGTGATGAGCTAAAGGAGACTACGTTACAGGAAATTGAATGGAGTGCCTCAAGAACAGGATTGATTAATCCTGTTGCTATATTTGAACCTGTAGAACTGGAAGGAACCACTGTCAGTCGTGCCAGTGTACACAATATCAGTATTATGCGTCAGCTGGAGATAGGTGTAGGAGATACAATTGAGGTATATAAGGCGAATATGATTATTCCTCAGATTGCGGAGAACCTGACTCGTAGCGGAGTAAAGGATATCCCTGAGAAATGCCCAGTTTGTGGCGGAACGACGGAAATCAAAAATGATAACGGAGTAGAAGTTCTTTTTTGCATTAATCCTGAGTGCTTGGCAAAACAAATTAAAGCATTTACCCATTTTGTCAGTCGTGATGCTATGAATATTGATGGACTTTCTGAGGCGACCATTGAGAAGTTAATTGCTCAAGGATTAATAAAAGAATTAGCAGATTTGTTCCATGTGGAAAGATTTAAGACGGAAATTATTGAGATGGAAGGGTTTGGAGAAAAATCTTTTAATAATCTGGTAGCTTCTGTGAAGAAAGCAAGTACTACAACGCCAGTAAGGCTGCTTTATAGTTTAGGAATTCCTAATATTGGAGTGGCAAATGCTAAGATTATCTGTAAGAATTGTAACTATAATTGGGAAAAGATACAAAACCTATCTGTAGACGAACTGGTGGAAATTGATGGAATAGGCGGGGTTATGGCGGAAGCTTATGTAAAGTTTTTTGCAGATGAGAAGAAGGGAAAAGTAATAAAAGATATTTTGGCAGAGATAATTTTTGAACAAATTGAAAGCGAAGATGCAGGGGAGCAGATTCTTGATGGTATGGTATTTGTAATAACTGGGTCTTTAAATCACTTTGAAAACAGAGATGAATTAAAAGACTTGATTGAGAGAAAAGGTGGAAAAGTAACAGGATCTGTAACTTCAAAAACAAATTATCTAATAAATAATGATGCACTTTCTGGCTCATCTAAAAATAAAAAAGCTAAGGAACTAGGGGTTGAAATAATAACAGAAGAAGAATTCTTAGAAAAATACGAGGTGAAAATAAATGCTTAAGGCTGGAAAATTGGATAGCGATTTACTAAAAAAAATAGTTTTTGAAAAAATAACCTATAAAAGCCCGGAGGTTCTCACAAGGCCAGGAATCGGTGAGGATTGCGCAGTTATTGATTTTGGTGAGTATGAGTGTGTTATGTCTACGGACCCTATTACTGCTGCAATAAATGAAATTGGCAGGCTCGCCATACACATCACTTGCAATGATATCGCTTCAAACGGCATTCGGCCTTTGGGAATCATGCTGGCTGTAATGCTGCCAGTGGGAACTACAGAAGCAGACATTAGTTTGATGATGGAGCAGGCTGGGCAGACTGCGGCGGAACTTGGCGTAGAAATCATAGGGGGACATACAGAAATTACCTCAGCCGTCAATACTCCGGTTATCGTATCTACTGCAATTGGGAAAGGTAAAAAAGGCAAATCCCAACAGGCCAAGGAGATGAAGCCGGGAGACTTTATTATGATGACTAAATCTGCAGGTATTGAAGGCACTGGAATAATCGCTTCTGATTTTGAAAATCAGCTTGAAGAATTTTGTACAAATGAGGAATTACTGGAAGCTAAAAAAATGTTAAGTCAAGTAAGCGTTGTTAAAGATGGTATTGTAGCAGGAAGTATAGGAACTTCTGGTATGCATGATATCACTGAAGGGGGCGTTCTTGGAGCAGTTTGGGAAATGTGCCAGATATCGGGAACTGGATGTGAACTGTGGATTGACAAAATTCCAGTAAAAGGGATAACAAAGAAAATTTGTGATGTTTTTCATATAAATTATTTGAGACTAATTTCAAGTGGATGTATGCTAATTATAGTACGTCCTGAAAATAAACAACTGCTTGAAGAGGCCATGAATGAAGCTAATGTGGAAATAAGCTGCATTGGCCAAATTAAGGAAAAACAATATGGAATTATGTCTTCTGATTGTGGAAATGGAAAATTATGCGAAATATTTCCACCAGAAAGTGATGAATTGTATAAAGTAATTGGATAATTTGACGATATATTAAAATAGGGTACACTAATTAGTTTAAGGAAATCGGATAAAAGAATTTAATTCAATTAAAGGGGGAAATAATATGAGTTATACAACAGGAACTAATTATAGAAGTATAAAAAGCTTTTCGGGAGGTAGAGGTGTAGTCAGTCAGCTTAGAAGCTCGTCTGCTTCAAATTATAAAAATACGAACACATCGAAGACTTCATCAAGTAGTACAGGAACATCTAGTTCAAGCAATGCAGTTCTAGCAACTCAGCTAAAAACATATAGTAAAATTGCAGAAAATAGTGCTGATGATCTTCAGAAAAGTGGGGAGAGGCTTACTGCAACAGGAGAAAATTCACTATTTGGCAAAGCAGAGAAATCAAAAAGTACAAAGGATGTTGTAAGTACAGCCACTGATTTTGTAAATAACTATAATAATATACTTTCAAGCATTACAAAGCTTGGGGGCACAGAAAATAAAAAATTTGGTTCAGAACTTAAAAAATACGCAGAAGATAATAAAGATGCACTTAAAAACGCGGGAATAACAGTGTTGACAGATGGAAGCCTAACCATGAATAAGAAGGAAATGAATGCAGCTTCTTTAGAAAATTTGAAAAAAGTATTTAATGGAAAAGACTCTTTTGCAGATAAAGTGACAAAATTAAGTTCAGATATTGAAGAAAATGTTAAAAAGAAGTTAAAAGAAAATTTACTTGTATTGGGGTCGGGTTCTTCAAGCACTACTAACAGAAAATCGTCTGGAAGTTATTTTAATGCTTTGGTCTAATGTAGAATAAAATAATATGATATAAGCTGGGAGGAAAAAACTCTCGGCTTTTTTTTGTAATTAAGAGTAAATTATAATTCGAGAAAAGAAGTTTTTAAAAATAAAGCAATACTTACTGTAATATGAGGAGGCATTTCATGAAACGAGTAACAAGTTTTCTTATACTAATTGCACTTTCCGTGCAGCTTATTTTACCAATTAGCGTCCAAGCAGACAGCAGTTTCACACCCCACCCAAGGACGGCTTATGCGCAAACCTTTATCAGCCTGTGTGACGGGCAGCAGTGGTTTATCAATGAAATAGAACGGATTCTGAATCAGGAGCAGAAGACACTGGATACTGTCACGAGCAACGCTGACTTTAAGAATATAACATCCATTGGGCTGAAGGATGCTGGAATCACTGGAAGAATTCCCCGTGCAATTGGACAATTGATTAATCTGCAAAACCTGTTCCTATCCGGAAACAAGCTTTCAGGGAATATTCCCAGTGAACTTTTTACCCTAACCAAGATTTCTAATATTGATCTTACTGGCAACAGCTATCAGAACGCAATTCCATCAAGTTTTGGGACCATGCCGTCCCTGAAGGTACTGAGTCTTTCTGGAAACAACTTTACTGGAGTGATTCCGAACACTATTCTTGCGAATACAATGATATCTGCTCTTGACGTTTCGGGAAACAAACTTTCCGGACCAATTCCTGCGACGCTTAATCAGATGACCTCGCTTACATACCTTAACCTATCGGATAACGGCTGGACAGCCGGAGCGATGTTGGATTTTTCTGCTCTTACAAATCTGAAAACTCTTTCCATGTGGGGATGCAATATGACTGGGACAATACCACCGAGTGTCTTTACATTGACAAACCTGCAGATCCTTGATTTGGCAGATAATGATTTCACAGGAGAAATTCCTACTGGTATTTCAAGTTTGTCAAAGCTCCAACTTCTTTCTCTTGGGAGGAATTATCTTGAGGGAACAATCCCCACATCACTTGACAGCCTTACAAGTCTTTCTGCAATCGATTTGTCCAACAACCGTCTTCGTGGAGTTGTTTCCGCCCAGCTTGCGACAATCCATGAAGTATATATGGAAAACAATTACCTGACGGGAAATGTTCTCAAAGGAATCGCAAACAATCAAGGGAATTTCTGTGATGGTGTGACGACCGCTCAGTATCAATTGATTGGTTCATCTCCTGTAAGGATTACTTCTACGTCAGCGGTCAATGTATATCCACTTCTAAAAAACAAGCTTCTCACAACAGGAACAACCATGGGAAAACCGATTCTTAACACTAAATGCTATACCGCGTCACTTCTGAATGATACATCGGGAAAGGTGACACTGACCTCAGATGAAAAAGGAATCTATGTTCTGGCAAATACCCTTGTTCCTCAAAGCGATAACCTTCAGGTGGTAATCATGATCAAGGATAATATAGGCTCTGACTATTCCAAGGTTTCCATGGTGCTGACAACCGACGAGATTAGCAGTGGAGGCGGTGGTTTTGGAGGAGGGGGAGGTTCTGTGACCACGGAGCCCGCTGTAACCCATGAACCCTATGTTAACGGTTATGAAGACGGAACATTCTGTCCGGGAAACAATGTGACAAGAGAAGAAATCGCAAAGATGATTGTTACGGCATTTAAAAAAGAAGCAGAGACAACATCGGCAGCAGCAGTTGCCATGAACTATACTGATGTGGAACTGGGCCGCTGGTCATACAGATATATACAAAAGACAAACGACCTTTCCTACCTGAAGGGTTATGAGGATAAAACTTTCCGCCCAGGTAGGTCTATGAACCGTGCAGAACTAGCAGCCTGCCTTGTCCGAATCGCGGAAAGCGGAGGCATAACTGCACCAGAAGCAAAACTTGCCTTTTCTGACGTAGGCGTGAATGAATGGTATACAGAATATGTGGCCAAGGCGGTGGCTCTAGGTCTTGTTACAGGCTATGAAGACAACAACTTCAGACCAGGAAAGAGTGTAAGCAGAGCAGAAGCGGTAACTATGATTAACCGGATGATGGGAAGAAATCCCGAAACCTGTGAAGCGCTTAAGACGGCTACAAATCCGTATAAGGATATTGATAAAAGCTATTGGGCATATCTTCAGATTCTTGAGGCTGGGCTTATGCATCAGCACTGAACGAAGAGAAATATTAACAAATAAAAAAACACGGAAATGGAGAAACAAAATATGAAAAAGCATATTTGGAATAGATTTATATCAATTCTGCTGTTGGTCTGTCTTGTGGTTGGTATTGTACCATGTACGGCAAGTGCTCTGGAACTGGAGGACGGTACCTTTAATCCAAATCATAAGGTTGAAATCAGATTCGGCATTCAATACACGCAGCCGGTGAATATTGAAGTGCTTGTAGGCAACGAGCATTTCGGATGGCTGGTTAAGGAAAGACAATTTATTGGCTATGATGGGGATGTGCCTGCACATATCCCAGAACAGACCTATACGATTCCCGCTTCGTCCGATACAAGCCATACCGCAGGAATCGCGGCGGAAGGCAATAATCTGGAGGATACGGGGATTGAGCTGACCATTAAACCAGATGTAGAGAAGGGCGACGGATATTACATTTTGGAATGGACAGGCAGTATTGACGGAAAGCCTGTGGTAGGTGCAAATCCAGAAACTGATCAGTATGCTCTGACAATTTCCATTCAACCACAGGGATGCCCAGAAAAAAATTCTGATTGTTCAACGGATTCGGAAGGAAACCACGTACACGGCGAAGAGTACGGCTGGCCAAGGCAGTTTACGGCAAAAACTGATGTTAATTTCGATTATAGTACGATTTTAGCAGAAGCGGGGCTTTGGGACGATGTTCTTTCTCTTGTAGGAGGTTTTTCCCATGAATTAATGACAGAGCAGATGGCGGAAGTTTCCAATTTTATCAACTTTGACAGATTGTACAGTACCTATACTACAAGAGAAGAGATGGCCAAGTATCTTAATGTATGTGAGAACGATCCTGTAGCCATGATTGACGGCAGCTTCATTTTTGCCTATACGGATCTGAGGCTTGAGGGGCAATACCCCTTGACATTAAAGCGGGCATACAACTCAAGAGGATTTAGTGATTCCCTTGGAAAAGGCTTTACCCATAGCTTCGACTATTCTTTAACGGAGAAAAAAGGCTTTATAAACATCTACCTTCCAGGAGGAGAAAAACTGCTCTTTTTAAAATTGAGAGATTTTGAAACAAAGGATTATTATGCAGTAGAAAATGACGAATTTGAACTTTGGGATACTTCAACTGGCGGATGGAAATTGAAGTATAAACGGGGAGACGAGTATGAGTTTGATTCTTCCGGAAAACTTAGCGAAATCCGAAATGAAACAGGACAGACAATATATACTCTTACCTATTCAGGCAATAAGCTTGAAACTGTATCTGGACTTGCAGGAAACCTGACATTTACTTGGGATGGGGGGCATATATCGAAAGTTACTGACAGCGCGGGAAGAAGCGTGAACTATGGGTATAACGGAGATAACCTTACATCCGTTACCAACCCTGATGGCGACAGTCTTAGCTATTCTTATGACTCTAATGGATATCTTGCTGCTGTCAGGGATTTTGAAGGTGACGAATATTTAAGAAATACTTATGACAGCAAGGGAAGGGTTACAGAACAGGTATTCATCAACGCAGATGTGGAAACAAGGGCTTCTTTCTCATACGATGATGAAAATCTTATCAATACCTACATTAATCCGCAGGGAAGAGAAACCAAATACTATTACAACCAGTATCGTCAGCTGATAAAAATAGTTGATGAAGACGGAACAACAAATGGAGAATATGGGGGCTTCATACCCAGTTCATATACAGACAATCAAGGCAATTCAACACATAATGTTGTCAATAGCAGTGGAAGCATTACAAAGACTAATTATCCCGACGGCAGCGAAGAAAGTATTGAATACAGTGGAGATAATCTGATTGAAACAGTAACTGACCAGGAAGGTGAAACGGAAATCTACAGCTATAATGCTGGTCGGCTGCAAAGCTATACTGACAAGAACGGTAATACCACTAGCTACAGCTATGACGGAAACGGTCTTTTAACATCGGAGACTGGCCCATATGGAAATACAACCTCGTACACCTACGACAGCGCGGGTCATATGCTTTCCGTCACAGATCCTGAGAACAGCGTATTCACCTATGAATATGATGACGTGGGAAGAATCACAGCTGTAACAGACCCCATTGGAAGCAAAACGGCTTATTCCTATTCTCCTGCAGGAAAGTTATTATCCGTGACCGATGCCCTTTTAAACGTGATAAGCTACACCTACAATAAGAATGGCTTTACCGAGAGCACCACCGATCCAAAGGGAGGGGTTACCTCCATTACCTACGGAACCAACGGACAGCCACTGACAAATACCGATGCCAATGGTAATGTCACCACATATTCTTATGATAGCGACGGATTGCTGGAAAGAGTAACTGATCCACTTGGAAACAGTAGAAGCTTCGAATATGATAATGAAGGCAAGGTTGTCTCTGAAACAGATGCGGAGGGCAATACTACAAAGTATTCCTACGATACCCTCGGCCGCCTTGAAAAGACCACTGATGCTGATGGAAATGAGACCATAAATCAATACGATTCCATGGGACGCATTAAAGAAATTACCGATGCCAATGGAGGAGTCACAAGCTATAGCTATGATGGTTTGGGTCGTAATGTAACCGTGACCGATGCAGAAGGCGGGATAACAAGGTATGCCTATGACCCGAACAGTAATCTGCTTTCCACCACCGACGCGGAGGGGAACGTCACGTCAAGTACCTACGACAGGCTGAACCGAGTGCTGACAGAGACAGACGGAGAAGGAAACGCAACCTCCTACGACTATGACAGGGCAGGCAGGATAAAGACCGTAACTAATCCGGCAGGTGGAATCACTTCATATACCTATGATGCAGTGGGTAACATGCTGACCATGACTGATCCGGAAGGGAGCACGACCACATATGTTTACGATGCCCTAAGCCGAAAGGTGAAAGAAATCAATGCCAACGGTAAGGCAAAGACATATGTTTACGATGCAATTTCAAATCTCATAGAAAGTTACGACGAACTAAACGGCAAGACCAGCTTCACCTATGACCTTATGGGAAATCGTCTAACACAGACTGATCCCAAAAACAATGTAACGACCTTCACCTATGATCAGAACAACCAGACTGCTTCCGTGACCTATGCTGACGGAGGCCTGATTTCCTATACCTACACATCAACTGGAAAACCGGAAAGCATAGTGGATCAGCTTGGAAACAAGACAGAATATACCTATGATTCCCTTGGAAGAACAAGCACCATGACAGACGGTGAAGGAATTGAGACAAGTTACACTTATGACGCACTTGGAAATCTGGCAAAGAAGTACATTGATGGAACCTTGGTAGAGGAAAACGAATATGACCTTTTAAACCGTGTTTTAAAGACTCGTGATTCCCATGGAAACCCGGCAGGTTTTGAATACAACAAGGTAGGAATGACGACCAAATATATTGATAGAGAAGGAAATGTGACTTCCTACACCTATGATGACAACTATCGAATACTGACAAAAAAGAACGCTCTGGAGGGAGGATATTCCTACGTTTATGATGCTCTGGGAAGAACCGTTGCCAAAACAGATGAATCGGGGCACAGCACTTCCTATGCTTTTGACAAGAATGGAAGAATGCTTACGGAAACCGATTCGGTGGGGGGAGTGTTAACCTATACCTATGATGCTGTGGGAAACATACTCACAAAGACAGACAAACTGGGGACGGTGACAAGCTATACTTATGACGATGGGGGTCATGCCACGTTAGAGACCGATGCTTTTGGGAACGAGACGTCTTATGTATTTGATTCCAACGGAAATGTAATAAAGAGTACGAATCGGAATAATGAAAAGAAATACTTTGCCTACGATTCCATGAACCGACTTGTCAAGGAAACTAACGAGCTTAATCATAGCTTTGAATATGGTTATGATCTTGCAGGAAACAAGATCTCCTACACTGACAGGAACAAGAAAGTAACTACCTACGCTTACGATGGTCTGAACCGGATTGTTTCAGAGACCAATCCAAACGGCAGCGTCAAGGGATACGCCTATGACGCATTCGGAAATCTATCTGAAATGAATATTGATGCGGCAGGAGGTCGGCGAGCGACCACAAGGTATACTCTTGATCCAGAAGGAAACCGCCTGCAAGAAGTATCGCCACTTGGATTTGTAACCGAGTATACCTACGACAAGGAGGGCAATGTCCTTACAAAAATCGATGAGAATAAAAAGGAAACCTCCTTTGAATATGATAAACTTTACCGTCTCATTGAGAGGACTGATGTAGACGGTAAGGCAGAATTCACTTATGATCCCGTTGGAAACCTATTGACTGCAAAGAACAGTGCAGGTACAGTAACCTTTGCTTATGATGCGCTTTACAGAACCACGTTAGTTACTGACGGAAATGGAAGAACTACAGGCTATACTTATGATGCTGCAGGAAACAGGACTTCCATCACCTATCCTGAAGGGAAGACAGTCGCAACCACCTATGATATCCTTGGACAGCCGAAAACCCTTACTGATCACGACGGAAAAGGGATTATCTACACCCGTGATGCAGAAGAACGGCTCATCAAGGAGCAGCATAGCGACGGCTCCACCACGGAGTACGATTACAACGCTGCCGGGGTATTGGTTCAGCAAAAAGAAGTTAAGGCGGACAACTCTACAAGAAGAGAGATTATCTATGGGTATGATGATAACGGCAACCTGAAGAGCGAGC